>NZ_JBFUIL010000008.1:0-219970 GCF_056401895.1 Sphingomonas sp. P4_D12 | reverse complement strand
GCGTTGGGGTCTTCGGCGGCGAGCAGTTCCTCGAGATGCGCCAGGTCATTGTGGCGGAACACGCGCTTCTCGCAGCCCGAATTGCGGATGCCGGCGATCATCGAGGCGTGGTTGAGCTCGTCCGAGAAGATGATGCAGCCGGGCAGGATATTGCCCAGGGTCGCCAAGGTCGCCTCGTTCGAGACATAGCCACTGGTGAACAGCAGCGCGCCTTCCTTGCCGTGGAGATCGGCCAGCTCGTTCTCGAGATCGACATGGTAATGCGTGTTGCCGCCGATATTGCGCGTGCCGCCCGAGCCCGCGCCGACATCGTGCAGCGCTTCTTCCATCGCCGCGATCACCTTGGGATGCTGACCCATCGCGAGATAATCGTTCGAGCACCACACCGTGATCGGCATCGGCCCGTTATGCCCGGCAAAACACCGCGCATTGGGAAACGCCCCCTTGTTGCGCAATATGTCGATAAACACGCGATACCGCCCTTCGGCATGCAGCCGGTCGATCGCCTGGGTGAATAGTTTTTGGTACAGCAAATCCGCTCTCCCCGTGCCGGCGTGACATGTGCGAATTCCGGTCGAATCCAAATGCGTAGTAACCCGTAGAACGGGTCGGCCGGCATCCGGGGCAATACGGATGGAGATCGATTGATCCGCCCGGCACAATCCGGCCGACACTCTGGCTTTGGGCGGAAATTGCACCATGACGATCCGACATCTCGACGCACTCAACCACCCGCAATCGATCGCCGTCATCGGCGGATCGAGCAAGGCCGGTTCGCTCGGCACGCGCGTGCTGGAGAATATCATCGACGGCGGCTTCGCCGGGACGGTGTTCGCGGTGAATCCAGACAAGGTCGAGCTGGATGACGTCTGGTGGGTAGCGTCGATCGCCGACCTGCCGCGCAAGCCCGATCTCGCAATCGTCGTCACGCCCGCCGCGACCATTCCCGCGATCATCGGACAACTAGGAACGATCGGCACGCGAGTCGTGACCGTCATTTCGTCGCTCCCCCACGACGCCACCGCGCGCCAAGCGATGCTCGACGCCGCGCGGCCGCACGACGTTCGCCTGATCGGGCCCAATTGCCTGGGATTGCTGCTGCCGCATGCCCAGCTCAACGCCTCATTCGCACCGCGCAATGCGACGGCCGGACGGCTCGCTTTTCTGTCGCAAAGCGGCGCGCTCGTCACCGCGATGCTCGACTGGGCAGCCGACCGCCATGTCGGCTTTTCGGGCGTGGTATCACTGGGCGACATGGCCGATGTCGATCTCGGCGACCTGATCGACTTCTACGCCGCCGATCCGCGCACCGATACGATCCTGCTCTATGTCGAGCAGGTTACCAATCCTGCCAAGTTCATGTCGGCGGCGCGCGCCGCGTCGCGCATCAAACCAGTGATCGCGATCAAGGCCGGGCGCACCGCGGGTGCTGGCAAAGCGGCGTTCTCACACACCGGCGCGCTGACCGGCTCCTACGACGTTTATGCCGCCGCCTTCCACCGCGCCGGCATCATCCTGGTCGATACAATGGGTGAATTGTTCGATGCGGCGCAGATCCTGTCGCGCTATCGCCCGCCTTACGGTGATCGCCTGGCGATCGTCTCGAACGGCGGTGGCGCTGGCGTGCTTGCGGCCGATGCGTTGCCCGGCGCGGGCGCGAGCCTTGCTACCTTGTCGGGAGCAACGATCGCCGCGCTCGATCCCGACCTGCCGGCGGGATGGTCACGCGCCAACCCGATCGATGTCGTCGGCGACGCGCGGGCCGAGCGTTTCTCGGTCGCCACGCGCGCGGTCCTCGCCGATCCGGCGGTCGATGCGGCACTGATCATCCATTGCCCCACCGCGGTTGCGACAGGCGAAGAGATCGCCAGGGGCGTGATCGCCGCACGGGCCGACGCGGGCGCCGCCAAGCCGCTGATCGCTTGCTGGATGGGGCCACGCAATGCCGAAGCGGCGCGGACGCTGTTCGATGCCGTCGGTATTCCCGTGTTCGACAATCTGGACGATGCCATCCGCGCCTTTGGCTATCTCGCCAAGGCGAGTGCGGCACGCGAGGCGCTGATGCGCGCGCCCGCGCATCAGCTCGTCCCTGCCAGCGATCGCGCCCGGGCGCGTGCCGTCATCGTCGGGGCCCGCAATGCGGGCCGCCAGCAACTTTCGGCAACCGAGGCCAAAGCCGTGCTCGGCGCTTATGGCATTCCGGTGGTCCAAGGCATGCTCGCCCGCGACTGCGATACCATCGCCCGCGTCTGCGCCGACCTTCCGCCGCCTTATGCTGTGAAGGTGGTCTCCCCGCAATTACCGCACAAGTCCGATGTCGGCGGTGTCGCGCTCAACGTCGCCACCGTCGAAGACGCGCAGCGCGTCGCGGCGGATATGGCGACCCGGTTGGGACACGAGCATCCTGAAGCGTCGATCACCGGATTCGAGATCGAGACCATGGTCAATTCCCCATCGGGCCGCGAATTGCTGATCGGCGTCGCGCGCGATCCGACCTTCGGGCCGGTGATCGCCTTCGGCGCCGGCGGCAAGGCGGTCCAGATGACACGCGACGTCGCCTTCGGGCTGCCCCCGCTCGACAGCGTGCTGGCCGGGGAAATGATCGAAGGAACGCGCGTGGCGACCCTGCTTGGCGCCTATCGCGACGTGCCCGCGGTCGACATCGACGCCGTCTTGCGTGTGCTCAATGCGGTGTCGGCCCTGGTCATCGACCTGCCCGAAATCGCCGAGCTCGACATCAATCCGCTGCTCGTCGACGAGCATGGCGCGATCGCGCTCGACGCCCGGATCGGCCTGTCGCTCGACGACACCGGTTCGCGGCTCGTCATCCGGCCGGCGCCGATGGAATGGACCGCCGATTTGACGACGCGCGACGGCGTGACGATGCACGTGCGGCCGGTCCTGCCCGACGACGAGGAAGCGCTGGCCGATCTCTTCCACCATGTCACCACCGACGATTTGCGGTTCCGTTTCCTGACTGGCCTGCGCGATGTCGGCCGCGACCGGCTCGTGGCGATGACCCAGATCGATTACTGGCGGACGATGCACTTCCTGGCCTTCGCCCCCGACGGTACCGCGATCGCGTCGGCGCTGCTGGCGTGCGATCCGGATCGCGAACGCGCCGAACTGGCAGTTTCGGTCCGCAGCGACTTCAAGGGCAAGGGCGTCAGCTGGACCCTGGTCGAGCACGTCGTCCGTTACGCCGAGGCCGAGGGTATCGGCGCGATCGAGGCGGTCGAGAGCTGCGAGAACCGGGCCGCATTGACGCTCGAACGCGAAGCGGGCTTCGCGCCGGTGCCCGGCACCGACCTTGGATCGGAAGTATTGCTGCGCCGCACGTTGCGGCAGCCTGACGCGGCGGAGATGGAACCGGCCGAATGAAGCGCCGCATCCTGGTGATTGACGGTCATCCCGATCCCGATCGGGCCAGGCTGATCCATGCGCTGGCCGATCGCTATGCCAAGGGCGCCCTTGCCTGGGAGCATGAGGTACGCCGGATCGATCTCGCCACGGCGGACATCCCGATCCTGCGATCGAGGGAGGAATGGGCAAAACAGCCGCCCTCGCCCGCGATCGTCGACGCCCAGGCGTCGATCGCCTGGGCCGACCATATCGTCATCTTCTATCCCCTCTGGCTGGGCGACGTGCCGGCGCTGCTCAAGGCGTTCCTCGAACAGGTCATGCGGCCGGGATTCGCGCTGAGCGACCAGGGATCGATGGGCGGCGGCCTGCTGCGCGGCAAGTCGGCCACGGTGGTCGTGACGATGGGGATGCCGGCAGCCTTCTATGCCCTGTGGTTCCGCTCGCACAGCGTGAAGAGCCTCGAACGCAACATCCTGAAGTTCGTCGGGATCGGCCCGGTCCATCACATTCTATACGGTGCCGTCGAACAGAATGCGGCGAAGCGCGAGCGGTGGCTCGACAACATGTTCGTTCTGGGAACGGGCGGAGGCTGAAGCGAGTTCGTGACCCCGTGCGCCGATCAGGCACGGAACCAGATGACCGTTGCCGCGACCACGATGACTGTAGCGCAGGCGAAGAGCGGTAACGCGGCCACTGCGCCAGCCCGATTGCGCGACAGGACAATGGTGACGATTGCCTTCAACACCATGTTGGCAGCGACAGGGGCAGCCAAGGCCGGACCCGCCAACATCGCCTGCTCACCGACCGTCAATGACGAGAAAGCTAGAACCGCGGCATCCACATCGGCCATGCCGGTCGCGGTATACACGATCAGCGAGCCGGAAGAGCCCAACGCGGACGATGCCAGTCGCGCGCCAAGAGTCGCGACCGCGGCGATCGCGGCGAAGGTCACCGCCGCGCCGAGTTCGAGCGGGTTGCCGACAGGCGTCCATTCCTCGCCGGCGGGTACACCGCCCTTGCCCGCCCAAACCGCCGCCGCGGCGAGTACCGCCAGGCCGGGCAGTATCGCATAGGCAGAATTGGCGAACGCTGCCGGCGCCAGAACGGCAATCAGCACCAGGACACGCAGCCCACCGACGATCGAGGCGATCAGCAAGGAGACCCTGAGGGGACCCGTTTCACCGAGATTGCTCCGCATCCGCCGGGCAAGAGCGGCGGTTACCGCGGTCGACGATACCAGCGCCCCGACGGCTGCGGTCAGCATCGGGCCTTTCCCGCGCGAGATATGGTGGCCGGCAAGATAGGCGGCGAACGAAATGCCGCTCACCAGCACCACGACGAGCAGCAGATGATGCGGATTGATCGCGCCGAACGGTCCCATGCCGCGATCGGGCGCAAGCGGGAACAGGACCAGCGCGACGATGGCAAACTCCGCTGCCGCGCGCATCTCCTGAGCAGTAAGATCGCCGACTAATTTGTGAAGCCGCTGGCGCGACGACAGGAGGAACATGACGACCGCGGCAGCGGCCAACGCCGCCTCGGGCTGGCCGGAAGCCGCCAGCGCACCCAGGCCCAGGACGAGCAAACCGGCGATCGCGCTGGTCGCGCTCTGACCGTCGCGTGCCCGCGCCTGACGCGTATAGCCGACGATCAGCACGATGCCGCACAACAACACGAGCGCTACCCCGATCGGTTCGGTGACGAGCGCGGCCGCGCCGCCTGCAATCCCCAGCAACCCGAAAGTCCGGATGCCTGCCACACGGTGACCGTCATCGGCATCGCGCCCGGTCCAGCCCCTTTCCAGGCCGACCAGCAGGCCGATCGCCCCGGCATAGCCGAGGGACAGCAGCGATTGAGCGGGGTCGGGCATCGCTATCGCGACAGCAGGACGGGGATCCGTGTCTGGTTGATCAGTCCTGCGGTGACGCCGCCGAACACCAGTTCGTGCAGTCGGCTGTGCGCGAACGCGCCGGCAGCGAGCAGATCGGCCCCCAGTTCGAGGGCATGGGTCTGGAGTTGTTCGGCGACATCGTGACGCCGTTCCAGCCACACCGATCCCACTTCGAACCCACGATAGCCGAGATAAGCGGCAACCGCTCCGTGCCCATGCGGGTCATTCTCGCTCGCCGGCCGGTCGCCGCAGCTTACCACATCGACGCGAGCGCCCGGCGCGAGCAGGCCCACCAGATCGTGGAGCGCGCGAACGGCTTCGGGGCAGGATTTCCAGGCCAGAACCGCATGATTGACCGTGGTCAGCGAGCGCCCCGGTGGCAGAATGAGCAATGGACCGCCCGAGGCTAGCGCGAGCATTTCGGTGACACGGCGGTACAGATAAGGGATTGCCCAGGTCTCGTGCGAACCGACAACGGACAGGTCGGAAATTGGTCGCGCCCGTCGAACGTCGCCGGCGAGCCAGGCAACATCGTCGAACATACCGCGTATGTCGACGTCGACCGTCGTTCCACCCAGCATGGCACGAAGCTTTTCGACCTGTTTCTCGGAATCGGCCTGCAGAATCTGGTCGGGGAGATACAAAACGCCAAACGGCGCGAGATCGGGCGCGGCGAGCGGCCCGGGCGTCAGCAGATAGACGACCAGGCGCGCATCCATGCGCTCCGCCTGGGCCAAAATGGTGCGGACGAACCCGGCGCCACTCTCGACGTCATCCAGCACCGCCAACATCGTTCCGGTCATGGCATCATCCTTAGGCTGGAAGGGAAATCTCGTCGCGTCGCGTCACTTTGAAACAGAGATCCTCGCCGTCCTGCTCGCGCACCGTCAGGTAGGCCCCGACAGCGAGCGGATGCGTTTCGAGATGGAAGATCGGTTCGTCGTCGGCGTCGCCCGGAGCATAGGAAAAACGCCAGCTCGCGCCGTTGTGGATCAGATACCCGTTCCGCTCAGGCTCGTCCGGCCAGGATCGCAATATGGTCGTCCGATCGGGGTGAGCGCGCATCGCCGCAGCGTCGATGGTTCCGTCATCGCAAAGCGGAGCGCGGAGGAGATAGCAATGCGCCGCCGATCCGTCGGGAAAGGCTTGGCTGCGGGCGAGGTCGAGGCAGATGGTGTACCAGGTCATGCCGGCGACTCTGCACCTGCCCGGCGTCCGCGACGATGCGTAGATTCCCGGATTTAGATCATTCTTCAGGCGGCCAATCGGGCCAGTCCGACATCGTCGAGCACCTGGAACAGACGGGTCCCGACGAGCTGGATGATGCCAGCCCGTTCGAACCGGCGGATTTTCCGGCTCACCGTCTCGATCGTCAGGCCGAGCAGGTCGGCCATTTGCTGGCGGTTGAGCGACATGGGGGTAGCCCCGGTCATATCGCATGGCGTTGATCGACGCATATCGACCAGCAGTGATGCGACACGTTCTTCGGCAGTCTTGCGGCCTAGTGAAAGGATCGATCGTCGCGCGGTGTCCAGGTCGTTCGAGAATCGCCGCAAGAGTGATGTGGCGATCTCGGGATAGCAGACAGCCAAGGCATGCAGATCCGCGCGCCGGTAGACGCAGACCGTCGTGCT
Source organism: Sphingomonas sp. P4_D12 (assembly GCF_056401895.1). Lineage (NCBI taxonomy): Bacteria > Pseudomonadati > Pseudomonadota > Alphaproteobacteria > Sphingomonadales > Sphingomonadaceae > Sphingomonas > Sphingomonas sp. P4_D12. The sequence goes on along the minus strand of NZ_JBFUIL010000008.1, from coordinate 213,082 downwards.
GGCCAAAGCCGTCGCGCGATGGGTCCATTGGTCGGCAAACAATTCACCGACGAAGGAACCGGGCCAGGCAACGCCCAGAATCTGCTCGCGTCCGTCGCGCAGCGAAGCGGTGAGCTTGAGCGCGCCGTCGCGCACATTGCCGACGTCATAGGTCTCGTCGCCTTCCCACGACAGCACCTCCCCGCGCCGCAATCGGCGCACGCGCCCGATGCGTGCCATCTCGCCCAGGACGTCCGGCGGCAGGTCGGCGCAGATCGATTGCTGCCGGCCGGCGCATTGCGCGCAACGCGATTCCGGCGCCGGGACGGCACGGCTCCGCGTGTCGGGCCAAGCGAGCGCAACGGCCGACATGGCGTTAACCTGCCAGCACTCGGATGAGTTCGTGTTGGCGCAGCGGCTTTTCGAGCACCGCGTCGAATCCGGCGGCGCGCGCCGCTTCGGCCAGCGTCGGTGAAGGGAAGGCGGTGATCAGAATCGCTTTGCCTTTCCAGTCCGCCCGGCGAAGCGCACGCAGCACGCTGATCCCGTCGCCGTCCGGAAGACGATAGTCGGCGATCAGCACGTCGGCATCGTCCATCATATTGCCTTCGAGCACGGGAGCGGCGCCGGCGAACGAGCGCACATCATAGCCGCGCCAATGGAGCAGCATCTGCAGCGAGCGGCGGACGGCCTCGTCGTCTTCGATCAACAATACGACACGCTGGGCTTCGACCGCTGGGTCTGGTTGTGGGAGTGCGCCATTGCTCATGACGCTCTCGTCGCACGGCCGTTCAGGTGCGTCGTTACGTAATGATCCGAAGATCAGCTCTCCAGGCCCGCTGCGAACGCGATGCGCAGCGCTTCCGACAGACTGCGCACCTCCAGCTTGGTCATCAGATTGGCGCGATGCACCTCGACCGTGCGCGGCGAAATGCCCAAATCATAGGCAATCGTCTTGTTGGGATGCCCCCGCGCCAACCCCTGCAGGACCTCCTGCTCGCGCGCGGTCAGCGCGGCGATCCTGACTTCGGCGTCGTGCGCGGTCGTGGTGGCGTCTTCGCGCCGTTCCAGTTTGGCGAAACCCGCATCGAGCGCGACCATCAGCTGGTTTTTTTCGAACGGCTTTTCGAGGAAGTCGACCGCACCCGCCTTCATTGCCTGCACAGCGATCGAGATGTCGCCGTGGCCGGTCAACACGATCACCGGGAGCACGATGCCGTGCTCGTTCAATTCGCGCTGCACTTCCAGCCCGTCCATACCGGGCATGCGGACATCGAGCAGCACGCAGCCGGGGTCGGCGTGCTTGGCTTCCTTCAGGAACTCGACGCCCGACTGATAGGTGCGCGTATCGAAGCCGGAGGTACGCAGCATGAAGCTCGCTGAACGGCGGATCGCGTCTTCGTCATCGACGATATGAACCAGCCGTCTGTCACTCATCTTCGGGTTCCCCGCTCTGGATGGTGAAATGGAATATAGTGCCGCCCCCGACATTGTCTTCTGCCCAGATGCGACCGCCATGCGCTTCCACGATCGTGCGGCAGATCGACAGCCCCAGGCCCATCCCGCTTTCCTTGGTGCTCGCGAACGCCTGGAACAATTGGGGCGCGAGCGCCGGATCGAGTCCGCCGCCGGTGTCGGCGACCGACACGCGGATCATGCCATTGGGCTCGGAGACGGTCGACACCGTGATGTCGCGAACGGCGCGATCGGCGATCGCGTCCACGCCGTTGCGGATCAGGTTCACCAGCACCTGTTGGATCTGGACGCGGTCGACAAAGGCTTCGCTCGCTCTCGGATCCAGTTTGAAGAAGGCGCGGACGCCGCGCTCGCGCGCGCCCGCCAATGCCAGCCGGCTGGCGTCCTCGATCATCGCGGGAAGGTTTTCGATATGCTGCGCGACTTCGCCCCGCGCCACGAAATCGCGTAGGCGCCGCACGATCTGGCCGGCGCGGAGCGCTTCCTTCGCGGCTTCCTCGACCGCCTCTCTGACGAACTCTTCGTTCGTCTGATCGTGCCGGTCGAGCAGCTCGCAGGCTGCCTCCATGTAATTGGCGATCGCGGTCAGCGGCTGGTTGAGCTCGTGTGCCAAAGTCGACGCCATCGTCCCCATCGCACTGACCCGCGACACGTGAATCAGCTCGGATTGCAGTTCCTTGAGCCTGAGCTCCGCCTCCTGTTCGGCGGTCAGATCGCGGATGAACCCGGTGAAGATGCGGTGCCCGTCGGCATTGGCCTCGCCGACCGACAATTCCATCGGAAACGAGCTGCCGTCGCTACGCTGCCCAACGACGATCCGTCCGATGCCGATGATGCGGCGCTCACCGGTCGCCTTGTAGCGCGCGATATAGTCGTCGTGCCGGTCATGATCCGGATTGGGCATGAGCATGCTGACGTTGCGGCCGGCAACCTCTGCCTCAGTATAGCCGAACAGCCGCTCCGCAGCGGCGCTGAACGACACGATCACCCCCATCTCGTCGATCACCACCATCGCGCTCGGCACCGTCGCCAGGATCGACCGGACGTGCATCTCCCGCTCGGCGAGGCCCTGTTCGATCGCCTTGCGCGCGGTGATGTCATGAACGCTCTGACCGAAGCTCCTGATCGATCCATCTTTGTTGCGCAGCGCGAAGATGGTGACGTCGGCGAGGAATTCGGACCCGTCCTTGCGGATGCGCCATGCCTCCATCCGCCGAGGGGCAGAGGCCGCCGCCGCGGCAGCCCGATCGCTCATCGGCCGGCCAGCCGCAACGTCCTGCTGCGTATAGAGGAGCGCCACCGATCGGCCCTTGACCTCGTCCGCTTGCCATCCCGTCAACAGTTCGGCGCCATGATTCCAACTTGCGATTATGCCATCGGGCGACGTCAGAAAGAGCGCGCGGTCGGTCGCGCCTTCCACGAACAACGCGAGTTCGAAGTCGAGCGAGGCGTCGCGCGATTGGGGGTCGATCATATGCATATCGTGTTGGTCCCCTAATCGATCATGCCGCCAATGGTGGCCATCCGGAGATTTACTTAGCCGACTTTATTGCGCGCGATCAAAGTGTCCGCGCGCATTCGTCCCTAGCGACACAGCCCCAACAGGAGGTGTGTATGACGAAGTTGATGCTACTCGCCGGGATGAGCGCCGCAATGCTCGCGACCCCCGCTTTCGCCAAGGAAGGTGATGTGCTGGTTCGCGCCCGCGCGATCGTGGTCGCGCCGAACGAACGCTCCGGCTCGGTCTCCGGCATTCCCGGTAGCAAAGTCGGGGTCGGCGACAGCGTCATGCCCGAAGTCGATTTCACCTATATGGCGACCAATCATATCGGCGCGGAGCTGATCGTGGCGACGACCAGGCACAGCGTGTCGGGCCGCGGGACGATCTCCGCCCTGGGGGATGTCGCCAACACCTGGGTGCTGCCGCCGACCCTGACGCTGCAATATCACTTCGCGCCGGATGGCAAGGTGCGGCCTTATCTGGGCGCCGGCATCAATTATTCGGTCTTCTATTCGTCGAAAGCGACGCCCTCGCTCAACGCAGCTCTGGGCACGACCAAGGTCAAGCTCGGCGACAGCGTCGGCTACGCGCTGCAGGCCGGCGTCGACGTTCCGGTGAGCGAGAAGGTCTTCGTGAATTTCGACATCAAATATATCGACATGAAGACCACCGCCCGCCTGACCAGCGGCGCCACCGTCCGCGCCGCGCGCGTCAAGATCGATCCGATCGTCGCCGGCATGGGGATCGGGGTCCGGTTCTGAGCGGGTCGGAAGAAGGGGGCGAGAGCGTCGCCCCCTTTTCTATGTCACGTCACGGTTGGTGAACGATGAAAATCGGCACCGGGCTTTCGCTCAGCATGCGCTGGGTGGCCCCGCCGAAGGCCGCTTCCAGGAAGCGCGACCGGCTGAATGCGCCCATCACGACATAAGCGGCATGTTCGATCATCGCTTCAGCCATGATCACCGAACCCGGCCGGTCCATCAGGCACTTCTCGCGGCGGATTGTCGCATGAATGCCGTGCCGTGAGAGATAGGTGGCGGCTTCCTCGAGCGGCAGCGCCAACGACCCGTCCTCGGCATGGAATAAGGTGACCGAGCGCGCGAGCTTGAGCAACGGCACCGCCGCTCGCAGCGCCGCGGCGGCATGGTTCGATCCGTCCCAGGCGACTACCGCTCGTCCCTGAAGATCGATCGACCGCGCCTTTTCGGGTACCGCGAAAACCGGTGTGCGGCCTTCGAGGATCATGTCGCCGGCGAGATCGAACATATTGGGATAGGCCGACTTGTCGTCCAACCCGCGATTGACCACCACCAGATCGGCGAGCTTTGCTGCACGGCGCAGACAGGTCGCAGCGTCGCCGGTGGCGTCGACCACATTGTGGGGAATATCTTCCCTGCCGAGCCGCGCTTTCAACGCGGCGCTATTGGCAGCCTCAGCCTGCCGTTCCTCCGCTATGATAGCGGTGCCGGTATAGGTGCCGGTGAAGTCGGCGGAGGCCAGCGTAGTCATCGCCACGTCCAGACAAGTCAAATGCCCATCGATCGCTCGCGTGATGTCGATCGCGACCTGCAGCCGCGCTTCCTGGCCGCAATCGTCATGCGCCAGGACCAGGATGTTCTTCATGACCGCCTCCATCGTCGGGATGGAAGCACGCTATGCCGGTCAGCGAGACCGCAATATCGGGATAGCTACGTACTCAAACCGCTTTGCTGAAGCGGTCGCCGACTGCCGTCCTGAACGTATCGAACGCGACGGCGGCGAGCCGCGCATAGGGCTCGCCATCCGGCAAAATGACCAGCCCCGTGTCGTGCCGGCGGATCAGCCCCCGCTCCTCCATCGACGCCAGCTTCGGTGCGGCGTCCGCCATGACTTGCGCCGCGACGGCGAGCGGCCAACCGAGCTCGATCAAATCGACGCGACCGTCGCACAACAGCCGCTCGATCACCGCGCCCCGTCGCTGATCGTCGGCCGAGCGCCGGATTCCCCTGATCGTACCAAGACAGCCGTTTTGGACCTTCATCCGGTATCGCCCGACATGCTTTTCAGTCTGGGCGATCAGCCCCGGAAACAGGCTGATCGAGGATGCCCCGAGGCCGATCACCGCGTCGGCGTCATCGTCGGTGAACCCCTGGAAATTGCGCCGCAACGTGCCGTTGGCCGCAGCGAGCGCGAGCTTGTCGTCGGGCCGCGCATAATGGTCGAAGCCGATTGGACGAAGGCCTTCTTCCAGCCACAGGTCGCGCGCCAGGATGCTTTGCCAGAAACGCGCTTCGGCGTCGGGCAATCGGCTGTCCTCGATCATTCGCTGGCGCGGCAGCATCCGCGGCAAATGGGCATAGCCGAACATCGCCACGCGGTCGGGCGCCAGATCACGCGCCAGCCTGATCGTTCGCGCGATCGTGTCGAGCGTCTGACCAGGCAATCCGTACATCAGGTCAAGGTTGATGTGGTCGATACCCGCGCGCCGCAGATCCTCGACGCAACGCGCAACGATGCGAAACGGCTGCAGTCGGTTGATCTTCACCTGAATACCGAGGTCGAAGGTCTGCGCGCCCAGGCTGACTCGCGACACATTGTTTGCCGCGAGCATCCGACAGAAATCGGCATCGAGATGCCGCGGATCTAGCTCCGCCGCCCATTCGGCATCCGGCAGGATTTGAAAGCTGTTCCGGACCGCGGCGGCGACGCGCTCGAACTGAGCGGGCGACAAAGCATTGGGACTGCCGCCACCAAAATGGACGTGGCTGACGCTGCCCTTGGCGCGATCCGCAACCATGCCGATCTCCGCAACCAGAGCCTCGACATAGACGTCCAGGCGCGACGCACGACCGACCGGGCCGGTATTGCAGCCGCAATACCAGCAGATCTCATGGCAATAAGGAATGTGCAGATAGAGCGAGATCCGATCGCTCGGCCGCAATGCATCCAGTGCTGCCCGATACTCGGCCGCGCCTACCGTTTCGGTGAATTCCGCGGCGGTGGGATAACTCGTGTATCGCGGCACCGAGCGAGCGGCGAGATCGGCGTGAAAGACGGCCATCAAAACTTCCTTGGCTACATGCCGATCTGCGCGGTCACGACCGGATCCGTTCTGCCCGGCTTCATGCGAACAAATCCTGTTCCTCGGCGCGCGCGATAGGGTCCGGTACGACGAAGCGGTGCCCCGTCGCTGGCGAATGCGTCCGGTAGTGCGGCACGCTTAGGGTGAGCCAAGCATTCCACCACGCCGTCCACCATTGCACGGGTTGCAGCCAAAGCTCGCGGCTACAGAGCCAAAGCTCTTCCGCGGCTTCGCTTGGCGGTGTTTCCGGTGTGACTTGCTCCATCGGTCTTCTCCTCGTCGAGCGATGCCGGGATAGGACGCGCCTCGCTGCCCGGCCTATCGGGGATCATACGTAGACGCGCGACGCCGGCATTCAGGCTGCGGGGGCGGTGCCCTGCCCTGTTCCCCCTTCGGCAAGCCGTGCCATCTCCGCGCGGCGCGCCGCGTCGAGCACGGTCGCGCAAGTGCTGCGCGCCGCCTCCCGGACACGCTCCAGCTGCTCGGCGGCATATTGCTCGCTCAGCCCTTCGACGACCGCATCGATATGGACGTGTTCGGTCGCGGCGAGCTGGAAGATCGTGCCGAGATAGCGGTCGAAGCTTTCGCGAAGCGATGTCAGCTGACCCTGTTCGCCAAGCCAGGCCTGGGTCGATGCCGAGGTCGAGAAGCTGATCATGTAGCGCCCCTTGAGGAACGGATTATGTGCCTGGGCGTGGTCGTGGCTCGGTTTGAACCCGGCACCGAGAACCCGATCGACATAGCCCTTGATCATCGCGGGCGGTCCGCCGAACCAGATCGGATAGACGAAGACTATCACATCGCAGCGCCGGATTTCGGTTAGGTCATAGACGACCTCCAGCTCGGGAGCTTCGCCAAGATATTCGAGCACCGGATCGAAGCGGTTCAGATAGAGGTCGCGCAGGAACGGCCTTTGACCGCACGCCTCGACCGTGTCGCAATAGGCCTGCGCGATCTGGTGATTGAAGCTCCCGCGACGCGGATGGGCGAGCACTACCAAATGTCGGATAGGGTCGATCGCCATGACCTGTCTCCCGGCGTCAGTGTTTGAGAAAGAGCGGCACGGGGCTTTCCTGCAGGAGCCGCTGGGTCACGCCGCCGAAGATGCTTTCGACCAGGCGCGAATGACCGAACCCGCCCATCACCACGTAATCGGCCTTGAGCAGAGCGATCTGCTCGAGGATCGGGAAAGCGGCTTTCTCGCCGAACGCGGGGTCCGAGCGAACCTGCGAAGCGATGTTGCGCTGTGCGAGCAGAGTTTGCGCCTGGCTGGCAGGAAGCTTCAGCGAACCATCGTCGATCTCGACGATCGTGACGGTCGATGCGCGCCGCAAGAATGGGATTGCCGCCACCATGGCATGATGCGCCTCGCGCGATCCGTCCCAGCAAATCAGCACCTCGCCGTTCAGGCATATGCCCGGCGACTCCGGCGGCACCGTTATGATCGGCGTGTCGGCGCTGACCAGCAGTTCGCCGATCGTGGCATAGGTGGGAGGAAAGAGGTCCGCGCGCGGCGCGCTCATCACGATCAGATCGGCCAGTGCGGCCAATTCGGATAATGCCGGGAGCATGTCGTCGCGGCGCTCGATCCACTGCGCCGAGAGCCCACTCGCCTCGACCTGATCGCGGACCGTGGTAAGCGGCGCGAGCTCGGCTTCCATCACCAGCGATCCGCCGCGTGCCGCCCCCGCCCCTCCGACATCCGGCTCGGCCAGATCGACGCAAAGAAGCCTGCCCTGGCTCGCCCGAACGAGGTCGAACGCCGCCTGCAGTCGGGATTGCTGTCCGACATCGTCGTGGATCAGCACCAGCACGTCGCGCATGACTTTCTCCTGTATTCGGGCATCGCCGAAGCGGCCCGGGATCGGTCATGATGTACCAACCGCGCAGGCGCGCCGGATATACGCGTTATCCCCGATACGGGTGTTCGGCGGCTTAGCTTGTTGGTTCGCCACGGCAGATGTCGACGGGCACCAAATCCTGACCCGACCAGTCCACGCTCTTCGCCAACCTTGCTCGTCGCTTTTGTCCGTTTGTCGAGCGATGTCACGCCAGCTGCAGGACATGCAATGCAACCGCCGCCGGCGCCATCCTGTTCTTCTAGTGCCGCTTGCAAAGGGCGGCGTCCGGGGCCACCGCTCCGGTCGCCGCTCCATCCTCATAGGGTCAGCCGATGTCGTTACGCACCGCGCGCCTCGCACTCATCGCTTCGATCGCCTGGCCGATCGCCGCACAGGCGCAGAACGCCCCCGCCGCCCCGGCCGCGGCGGATGACGATATAGTGGTGCTGGGTACCGGGCTCGATCTGCCGCCTGGCACACCGGCTTATGGCGCGACGACGATCGACCGCGATCGGCTGACCAACGACGCCTCGGGCCGCGTCGAGGACGTGCTTGCGGACGTCGCCGGTTTTCAACAGTTTCGCCGCTCGGACAGCCGCTCGGCCAATCCGTCGGCGCAAGGCGCGACCCTGCGCGCGCTGGGTGGCAATGCCTCGAGCCGGACATTGGTGCTGCTCGACGGCGTGCCGATCGCTGATCCCTTTTTCGGCTATCTGCCGTTCAATGCGCTGGTGCCCGATCGCCTCGCCGGTATTCGCGTGACGCGCGGCGGCGGGTCGGGGCCGTTCGGCGCCGGTGCCGTCGCGGGCACGATCGAACTGGTCAGCGCCGGGCGGCGCGACTTGCCGCTGCTGAACGCGGAGGCATTGTACGGTAGCCGGGAATCGGAAAGTATCTCGGCCAGCGTCTCGCCGAGCCTCGGCGGCGGCTTCGCGACTTTGTCGGGCCGGTTCGAGCGCGGCGACGGTTTCTATACCACGCCCGACGATCAACGCGTCGCGGCGAGCGTTCCCGCGCGGTACCGCGACTGGTCTGCATCGGCTCGCGCTGTCGCGCCGATCGACGCCGATACCGAATTGCAATTCCATGGCCTGCTGTTCGGCGACAACCGAACGTTGCGCTTTCGCGGCGCCGATTCGAGTTCGGAGGGCGAAGATGCGAGCGTCCGGCTGGTCCATCGCGGCGGCTGGCAGGTCGACTCACTCGCCTATGTTCAGGCGCGCAATTTCTCCAACAAGGTGATCAGCGCGACCAGCTTCAAGCTGACGCTGGACCAGCGCAACACGCCCGCGACCGGCATCGGCGGCAAGATCGAACTGCGCCCGCCGGTCGGCCACGACCAGGTCGTGAGGATCGGCGGCGATGTCAGGCTGGCCGATGGCGAACTGTTCGAGGACGCCTATAACAGCGCCGGCGCGGTGACCGCGCGGCGCAACGCCGGCGGCAATTCGAGCGTCGCGGGATTGTTCGTCGAGGATGACTGGACGCTCGGCAAATTGGTGCTGACCGGCGGCGCACGGCTCGATCATTGGACATTGACCCGGGGCTTCTTCCACGAACGCAACAGCGCCGGCGCCGCGACCAGCACCAAATCATTCCCCGATCGCAGCGGGACCGAATTCACCGGGCGCGCCGGCTTGCTCTATCGTCCTGTTGCCGCGGTCGCGTTGCGTGCGGCGGGATATACCGGTTTCCGCCTGCCGACGCTCAACGAGCTCTATCGGCCGTTCACCGTCTTTCCCGTTACCACCCAGGCCAACGCCGGCCTGAAGCCGGAGCGGCTGCGCGGGGTGGAAGCTGGAATAGACATCACCCCCCTACCCGGTCTGACGGTTTCAGGCACCTTGTTCTACAACAAGCTGGCCGATGCGATCGCCAACGTGACGATCGGTACCAACCTGCGCCAGCGCCGCAATGTCGACGCCGTCGAGGCGAAAGGGGTCGAGGCGAATATCGTCTGGCGGCGCGGCGCGATGATGATGTCCGCCTCCTATGCTTATTCGGACAGCAAGGTCCGGGCGCCGGGCAACGCGTTCGACGGATTCGTTCCGGCGCAAAGCCCCCGCCATGCGGCCAGCGCGACGATAGCCTGGTCGCCCAGGGCCGGCCCCATATTGTCGGCGACGTTGCGCTATGTCGGCGACCAATATGAGGACGATTTGCAGACCGACAAATTGGCCGCGGCGACCACCGTCGACTTGTTCGGCAAGCTGCCGATCGCGCGTGGCTTCAGTGCGGTCGTCCGCGCCGAAAATGTGTTCGATGCCCAGGTCATGACTCGCAACCAGGCCGGATCGATCGACCTTGGCACGCCAAGGACGCTGTGGATCGGCGTTCGCTTCGGGGGATAGGATGGACGAACTGAGGTGCCTTCCTCGAGGCCCAAAAAAAGGAGGCCGCCCGTTGCGGGGCGGCCTCAGCGTCGCCTTTCAGGAGGTTAGAAGGCGAAACGGGCGCCGAAATTGAACTGCCGCCCGCTATGGGTCAGCACATTGAGGCGATTGGTGGAATCGACGAATTGATCGTTGAGCTCGTCGGTCAGATTGATCATCTCGAGGCTCAGTTTCAGTCGATCGGTAAGATTGTACGAAATCTGCGCATCGACGTTCAACGTCGAGTTGGTGCCGTTATAGCTATTGCCTTCGGTCCCCGGCACCGCGGTCAGATATCGGGAGCGATACGCGACCGAGCCGCGCACCGACAGCTTCTTGTCTTCATAATAAAGCGTGCCGTTGGCAGCGTATTTCGACAGGCCGACCAATGGCGCGGTGACAAAGGCGGATCCGCTCGTCGAGATCAGATATCGAATATTCGAATCGACATAGGTGAAGTTCGCCAGCACGCCGAAATGGCTCGCCCAGCCGCCGAGAAAGGTGAAGGGCTGCTGGACGTTGACTTCGAACCCGCGCAACTTGCCGCCGCTGGAATTGATCGGCTGGGTGACGATGAAGGAATCGCTCGGCGACGCGGTGGTGCCGGCCAACAGCGAGTCCGGCAGACCGAGTGACGAGAACGGAACGGTGACGCTCAACGTCTGAACGAACGTATCGATATTCTTCTGGAACGCCGACACGGCGTAGATCGCGCCGCTCGACGGATACCATTCCACGCTGGCGTCGAAATTGGTCGATGCCGTCGGCACCAGATCGGGATTGCCCGAGCTGAAGCTGCGATTGCCGCCCGACACGTTGAGGTTGCCGCCGGGGGTGATCGCCGAGATGCCGGCACGCGCCAGCGTCTTGGCCGCGGCCAGACGGACGAGCAGCTTGTCGGTCACGTCGAACACCAGATTGCCCGACGGCAGCCAGCGATCGTAATTGCGCGTCGCGGTCACCAGGTTGATCGCCGCTCCCTGGCTGGCATAGCCGGTCGAGACCTGGTTGGTGCGCACATAGCGCAAGCCGATATCGCCGCGTAGCGGCAGGCCCGCATCGGCGAAATTGAACTCCGCCATGCCCCAGGCACCGAGGTCCTTTTCGACCACCGTGACATAGGATCCGCGGGCCGTCGCATTGGCCACGCCGCCAGTCGCGTAGAGCGGATCGCTGTAGATGCCATAGAGGCTGGCGAAAGCATTGAGGTCGGGTACGACGAACGCGGTCGGCGTGCCCGCCGGCACGTCGAGTCCCTTGCCGAACCCACTGAACACCTTGGTCGCCGCGGCGATCTGCGCGGGTGTCAGCGTCTGGACGACGGTCTCACCCGACAAGCGACGATGCTCGGTCGAATCGTACGAGAAGCGCCGCCAGTCGAGCCCCGCCTTGATCTTGACCTCGGGCGTCGCGGTCCATTCGAGGAAGCCCTTGGCATTGGTGAAGCTGTTATCGACCGTTTGCGGGCGTATCCGCACTTCCGACGTGCCGTTGGTAAAGGCGAAGGTCGCCGGATTGGTGACGTCGACGCCCGGCTTGATGGTCGGGAAACGCGTCGAGAAATCGTAGTAGAAATTGCTGGTATTGGCCGCGTCGAGCGTCACCGTGGTCTGGACCGGATTGCTGAACGCGGAATCGGCGTACCCCACGACCGCGCCGAATTTCAGCTTGTCGCCGAACTTCTGGTCGAGCGTCGCGGTGACCTGATAGAAATCGGTCTCGAGCTCGTCGTAACGCGACTGCACGCGCAGATCGACATTGTCGAACGTACCACTGATGATGTTGCGGTTGGCATCGACCGTCGCCGAGCGGATGATCGTCTGCGGCTTGCCGCTGCCCGAGCGACTGAAGCTGATCGCCTGGAATTGCGCTTCGCTCCGCGTGCCGTCGAGACGCGAGAACAGGCCGTCGATCGAGATCAACGTGCGGTCGGTCGGCCGAAACTGGATCGACCCCGCCGCACCCAGGCGCTTCTGGAAAATGTCGTAGCTGACCAGGCCGGGAATGCGCGGATGATACAGAGCGGTCGCCGGATTGGCGTCGTTGATCTGGGCGAGCGTATAGCCGTTGATCGTCGAGGCGGCGTTGAAGCCGCCGTTGAACCCGCCATAGGTCCAGCGCGTGATGTTGGCGCCCTCCTCGATCAGCCGGCGCTCTTCATAGGCGAACGACAATAGCACCCCGAACCGCCCGTCCCGAGTGGACGCCGTGACCAGCCCCGACAGCCGCGGCGTCACGCGCTTGCGCAGATCGTTATAGCTGCCCTGCACCGAAATGACCGCGGTCGGCTTGTTATAGTCGAACGGCCGCGCGGTCTGGAGGTCGACGGTTCCGCCGAGCGATCCTTCCTCGATATCGGCGGTCGCGGTCTTGCGGACCGTCAGGCTGTTGAACAGGTCGGACGAAAAGATGTTGAAGTCGAACCCACGACCGCGATTGACGCCACCCGAATTGTCGGTGCCCCCGGTGGTGCCGATCGCTTCCATGCCGTTGATCCGCACACGGGTGTAATCTGGCCCGAGGCCGCGTACCGAGATGTTGCGGCCTTCGCCGTTGACGCGGCTGATCGCCACGCCGGGAATGCGCTGGAGCGATTCGGCGAGGTTGAGGTCGGGGAATTCGGCAATGTCCTCGGCCTTGATGGCGTCGACTGTGGCGGTCTCCCTGCGCTTGATGCCCAGCGCGCTGTTCAGGCTGGCGCGGAAGCCGGTGACGACGATATCCGCCGGTGGCGCCTGATCGTCCACGCCTTGCGCGCCAGTCGGCGTCGGCGCGGCGACTGGCTCCGCCGCCGACGCTGCCTGCGCCCAGGCGGGCCCTGCTGCCATCAGACCAAGTGCCGCTGACGTGGCGCCAAGCCCGATCTTCAGCCCATGGATGCCGGTGATTGCCATTTTCAGTAACTCCCCAACTCGCGGCACATGCGCCGTCATTGTGTCCGGCCTCATCGACGGGCCGGTTCTCGATACATTGGGGTAGTCCGGCGTTGGCCGGTCAGGCCAACCCCAATACGGCATGAATCATTGCGGAACCTGCACCAATCGGGCGGGACCATGCTGACTGCGCCGCGATCTAGCCACGGATTGGCAGGATCATGCCGCTTTTCGACTTGGACCGCTTTCGCCGTTGCCGCTAGCGTTCGGGATGAAGTTGCGGTGATCGACCGGCCAAAGGCGCGGCGCCGACTGGGAGAGCGCTGGATGGCAACCGACACCGACCGACCGACCTGGGTACGATACCGCATCATCGCGCTGATCTTCGTCATCACCGCGATCAATTATGCCGATCGCGCGACCTTCTCGATCGCCGGCAACGCGGCATCGAACGAGCTCGGCCTCACCCCAGTCCAGACCGGTTTCATCCTCTCGGCCTTTGCCTGGGCCTATGCCCTCGCGCAAATTCCCGGTGGCGCCCTGCTCGATCGGTTCGGCACCAAACGCATTTATGCCGGCGCGATTGCCTTGTGGTCGGTGATGACCGCGATGCAGGGGCTGGTCGGATGGGTGCCGGGGGTCGCCGCGCTGACGATGCTGTTCGCCTTGCGCTTTCTCGTCGGGCTCGCCGAGGCACCGTCCTTTCCCGGCAATGCCCGGCTGGTCGCCGCGTGGTTTCCCGGACCCGAACGCGGCACCGCTTCGGCGATCTTCAACAGCGCGCAATATTTCTCGCTGGTCGCGTTCGCGCCGTTGATGGGTTGGCTGGTGCACAGTTACGGCTGGCGATCGGTGTTCTGGGTGATGGGCGCGCTGGGCATCGTCGCGACGCTGGCCTTTGTCGCCTTCATCCATAGTCCCGTGCGCCATCCTGCGATCAACGCGGCCGAGCTCGATCATATCGAATCCGGCGGCGGGCTGGTGCGGATGGAGGAAAAGCAGCCGTCGCGGACGCCGACCTTCACTTGGGCGAACCTCAAACCGCTGCTCGCCAGCCGGATGATGCTGGGCATCTATCTGGGCCAATATTGCATCAACGTGCTGACCTATTTCTTCGTGACGTGGTTCCCGATCTATCTGGTCAAGGAGCGCGGGCTGAACATCCTCGAGGCCGGGTTCGCGGCGGCGGCTCCTGCCTTGTGCGGGTTCGTCGGCGGGCTGGTCGGCGGCTATGCATCCGATCGCATCCTGGCGCGAACCGGCAAACTCGATCTCGCGCGCAAGGGTCCGCTGGTCGTCGGGATGCTGCTGGCGACATTGATCATCGCCTGCGTCTGGGTCGATGCCGAATGGCTGGTCGTGCTGCTGATGGCGGTCGCGTTCTTCGGCAAGGGCATCGCGTCGCTCGGCTGGGCGGTCATGGCGGACGTCGCACCCAAGCAGCTCGCCGGGCTATCGGGCGGCGTGTTCAACATGTTCGGCAATATCGCCGGCATCGTCACCCCGATCGCGGTCGGCTATATCGTCGGCGCGACCGGATCGTTCGACCTCGCTCTGGTGTTCGTCGGCGCGCACTGCCTGCTGACGATCTTCGCCTTCCTGGTCGTGGTCGGGCCGATCCGGCGGCTGGAGCTGGCGGCATGATCGTCGATCGCCGCGTCATGCTCACCGGCGCCGCGGCGCTGGCAGCGCTCCCCGCGGCGGCGCGTGGACGGCCTGGACCGGTGTTGGTCGACACGCCGATGGCACCGCCGCGCTGGGCCAGTCTGCAGCGCCAGTTGCTCGACGCCAACATGGCGGCGTGCGAGGCGTTCTACGGCAAATATGTCGATGCGGACGATGCCTTGCGGGTGGCCGCTCGCTGGGGCGCCAATGATGGCCCGGACGACGCGGCAGAGGCTACCAACGATTGGGTGACACTCCACGCGCTAGGGGCGCCCGACCGCCTGCTGACGCTGGCCCAGCGGTTTTACGAGGGTCATTTGCGGCAATATACCGCCGCGCGCACGACCGAAGTCCCGATCGCGCGGCGCGGCATGTATTACCGCGAATTCCCGGTCCAGATGGACTGGCAGCACAATGCCGAGGGGCTGACCACGTTCAACGTGATGGGGCTGAGCGCGCCGCACGACCCGCGGCTGTTCGCGCGTACCCGGCGCTTCGCCGATTTCTATACCGGACACGATCCGACCACCAGCAATTACGATCCGGCGCATCGCGTCATGCGCAGCCTGCTCAACGGCAGCCGCGGGCCGATGCTGCGCAGCGCGACCCCGCTCGACTGGGCGGGCGATCCGTTCGACCCGCGGCCGTTCCATATGGAGCATGGCGAACAGACGTATCGGCAGACGCTCGACCATTATGCCGCTTATGGCGACGTCGCCGGCGACAATCCGCTCAACCTCCAGGCAACGACGCTCGGCCTCAACGCCTATGCGCTGGGCGCCGGGGAGCGGTTCCGACGCTGGGCGCTCGACTATCTCGATGCCTGGGCCGAGCGCGCGCGCGCCAATGGCGGCATCCTGCCGAGCCGGGTTGGACCCGACGGCAGCGTCGGCGCCGATTGGTGGCGTGGCGTCTATGGCTGGGGATTCTCGCCGATCGTGCCGCAGACCGGCAAGCGTGAGGATCGCAACCGCGTGCCGCGCGCGATCACCGCGTTCCTCGGCGCGCTGCTGCTGACCGGCGACCTCGACTATATCCGACTCTGGCGACGGCAGAATGCGCGGATCAACGACGCGGCCAAGTCGATCGACGGCCGGGTGTCGGCGCCAACCATGTACGGAGCAGATGGCTGGTACGGCTGGAAATCCGGTCCTTATCGCACCAACGGGTTCGAGATCTGGTATGCGACCCAGGATCCGGCGGACCGCGCACTGGCCGGCGACCATCCCTGGATCGCTTTCCTCGAAGGCCGCGATCCAGGCTATCCCGAGCGGGTGCTGACCGGCGACCTCAAGCTGGTCGCGGATCGCGTGGCGGCGCGTCTCGCGGATCCCACAACCCCGGCGACGCGGCTTGCCGACTGGCCGCTTGATATCAATCCGGCGAGCGCGGGCGCGCTGGTCGCGACGATGACCGGCGGGCTGCATATCGCCCGCCCTCCCTGGTCGCCGACCAGCCCGCCACAGGGCGGCGTGCCGCTACATTGCCGGCTGCGCTATTTCGACGCCGACCGCCGCCGCGCCGGTGTGCCGGAGGATGTCGGCGCGTTGGTCCATAGCCTGGGCGACCGCTCGACCGAGGTGAGCCTGGTCAATCTCGGCTCGCGCCCGCGTACCGTGATCGTTCAGGGCGGCGCCTATGGCGAGCATCGCATCGATCGACTGACCATGCACGGCGTGACGCGGACGGTCGGCGGACGCGATGTCACGATACGACTGGCGCCGGGCTGCGGCGCTCGGCTCATGCTGGCGATGGCGCGCTATGCCCATCGCCCGACACTGGCATTCCCCTGGGACCGCCGCTGAGCCTCAGCCGCCTGGCTTGATATAGGGCGCCACCGCGAACAGCAGGCGCTCGTCACGGCGCGGATCGACGACGACGCGGCACGCGCGGTCGAAGATCATCGTCTCGCGCCGCGCCAGGTCGTAGCGCGGCCAAGGCGGCAAACCTTGTCCATTGGGATCGCCGGTCCGCGCCAGTCGGATGAACGCATCGGCCATGCGCCCGGCGAGGCGGCGCGCATCGGCGCCGTTACCGGTCCGCGCGCTTTCCAATTGAGTGTTGTCGAACACCAGCCCGATGTCGAGCGTGTGGAATGCACCTAGGACGCCGCCAGCCTCGGGCGACGGAAAATCGAGCTGGTACATCCAGGTCGGCGCGCCGATCTTCGCACGCTCTTCGGCCTGGATGAGATGCCCTGGCCAGGACCGCCCCGCGGTCGAGGCGGCGAGCAGAATCTGGCCGGGCGTGCGATCGGGATAGAGCTGGCGGTACCGCGCGATGACATGGTCCACGCCGACGTCCTTGACCATTTCGCGCTCCAGTCGCGCGGACAGATTGTCCCAGGTCGTATCGCCCCGCCGGAGCGTGTCGCCGAGCCAATAGCCCGTCTCGTCATGCGTATTGCCGACGATCAGCGGGATATGCCCCGCTTCTCGTGGCGCGTCGGGAAAAAAGGGGTGACGCGGCAACACGTCATGATCGAGCGTCGAGGTGAAGCTGATCTCCCCCTTGCGTTCGATCGGGTCGGTCATCGCCATGCCCTCGACCAATCGCTCGACCGGCAACGTCGCGAGTTCCGCGGTGTCGCGCGCGCCCGCTTTTGCCATCCAGGCGCGGGTACGCTCGGTTGCGTGATTGGGGCCGGCCGCGGTGACGTGCTGGCCGCTCATCGTCGCGGCGGCGTGGAACAGGGGTCGCGCCTCGGCCATCGCCATCAGCGTCACTACCTTGGCGCCTCCGCCGGACTGGCCGAACAGCATCACGCGCGCAGGATCGCCGCCGAAGCGGACGATATTGTCGCGCACCCATTGCAGCGCGAGGACGATATCGAGATTGCCGACATTGCCGGATTCGGCCGGGCCGCCGAGTTGCGCGAGATAGGCGTAGCCCAGTCCGGCCAGTCGGTGGTTGAGTGTGACCACGACGATGTCGCCGCGCCGCACCAGGTTGCCGCCATCATAGAGCGGATCCGATCCCGATCCATGGCTGTGCGCGCCGCCGTGGAGATAGACCATCACCGGCCGCCGCGCGGTATCGAGCGCGGGCGTCCATAGGTTGAGGAACAGGCAGTCCTCGCTGATCGGCTCGCTCGCCTCGGTCTGGGGCGCAGCAGCGGCGAAGCGCGTCGCGTCGGCAATGCCGGACCATGGGGCTGGCGGCAACGCGCGGCGGAACCGACGTGGCGCGGTGTCGGCGCCATAGCGGATGCCACGGAAGACCAGCACGCCTTGCTCGCGCGTTCCGCGCACGCGGCCATGACTTGTGGTGCCGATTGGGTCGCCGGGAGACGGCGAGGCGCCGACCAAGGCCGGGGCCGCCGCCATCGCCGCGATCAACGCACGCCGGTCGATCACGTCCGCACCGTCTCCGCGCACAATTGGCGCATCGGGGCCAATGCCGGGTTGGCGTTGTCGCGGCGCCACGCCATGTGGAGTTCGACGGGGCGTTCGGGCCACGTGGTCAGCTGGCGAAATTGCACGTCCATCAGGTGGAGCTCGGATGCCGATTGTGGAACGATCGCGGCGGCGAGTCCGGAGCGCACCAGCCCGAGCATCGAATGGATTTGCGTCACGTGCTGGACATAATCCGGCATCACGCCCGCTTCGTCGAACAGACGGACCAGCATGTCGTGGAAATAGCCGGCGCCCTGGCGCGCATACATGATCAGCGGCTGGCCGTCGAAATCGGCGGGATCGAGCACCGACTTGCCGGCACGGGGATCGCCCGCAGGGAGCGCCGCCATCAGCGGCTCATCGAGCGCCAGCGCCGTATCGAATTCGTGGCGCGTAACCGGCGGCCGGACGAAGCCGATATCGATCAGCCCGGTGAGGAGCGCGTCGACCTGATCGGTCGTCACCATCTCGCGCAGTTCGAGCTCGATATTGGGCAAGGCCGCCCGCGCCTGCGCCACGATCTGCGGGATCAAGCTATAGCCCGAGATGGCGGTGAAGCCGATCGCGACCTTGCCAGCGTCCCCCCGCGCGACGCGGCGGGCGGACAGCTGCGCGCTTTCCGCCAGCCGGACGATGCGGCGCGCCTCGATCAGGAATACCCGCCCCGCCGGAGTCAGTGCGACGTTGCGGCTGGTGCGTTCGAGCAACGTCACGTCGAGAATACGTTCGAGCAGCTGGATTTGCCGGCTGAGCGGCGACTGGGTCATGTTGAGGCGCTGCGCCGCGCGGCCGAAATGAAGCTCTTCGGCGGCAGCGACGAAACAGCGCAGCTGGCTGAGTTCGAACATGCCCCAGCCTAGCGCCGTCAGGCCGCCGCGGCGAGAGCCCCGGGCTGGACCCGCGCGATCAGCTGGCGCAGCTCCTCCTGCTCGGCGTCAGTCAGATCGGTGAGCGGGGATCGCACCGGGCCGGCGTCGCGCCCGACGACGCGGCACCCCGCCTTGACGATCGATACGGCATAGCCCCGGCCGCGGTTGCGCAACGCGATATAGGGGAGCACGAAATCCTTGAGCCGCTGGAGCACTTCGGCCCGCTCGTCCGCGCGGACCGCCTTGTAAAAGGCCAGCGCCCATTCGGGCAGGAAATTGAAGATCGCCGACGAATAGGTCGTAACGCCCATCGTCAAATACGGCATCGCGAAGGTCTCCGCGGTCGGCAGTCCGCCGATATAGGTCAACCGATCGCCCATCCGCGCATAGACCCGGGTCATCAATTCGATGTCGCCGACGCCGTCCTTGAAGCCGACCAGATTGGAATTGCGATCGCACAGCCGCGCCAGCGTCTCGTCGTCGACGATCGCATTGTCGCGATTATAGACGATGACACCGAGCCCGGTCGCTTTGCATACCGCTTCGATATGCGCGGCAAGCCCCTGTTGGCTCGATCCGACCAGATAGGGAGGCAGCAGCAACACCCCGTCGGCGCCGGCTTTTTCAACGTCGCGCGCGATGCCGGTCGCGATCGCGGTGCCATAACCGCAACCCGAGATCACCGGCAGCCGCCCGTTCGCTTCGCCGACCGCGGCCGCGACCACCTTGGTCACCTCATCGGGAGTCAGCGAAAAGAACTCGCCAGTGCCGCCAGCAGCGAACAGCCCGCTCAATTCGTGTTCGAGCATCCAGGCGCAATGCGCGCGATAGGCCCCTTCCTGAAAGACACCGTCGGCGTCGAAATGGGTGACAGGGAAGGACAGCAGACCACCACCCAGCTTACGCGCCATCTCACCCGGGCCCATCATCGTCACAAGCATCTCCTACACTCGACGGCGATCCGATGTGCCGTGGGTCTCGAAGGACTGCTAGAAAGCTGGGACAGGACCGTCCAACCCAAAGCGCCACTTGATCGATGCATGGGTTGGCTCGATGGCGACAATGTCGGCCGGCGGTATTTGAAAGAACCTTGTGGAGAATGATCCGGCCACCCTGGGGGTATCGCCTGCGTTGCGGACAAGCGGCAAATACCCCCCGGTGTGGCCGGCAATTGCCGATCAGCGCAGATCCAACATCACGATCGATTTGGGCGGCAGCGAAACGCTCAGCGTCCCATCACTGATCCTGGCGCCGGCGAAAGGCGCCGGCCTGACCGTATCGGGAGCGCCGAATGTATTGTGCGCATCCATGGCTGTGGCGGTCAGGATGCGGCCGGACACCCGCGTGACGTTGAGGCCATCGAGCTTGACGCGAACCGTTTCGGCACGGTTCGGATCGACGTTCGTAAGGCCCATGTGCACGACCCCGGCCGCATCGCGAACGGCGCTGGCGCTGATCGCCTTCAGGGTGGACCCGTTCTTGCTGTACGACCGGGAATCGACGTCGACGGTCAGGACAGTCGCGTCCTGATAGTCCTTGTACATGTCGAACACCCAATAGGTCGGGGTCTTCACCATCTTGTCGCCTTCGGTGAGGAGCAGCGATTGGAGCACGTTAACCATCTGGGCGATGTTGGCGCCGCGCAGACGATCCGTGTGCCGCGCGAAGATGTCGAAGTTCAAGCTGGCGACGATCGCATCGCGAAGACTGTTCTGCTGATACAGGAAGCCGGGATTGGTGCCCGGCTCGACGTCGTACCAGGTCCCCCATTCGTCGACGAGCAAAGCCACGCGCTTGCGGGGATCATATTTGTCCATGATCGCCGCATGTTCGGTGATGATCTTGTCCATCCGGATGGTTGCGGCAAGCGTGCGGGCCCATTGATCCTCGTCAAAGCCGGTTGCCGCGCCCTTGTGATCCCAGTCGCCCGGTACGGTGTAATAGTGCACGCCAATGCCGTCGATCTTGTCTCCGGCGATGCGCATCATGGTGTCTGTCCAATCGGTGTCGCCCGAATTGGCACCGCTGGCGATCTTCATGACATGCTGACCCGCCGGCATCTTCACGAACGTGCCGTAGCGACGCGTCAGGTCTGCGGCATATTCGGCGCGCATGTTTCCGCCGCATCCCCAAAGCTCATTGCCGAGCCCGACCATGGGAACCCGCCAGGGTTCCTTGCGGCCGTTCGCCGCACGTTCGTTGGCCAGCGTCGATCCGACCGGCGAGGTCATATATTGGACCCAGTCGGCCAATTCCACCGGAGGCGCCGAGCCGATATTGCCCGAGACATAGGCGTCGGCTCCAACGAGCTCAGAGAAGTCCATGAACTCGTGTGTGCCGAACGCATTATCTTCGGTGACACCGCCCCAATGAGTGTTGATCGAGACCTTGCGGTTTGCCTGCGGTCCGATGCCGTCGCGCCAGTGATATTCGTCGGCGAAACACCCCCCAGGCCAGCGGATCTCGGGCACCCGGATCGCCTTGAGCGCCTCGAGCACATCCTTGCGATAGCCCTTGATGTTGGGAATCTTGCTGCGCGGTCCGACCCAGATTCCGTTGTAAATGCCATGGCCAAGATGCTCGGCGAACTGACCAAAGATATGCCGATCGAATTTCGGCGCAGGCCGGTCGCCATGAACGACGACCACACCAGGGTCCTCGTCGCCCATCGCATAGGAACTCGAAGGCACGGCAACGCAAATAGCCAAGGCGGCGAGCAACAAGCGCATTTCCATCTCCCTTGGAACCGGGGCGCGGGTCGCCAGGAACGTTGTCCCAGCCGGTTCGCCCCTTTTTAACTCAGACATAATATAGCGCAAGAGAGATATTGCGGGCCCGGATCGGTCGACTACGGCCGCTCGTTATCGCGGCTGGCTCGGTACAGGATTTGCAGCCACACATTTGCCGAACGCCGGTCGCAGTCGGGCGATCGGCGTCGGCCGGCATGGAGTTGTTTCGGCGCTGCCGAAATCGAAGCTAGGATTGTCCCGGCCGCCGGCGATTCGGCTTTGTCGACATTTCACCGACCTCCCCGCCGAAGGCGATCATGTCGGTCATCAGCCGAGACGCACGGTCGCCGTCATGATCCACGATCGCCTCGAACAGCTCGGCATGTCGCCGTACCGCTTCGCTGCGAAGCTGCTCGTCTTCGAGTGGAAGAAGCAAGGTCGCGCACACCAAGGCGGTCTCGACGATCGCCGAGAAGGATCCCAGGATGAAATTGCCGGTGCTTGCGGTCACGGCGCGATGAAACTTGAGGTCCGCTTCGGCAAACAGCTGCCGGTTGCCGATCGCCTCGTCCATCAACCGCACGCTCGCCTCCATCTCGGCGAGGTCGCTGATCGATGCTCGTTGCGCGCTCAAGCGGGCAGCGAACGGCTCTACGGCGAGGCGAGCCTCGCGAAGCGTCTGGAGCAGATCGGGATCGAGCCCGACCGCGATGCGCCACGCCAGCACTTCGGGGTCCAGGAAATTCCAGTTCTGGCGATCGCGGACCCGCGTGCCGACCTTGGGTTTGGCGGTGACGAACCCCTTGGCATCCAGGATCTTGATCGCTTCGCGCAACACCGTCCGGGATACGCCGAAACGCTCGAGCGATTCCTCTTCACCCGAAATCCGGTCGCCCGGTTTCAACGTGCCGCCGATGATCTCCATCGCGATGGCGCGCGCGATCCGTGTCGTCGATGGAATGTTGATCGACCGTATTCCGCGCGCGGCATTGATCGCCTGTTCGGAGATCAGCACTCTGGGTGACGGTGGCTTGGAAATAAGGAACCTCGTAAACTACAAAAAGGAAATGACAGCGACCGCCTGCGTGGAGCGCATCACCCGCCGAGACGCTCGTTTGGACTACGGCCAGCTACCTGATTGTTACCCCACAGGCTATCATAGGGCCAACCCGACAGATCCTCCACCACCTTCGCATGAAGCGCATCGGTCGGGCTGCGCGCGCCGCCGCGGAAATGCTCGATCTCGTCGAGCAGGATGGCGTGGGTATGCGGATCCAACCGGAAACGCGCGGCGACGAACACGCCGAACGCCAGCACCACAAGGGTCCCTATGCCAAGCACCGCAGCGATTGCGATGATCGTCTGCGGGCTCTGCGTCGTGGCCTTCGGTACGAAACCGGACGCCTCCATGACCTGGCCGACCAGGATCACGGCAAGTGCCTGGCTCAATTTGCGCACGAGAGTCATGACCCCCGCAAATGCCCCCTCACGACGCCGGCCCGTCACGATTTCGTCGACATCGGCCATGTAATTGTACGTCGCCCACGGAATGTAATTGAGCGCGCCCCGGCCCAGGCCGACGAACACCACCGGCAGCCAGAACAGCGCCGAAGTCGCGGTATAACCGGCCCAGTACATAACCAGGAAGATGACGACGCCGATCGCGAAGCTGCCGGCGGCAAGGCGGTAGGCGGCGGACGGCGACATGCGCAACGCGAAATTGATCGCCAGCGCCACCGCGATCAGCTGGACGATATAGGTCACGCCGACCAAATTGGCGACGATCGTGGTCGACCCGGCCAAGGCGAAGATCACGAAATAAGTGAAAGCCGCATTGTAGATGTCCTGGCTGATATAGCCGCCCAGATACATGCCGAGATGCAGCCGGAATGCCCGGATGCGTAATGTCGAGAACAGGTTCTTATAGAGCGCCGCGAACGCGGCCCCCAGCGACGGCCGCGCCTCGGCTTCCGCCTCTTCGAGCCCCGGCGGACGTTGCCGCTCCCAGCTGAAGGCGTAGAGCAGGCCAGCGGCAGCCATGAACAGCGCCGAGAAGATGATGCCCATATAGAGAAAGGTCTGCGGCGAGCCGGGGCCGAGATAATTGATCAGCTGCCCGGGGAGGAACGCGGCGGCGATCGCGGAACATTGCCCCAACAGGATGCGCGCGCCGGCGAACTTGGCCTTGATCCGGTAATCGGTCGCCATCTCGCTGGCGAGAGTCTCGTACGGGATGATCTCCATCGCATAGACCATCTCGAACAGCACATAGGTGACGAGATAATACCAGAAGCCCTGCCCCGCGACCCACATGATCGCGAACGACGGAAGAAGCGGAATGGCCGCCAGGATGAAGAACCGCCGCCGGCCGAATGTCTTGCCCAGCCAGGTGCGGCCGAGATTGTCCGACAAATGGCCGATCACCGGGCTGGTAAAGGCGTCGAGGATGCGCGCCACGCCGAAGATGATCGTAGCCTCCGCCGCCGACAGGCCGCAAAAGCTCGTATAGAAGATCAGGATCCACGTACTGATGACGGCCATCGACCCTGCGCCCAGGATGTCGTTCGACCCGTAGAAAAGCAGATTGTACCAGCGGACCGGCCGCATCGGTGCAGTCGGGTTCTCCGTGATTGGCGCGCTGGCCATCTTTATCGCCCCCTAGGTGCCGCGGAAGCGATGCCGCGGCGACAGACCATGCCGTCGCCGTGCCGGAAATGCCCGACCGCCGCCATCAGATGTACGTGCGCAGGAATTCGCCCAGCGCGATCACAGCCAGGCTTTGACCATAAGGCATCGAGGTAAGCGCGATGTCCTTGTAGAATTGCTGCGTGTCACCCATCGCGGTGCCGAAAGAGACCTGCTTCAGTTCGCCCGCCGCGTCGATATTGGCGAGCACGCCCTTCACTGCCTTGATCCCGACCGCCTCGTAATGGCGTGGCAGATAGCCCTTACGCACCCCTTTCAGAATGCCGTAAGCAAAGCCCGCAGTGGCCGATGCCTCCAGATAGCTGGTCGGATCGACGATCAGCGTGTGCCACAGACCGGTATCGGCATCCTGCGTCTCGGCCAATGTCTTGACCTGCGCCGCCAGGGTGTCGATCAGGAAGATGCGAAAGGCGTCGCCCGGCGGCAGTTCGAGGATTTCGATGATCTCGGGAATCGCGATCGTCACCCAGCAATTGCCGCGCGCCCATAGCGCTTCGGCGAAATTGTGCCGGCCGTTGAAGTTCCAGCCGTGGAACCACAGCCCGGTCTTCTTGTCGTAGAGATATTTGATGTGGACGAGGAACTGGCGCTTGGCCTCCTCGACATATTGCGGGCGATCGAGCAACAGGCCGATCTTGGCCAAAGGCAGGACCGACATCATCAACGTGTCGTCCCACAATTCGCCCGGATTCTCGTCATTGTAAACGAGGTGCTGGAACGCGCCTTCCTCGGTCTTGGGGAGGCCGTCGGGCGCCATCAGCCATTCGGCCCAGGTGTCGAGATAGGAGACGTAGCGCGGATCGGATTCGTATTCGTAGAGATAGGCCAGCGTCAGGAACGGGGCCATGGTGTTGATGTTCTTGGTCGGCGTGCCTTCGGCGAAGCGATCGTCAAACCATTGCTTGATCACCGCCAGCGCCTTCTTGTCGCCGGTCTGCTCGAACAGGCGCCACAGGCCGAACAGGCCGACGCCGTGGGTCCATTCCCAACCGGCCCAGCCCTTGGTGTCGATAACCCGCCCATCCTCGAGCCGGAGCAGAAACTCGCCCGTCTCGTCCTTGATGTTGAGCAAATTGTCGATCAGCTTATCAATCGCTGTGATAACGTCGCCGTGCGGCACGTCATGGGTAACGGCGGCCAATCAATTTCTCCTGTTGATGAAGCGCGCGACCGGCAGAGCCCGGCCGCGCGCCTTGATATGATGGCGGCCGGACAACCGGCGCCGGATGACGATGTCGCCGATCATTTCGCGGCGACCGAATTGAGCTCGGCGGGATGCGCGGGCGCTGGCACCATGCGCACCGGCACCCCGCCGGCGACATTGCGCAGCGCCACCAGCTTGACCGCTTCCAATGCGTCGCCCGGCGCGCCGTCGGAAGTGACCGCCAGCGCGACCGTGTTGCTGCCGCGATGATTCAGGATTCCCTCGGGGATCGGGAACACGCGCTGCGGCCCGACATGGGCGATGAATTGTCCCATGTTCCAACCGTTGACGAAGAGCAGCACGCGATAGCGCGCCTTCGATCGCGGCACATCGGTATCGCCGAACGCGAGGGCGATCGTGGCGTCCTGCCCTTTCGGCACGGCGAGATCGAAGCGCGTGCGATACCAAATCGTGCCGGCCGATGGTGCCGCCGCGGGCACCGTCGCTGCTGCCCATTTCGCGTCGTCGAAGCCGGGAAGATGCCAGCCCATCCGCTCGCCATATTGCCCGCCATTATTGGCGGGGCCACGCGCCGGATCGGGCAGCGTTTCGCCGCCCGCCTTGCCCTGGATCTTCCAGGCGACCGGCACCGCGAAGCTGCGCCCGCCTGGTGCCTCGATCGAGACCGAGACTAGCCCGCGTGCCTCTTTGTGGAATTCGTCCGCGCCGAGGTCCCAATTGTGGCCGTTGTTGCGCACCATGACCGCCAGTACGTGCTCGCCAGGTGTCCGCGCGGTCTCGGGCAACGCGAAGCGCGCCAGTCCGGTGGTGATCGGCCGCGGCAGGCCGCTGGCCAATTCGTCCTGGCCGACCAGCTTGCCGTCGAGGAATAACTGCACCATTCCCGCGCCGCCCGCGCCGTAGAACAGCGCGATCTGCTGCGCTTCTGGCGATCCGACGAAACGGCCGCGATACCAGACGTCGCCGTCGTGGAAGCCATAAGGGTCCATGACAAGGGTCGGCTGACCGTCGGGCTTGGCGGTGATCGTCGCCGCCTCGCGATTGTCGACAGCCTGCCACTTGCTATCGTCGAAAGCCGGATCGGTTTCGGGCGATCCCGCCGCCATCCGCCAGGCGGTCAGCGCGGGAAGCGCGAAATCCATGGGTCCGGCCAGCGGCCGCGTCGCGAGGCGGTTGCCGACCGCGCCGGATTTCAGCGCGACGGCCGCGCCATTCCAGCGCATCTGCTTGATTGCCGCCGGCGCCCAAAGCTCGAGCGGCGTCTCGGCCTTGGTATCGCCGGTCAGCATCAATGTGTCGCGGCTTGCATCGGCCCGGCGAACGAGCGCGGGGCCGCGTACGAGAACCGAGCCGGCGGCGGTATCGCGCTGCCAGTAGCGCACAGCCTCGGCTTCGTCGGCCAGTAGGAGCGTGAGCGGCGGACGCCCGCCGCCGGTCACGCGGACTACCGTTCGGCCGTCATGCGCGTAATTCAGCCGAAGGTCGCCCTTCGCAGCGTCGAACGCGCTCGTCGCCTGCCCCTCGAGCAATTCGACTTTGGGCGCGGACGCATAGCGCAGGACGGTCTCTCCGCCCTCGCCATGCCGGCCATAGAGCAAGACCAGATCCACGCCGTCGACGGTCAGACGCGACTGTAGCTCGGACGTCGAATAGACCAGCCGCTGCGCGCCAAGATCGACTCCGGCGAGCAGCCATTTCGCATCGAACCCGTTCAGCTGCATCGGCGCGGCCTGCGGGAAGGTGTAATGCCCATCGGGCAGGTCGGCGGTGATCGTGAAGCGGTCGTCGGTCTGGCCGTTCGACGGCCGGTGCGTGACCATCAGGAAGCGCGCGCCGCTCTCGGGGCTCTTGTCGTGATAGACCTGGATATTGGAAGAGGAGGCTGTCGCGGGCCCGGCCGGAACCATACCGGCGAGAGCGGGGACATTGGCGATCAGGCCGCCCAGCTGTTTCAGCTCCTCGGCCTTGTCGCGCAGCTCGCGCGCTTCGGAAATCGCTGCGCCATAATCGTAGCTGGTGAAGACTACGGGCGCGGGCAGCCAGCCCCAGCTCGTCCCGCCAAAGCCCATATAGAAGCTCTGGATGTCGATGCCGTTCGCCAGGTTGGTGCCATAGAAGACACGCTGGAACCGCTTGCCGCGCTGGATCGCGTTGCACTCATAGCCGCCATTCGATCCCCAATAATCGAACCAGCCGCCGCCGAATTCGGCGAGGAAGGCGGGAGTGTCGGGCGAAGCCGAGGCCCCGCCTCTCGCGCCGCCGGGACCGTAAAAGCCCCAATCGGGCGCAGCCGACCCGCGCGTGACCTTCCCGGTCGCAGTACAGGTGCCGCCGGGATAGCCGTCGAACGCGTAGAGGTCGTTCGGACCCTTCACCACCTTGTCGACGGGCGAGCTGTCGGGCACCCAATAGCCGTTGCGCCCCTGATCGTTATGGAACAGCGGGATGGTGACGCCATCGGCGCGCACCTTGGCATAGAGATGATCCATGTACTGCCGTTGCGCCGACGTGGTCAGCGGCAGCTCGTTCTCGATCTGATAGAGGATGATCGTACCGCGATGCCCCTTGCCATCGCCGTTGATCTGATGCCGCGCGACGATCGCGTCGATCCTGGACATCCACTCGTCGACCGCCGCCAGATAAGCGGGGTCGTCGGTGCGGGCACGAGCCTTCTGGTTGACCAGCCAGCCGGGAAAACCGCCGCGCGACAGCTCGGCATTCACATACGGCCCGGGGCGGGCAATGACGTAGAGCCCCTCCTCCTCCGCCATGGTCAGCACGCGATCGATGTCGCGGATGCCGGTGAAGTCGTATTCGCCCTGTTTCGCACTGTGGTAGCCCCAGTCGAAATACAGCGCGACGGTGTTGAATCCGCTCGCCTTCATCTTCTGCAGGATGTCGCGCCACAGGTCCGGACTGGGCAGGCGAAACGGGTGGAACTCGCTCGACCAGATGACCTTGCGTTTGCCGTCGATCATCAGCGACCGCGCATCTAAGGATACGCGACCGAATGTCTTCGCCGGCGCGGTCAGGTTCTCGGTCGGCCGCGCGGTCTGTGCGGGGGCGGCGGTGGCCAGAAGAAGACTGGCCAGCGCGCCCGGGCCGATCGATAATCCCGCGATCCTACGCATGGTGGAAGATCAGCGGAAGCGACCATTCTTTCGGCCGGTTATCGGCTTCCACCTCCATCAGCGGCGCCATGTAATCCCACCACTTCTTCATGAGCGGATGGTCGGGCAGCGCGTCGCGATCATTATCTTCGCGCAGCTTCAGCACCGCGAACAGTGCCAACGTGTCCTCGTCGAGGAAGATCGAATAATCGTAAATGCCGGCCGCGGTCAGCAACGCCGACAGCTCCGGCCATATCTCGTCATGGCGACGACGATATTCGTCGATCACGCCGGGTTTCAGCTGCATTTTGAACGCGCAGATCGACACTGCCTCTCCCCGAACAAACCCATTATGTGGTATGTATGTTCAAAATCTGGTATCCGAGATCGCCTCACGGGTCAATCACGACCGCGCCAAAGCGGCGTCCGGGAGATGGCCGTATCCGGGGCATCGTCGAGCAGGATCGGCGGTCGCGTATCGGGTGCGGAGACCGCGAGTTGGAGGCCTTCGATCGTCAGCCCACGCGCATGCCGCACCCATAGCCCCCAGGCCGGCAACGGGCCGAACATGCTCGGTTCGGGATACGCGCTGGGATGCTCCTCGGGACGGCGCGCGGCGTCGGCCTCGGTGCCTCCGCCGTTATAGGTCAGCCTGATATTCTCGAGCCTCACGTTCTCGATCGGATGATCGACGAGGCCCGCGATCGCCGCGGAATATCGATGGTCGATACCGGTCGCGTCCAAGTCGCTGATCGCGACGTCGCGGATGGCGCCGATCCCGGTCCCCGGCGGCCCGCGCCGGCGATCGCCCAGCCGCAGGAAGATCGGCGCGGTGGTAATGTCGCGCATCGTCAGGCGGCGCGCGACGACATGTTCCATCACTCCGCCGTCGACCGTCTCCAGCGCGAGACCGCGGCAATGGGTGAAGAGGCAATCCTCGATCAGAATATCGCGATAGCCGCCGTTGCTCTCGGTTCCCAGCTTGATCCGGCCCGTCACACGATCGCGATCGGGCGCCAATTGCTGCGTCTTGCGACGAGTGCCATTTAGCATCGTGCCCAGATCGTACCCTGACACCGCGCAACGCCGCACCGTCACGCGTTCGGCGCGGATCGCGCGACCCAGCGCATAGCTGGCCTTGACCACGATCGCGTCGTCATTGGGCGTGTTGACGCGGCAATTCTCGACCAGCGCATCCTGCACGCAGTCCAGGTCGATGCCATCGCGCTCGGTGTCGATCGTGAGATCCTGGATCGTCAGGTCGCGCGTGCCCGTGGCGAGGATCGCGAAATGCCCGCACTTCAGCATCGAAAATCCGACCAAGCGGATGTTGCGGCCGTTGCGCAGAGCGATCGCCTTGTTGCCCGCTCCGCGCATCGCGGTCACGTCAGGCTCCAGGGCGGCGATCTGAGCGCCGGTCATGCCTTTCATCGACAGCGGGCGCTCCCCGATCTGGGCCTTCCACCGCGCGCCCGGTCCGTTACGCGTCAGGCCCAAGCCGTGGATCAGGCCAGGGCCGGTGATCGCGGCGTCCTCGACATCCTCTCCCCAGATCAGGCTGTTGCGCCAATGGCTATGCCCGAAATCCTGATAGAGCTGGTCGAAATCCTCGGGCGGATCATATTGTCCTGGGTGCCGCGCCGGATCGGCCGCTTCGATCACCGCGCCTTTCGCCAACTGAATGGTGACGTGGCTCTTCAGTTCGATCGAAAAGCAAAGATAGCGCCCGGGGGGTACCAGCACGGTGCCGCCGCCGGCGCGCGCGGCCGCGATGATCGCGGCATTGAAGGCGCCACCGTCGATGGATCGCCCGTCACCTTTGGCGCCGAAGGCCCGGACGTCGAACGGATGCGCGGCGAGCGGAAGCAACCCCCCGGCAGCTAGGCCCAGGCTTAAGTCTCGGCGCGTCATCTCCATGCTAAAAAAGAAGGTCGGCCGCAGAATAGCCGCCGACCTGCCATAACAGCGAAATATTTATTGATATAGTTGAGCATATCAAATTAATACTTCTATACAACCGCTATGCTACATTGGATCTAGCTTGCCTCGGATCAACTTTTGGAATCATATTCGGAAGCACATTATATCCTATTGTGTCACAGCTTGCGGTGCAGCTATCAAGTGAGAGCATGCACGCCTCCATTTGTGCGTATCCACCGGAGCCTGTGCAATTTGTATATTCCCAGAAACACTGGTGATAACATGCATCTTTAGGGTCTGGAGGAGGAACGTCTTGAGCAGACACCTGCGCCGAAAAAAACAAAAGTGGCACGCAATATTTAATGCATCTTACAATCATATTCATCTCCTGTACTTTAATTTTGAATAAAATATAGAATATTATACGATTTTGATGTCATTAATTTAAAATTTAGCCTGCACTCCTATAAAAAAACGTTGCCCAGGATAATAGACTTCCGAGGTGCCGATGCCCTTGATGTAGGACTTGGAATATTCCTTGTTGATGTTCTGCATCTCGGCGAACACGCTGAAATGCCATTTGGGGAAGCGAAGGGTGATCTTGCCGTCCAGATAGCCCTCGGCCTTGCGATAGATCGGGAGGTTGCCGTTGTTCGAATCGGCGATCGTTACCAGCCAATCCGACCGGTAATTGTAGTTCATCCGGACGTTCAGCCAGCCCTTGTCGTAGAAGACGCTGGCATTCCAGGTCCAGGTTGACAGGCCAGGATATTCGTTGAGCGGCGCACCGGTGGCCGAATTGGTCAGGTTGGTGCGGATCGCCCGGGCATAGGTCAGGTTTCCGGACACGCCAAAGCCGTCGAAGGGCTTGGGCAGGAAGCTGAACACCGTTTGCGCGCTCGCCTCGACACCGTCGAGCAACGCGCCGAACCCGTTGACCGGCTGGCGGACGGTATAGGTGATGCCGTCGTGGAACAGGTCCACGCCGCTTCGAGTCACGTTGGGGACGACAAAGCTCGATTCGTATTTCTTGTAATAACCCAGGCTGACCAGCGTATCCTTGTTCGCATACCAGGCCAGATTGAGCTCCCACTGGTCCGCACGATAGGGCTTCAAGTCGGGATTGCCCGCCGTGCAAACGTCATCGGCGGAGGCGACCGTGGCATCGTCGAGGCAATTGATGTTCGGCACGAGGTCGGTCGGCTTCGGGCGCGCCAGGTTCTTTGCCCAATTGGCGCGCAGCACCAGATTGGGCGTGAATTCCAGCGCCGCGTTGAACGCCGGCAGCACATCGGCATAGCTGTTGTTCAGCGTCGCCTGTTGCGCGGCCAGCACCACCGTCTCCGTCCCGCCGGTCGAATTGAAGCGAGTCACGCGGCTGATATTGGTACCGATGCCGCTGTCCTTGGTGAAGGTATAGCGCACGCCGGCATTGCCGGTCAGGCGCATCCCGAACACATGAGTGGCGAAATCGGCCTTCAGATAGCCGGCGGCCACCGTCTCGCTGATCTGGTAGGCCGGGATTTGCGGTAGGCCATTGGCCTTCAGCACGAGATCCTGGTCGAAGCCCGACAAGTCATAATATTTGCTGAGGATGTCCGAGTTGAAATTGGCGTAGGAGATACGACCGGGGATCGAGTCCGGAGCGCCCTGCAGGCCGGTGAACAACGGCGCGCCGCCGCTCATGGTGCCGAGCGCGTCGATCAAGCCGGCATATTCCGCGCGCGTGATGTAGTAAGTGGTACCGTTCACGCGCTGCGGCACCGTCGCCGCATTGACCACGTTGGTCGTGTAGGAGACGTTGGCGCTGCTCTGATAGACGAGCGGCGTGACGCCCGGCGCCGAGATCAGCCGCGAACCGCCGCCAGTATAGGAAATATAATCCTGCCAACGGCCCTGGCCGCCGAATTCGATCATCTTCAGCGGGCCGAGATCGACCTGCCAGTCGAAGTCTAGCTTCACCTGCTTTTCGGTGTTGCTCGACTGGGCGGGGCGATATTGCAGGACCGGCCCCGCCTGGCCCACATTTCCGGCACGGTTATAGTCGACATAGATGTTGGGATCGGCCGGATCGACGCTGCTCGGATAGGTCAGCACGGGAATACCCAGCGCGTTGCGCGTATCCACCGACACACCCGCGATCCCGGTGCTCAGCGAGATGAGATTGGTGTCGCCGATCGTGCTGCCCTTGGCATAGGACCCCATGCCCTTCACCTTGAGCCGGCCCACATCCCAGTCGAAGCCCGTAGTGAAGTATTGCGTTTTCTGATTGTATTGGAAGTCCCGGCGCTGGACGCCCAGGATGTTGCTCGATCCGCTATAGACCGGCGCGGCCGCGGTGCCGATATTCACCGAGTTCAAAGCAGTCGTATAGCTGGTGACGACGTGGTTGCCATCGACCGTGGACGTCCCGAGTTTGACCTGCGGCGTCGAGCTCGTGCCCAATGATGGGTCGAGCTGAAAGCGCTGATAGCGGCCGATATCGAGCGAATAATTGGTGTCCATCAACCGCTGGTCGCGGTTGCTGATCGTCGCCTCGGCATACCAGCGAAGATTGTGCGCGACCTCATATTGGACAGTGAAGTCGCCCGACAGGCGCTTGTCGCGGCGCACCAGGTTGCGATAGCGCGGCACCTGCGCCACCCAATCGAAGAACTGCGTCTCACACGCTGTGCGGCGCGTCGCGAACGTCGCGGTCGACGTGCTGCCGACATTCGCGCAGCTACCATAGGTGTTGAACGCCGAGTAATTGGGGTCGGCGACGGTCTTCTGATCCGAATGATCGAAATCTGCCAAGCGCTTGTAATTGGTATTGCTGGCATAATCCTGGCGCGTCGTGACGTCGTCATAAGTGACGTTGAGCAGTACGCCGAGCCCGTCGATGAACAGATGGGGCGTTCCGATCACGAGGGTCCCGCGCGGCCGCCAATCCTGGCTGGTGTCGAGATGCTGCGCGGAAAGCACGACGCTGGCGAGCGGCTTGGTCAAGTCCAATGGCTTGCGCAGCTCGATCGCCACGGTCCCGCCGATTCCGCCCTCGGTCAGATCGACGGTATAGCCTTTGTAGACGTCGATCGACTTGACCAACTCGGTCGCTAGCTCGCGAAAATCGCCGCCGCGGGTGCCGAGCGCCGACATCTGGGTCACCCCGTTGACTTCGACGCGGTTGAGATCCGGCTCGACGCCGCGGATCGACACCTGCACCCCCTCTCCGAAATCGCGGCTGAGCTGCACACCGGTCACGCGCGCGAGGGAGTCGCCGACATTTTTGTCGGGGAAGCTGGCAATGTCGTCGGCGACGATCGAATCGACCACCGTTCCCGCATTGCGCTTGCGCGCGATCGCCGAGCGCAGCGACGCGCGCGTGCCGACGATCAGGATCTCGCCCTTGGTGCCTTCGGACGACGTGCCGGCCTGATCTTCGGCCTGCGGCGCCTTGGCCGTCTGCGGCTGGCTCGCTGTTCCCGGCGCGGGCGAAGGCGTGGACGCAGGATCCGATTGCGGCGGCGTGGCAGGCGCGGTCTGGGCCAACGCTGGCGCGGCGGTGGCGCAACCCAGCGTCAAGGCGAGAACGGAAGTAGTGGTTAGGCGGCGCCCTTTCCGCCAGCGATCTGCAGTCATCGATCTCTCTCCTGTACTCGCGCCTTCGCATTGCCCCGGCACCCTTCCCGGCCGGCGCGAATTACGCGCTTCTGATTATCTGGCGGCGAAAGCGATGCGGGCGGCAGAGGCTGGACGGCCGTGCGCCACGGTGATTCCTGCGGGAAAAAATCGCACGTTCATCGTCATCCCCTCTCGTGACGCGGCCTTTACCGTCGTCCAGCAGCTTTCGCTTTCGATGCCCACATTGTGAGCACTCGTTTCACTCTATGTTGCCAAAACGTGGAATGCAATCCTATTAAGTAGGATAATTGGATGCTGATCCAGCGGGAGAGAGATGATGCGGGGCTTCGGGAGAATATTGGTCGCGACATCCGCGATCGGCACCCTGTTGGCGATGGCGAACGCCGTCGGCGCGGCGCCGCCGCGAGAGGCCGAGCGACTCGATCGCGGGCTGATCGCCTCGCCGGCCAAGGGTGGCGGCTGGCTGGTCGGCTGGCGCCTGCTGGACAGCGACGCACGCAATGTCGGGTTCGACGTCTATCGCGACGGGCGCCGCATCAACGCCAAACCGATCTCCGAGACCAGTTCGTTCGTCGATCCCAGCGGGTCGGCCGCCGCGCATTATACGGTGCGCGTCGCCGGCGCTCCCGTGACAAGGAAGGCGAGCGTCCCGGCGATCATGATGCCCAAAGGGTATTTGTCGATCCCGCTGACCCCGCCACCGGGCGGAACGGAGCCCGATGGAGAAACTTATACCTACACGGCCAACGACGTGTCGGCGGGCGATCTCGACGGCGACGGCCGCTACGAGCTGATCCTGAAATGGGATCCCAGCAACAGCCACGACAATAGCCAGGCGGGTTATACCGGCGACGTTTTCGTCGACGCCTATACGCTGGACGGCAAGCGGCTGTGGCGGATCGATCTGGGCAGGAACATTCGCGCAGGCGCGCATTACACGCAGTTCCAGGTATTCGATTTCGACGGCGATGGCCGCGCCGAAGTGGCGATGAAGACAGCCGACGGAACCGTCGACGGCACCGGTAAGGTCATCGGCGATGCCAAGGCCGATTGGCGCAGTCATGACGGCGAAGTGCCGCAGCCCGATCGTACCGGTGCCAAGCTGCTCGCCGATGGGACCAAAGTGGCGCCGCTCAAGGGCCGCATCCTGAAGGGCCCCGAATATCTCACCGTGTTCGACGGCCGCACCGGCCGGGCGCTGGCCACCACGCCGTACGACCCGCCCCGCTATCCCGGCGGCAATCCGACCTTCGAGCAACTGCGCGACACCTGGGGCGACGGCTATGCCAATCGCGTGGACCGCTTCCTGGCCGGCACCGCCTATCTCGACGGGCGGCATCCCAGCATGATTTTCGGCCGCGGCTATTACGCCCGCACGGCGATCGCCGCTTGGGATTTCCGCAACGGCAAGCTGACCAGGCGCTGGTTGTTCGATTCGGCGGCGCCCGGCAATGGCGACTATGGCAATCGCGGCAATCACCAGCTCAGCATTGCGGATGTCGACGGCGACGGCCGAGACGAGGTGATCTACGGATCGATGGCGGTCGACGACAATGGCAAAGGGCTATGGACCGACCCGCTCTATCACGGCGACACGATGCATGTCGGCGACCTTGACCCCCTGCGTCCGGGGCTCGAGAAATGGGGCGTGTTCGAGGAAGTGAAGGCGAATGGCGGGCTCGGTTCGGGCCTGCTCGACGCGCGCACGGGCGAAGTCCTGTGGACCAAGCCGGCCGAGACCGACACCGGGCGCGGCGTCGCCGCGGATATCGACCCGCGCTATGTCGGCGACGAACTCTGGGGGTCGAACAGCCGCGACCTGTTCGACGTCCATGGCAAGGCGATCGGCCCGGCGCCGCGGCAGACCAATTTCGCGATCTATTGGGACGGCGATTTGCTGCAGGAATTGCTCGACGGCACGACGATCAGCAAATGGGACTGGAATACCGGCACCGCTATCACCCTGCTGCATCCCGACGACGTCGCGTCGAATAACGGCACCAAGGCGACCCCAGCCCTTCAGGCCGACATCCTGGGCGATTGGCGCGAGGAAGTGGTGTGGCGCTCGGCCGACAATCGCGAGCTCCGCATCTACACCACGCCCTATCCGACGACGCATCGATTGGTCACGCTGATGCAGGATCCGGTCTACCGCGCCGGCGTGGCTTGGCAGAACACTGCCTATAACCAGCCTCCGCATCTCAGCTATTTTCCCGGCGCGTTGAAACCGAGCGAGACGGCGGCGCAATAACGGTTGCGCCGCCCTTCCCGCTTCATGGAGTCTTCCGCTCGGGGGGCGTCAGCCGGGCCAGCCGTGATCGCGGCTCCACGCCAGGAACAGGTCCAGCCACGGCACCGACGTGCCGTCCTTGTGGTTGGCCGGCGGGCCGTGACCGCCCTTTTCGAACACCATCAATTCGGCCGGGACCTTCGCCGCCTTCAACGCTTCGAACATCAGCATCGCATTGCGGAACGGCACCACCGGGTCATCGCCGTTGCAGGCGACGAAGCTGGGCGGCATCGACGCCGGCAAATCGCGTTGCGCCGAAAGACGCTGCTGCCATTGCGGATCCGCAGCGTGCACGCCGAGTAATTCGCGGCGCGACTGGGCATGGACGCTGTCGTCGAGCATCGTGATGACCGGGAAGAACAGCCCCGCCACAGCCGGCGCCGCGGACAGGCGATCGGCGGAGTCCTGCGGCTGATAGGTCACAAGCTCGGACCGGCTCGCCAGCCGTGCCGCGAGATGCCCGCCGGCTGAGAAGCCGGTGACCGCGACGCGCGCCGGATCGACCGTCCAGCGCGTACCCGCGCCGGCGCGGATCACCCGCATAGCGCGCTGCGCATCCTGAAGCGGTGTGTCCGGCCCGGCCGCCCAATTGTCGTGCGGCAGCCGATATAACAGTTCGAACGCGGTGATCCCGCGCGCGGCGAAGTCGCGCGCGATCGCGCCGCCCGTACGACCCACCGCAACCCGGGCATAGCCGCCACCCGGACAGATCAGCACCGCCGCGCCGCTCGGTTTGGCCGGCTTGACCACAGTCAGCATCGGTGAGGCGACATGCGGCCATGCAATGTCGTCGGCGCCACCATTGGGCGATCTCTTGACCCATTGCTCGACCACCGCCGGCGTCGGTGCGCCCGGCGGCATCTTCGACCAGATCGGGAAGCGATCGACCGTGACGCCTTCACCCGCCGTGTCGGGCG
The DNA here is from genome assembly GCF_056401895.1 of Sphingomonas sp. P4_D12. Lineage (NCBI taxonomy): Bacteria > Pseudomonadati > Pseudomonadota > Alphaproteobacteria > Sphingomonadales > Sphingomonadaceae > Sphingomonas > Sphingomonas sp. P4_D12. The sequence goes on along the minus strand of NZ_JBFUIL010000008.1, from coordinate 175,589 downwards.
CGCCCGGCGCCGCGCTCAGGGTCGCGGGAAGAGCAAACGATGCGGCGATGGAGCCGGCGATCAGCGAGCGACGCGTCGGCATCAATTGCCCTCCGGACGGCGCGCGTCATGCGCGACGCTGGACGCCAGCCGAAAGCCCGCCGGATCTGGCGGACGAGCCGGATCGAACGGCGGCAGGTCGGTTTTCAAATGCAGCGCCAGCGGTAGCTTCGCATCCGCCAGCCCCTTCGCCACGCACCTCGCCAGCACCCAGGCGCCGTAATTGTCATGATGCGTCGCGTCCTTGCCGTTGTCGTTGAAGGCAATGGGCGCCCGATCCGGGCCCAGCGCCTCATAAAAGGCCATGCTCATGGCATTGAGGTCGATCACCGGCACGCCGAGCTCGGCGCCGATCGCCTTCACCGCCGCGGCATAGTCGCTCAGGGTCGGGCGGATTCTCGTGCCCGTCCAGAAACGCCGCTCGGGAGAGCTGACCAGCATCGGCGTGACCCCGCGCCGGCGGAACTCGGCGATCCAGGTGCGCAGGTAATCGCGATAGGTCGTCTCGGCCGCGGCATAGGTCTGCGGCCAATTCGCCTTCTGGTCGTTATGGCCGAACTGGATCAACGCCCAGTCGCCGGGCTTGGCCAGTTCGAGCACCTTGGCGAGGCGCAATTCGGTCATGAACGACTTCATCGTTTCGCCGCTCTCGGCATGATTGGCGATGGCGATGTCGGGGGCGAAGAAGGTGGGAAGCATCTGTCCCCAGCTCGCCGCCGGCTCGGCCGGCTGGTCGGTGACGGTCGAATCGCCGAGCAGGAACACGGTGGGCAATGTCACCGGTTCGATCGCGATCGCGGTCACACCAGGATGCTCGCCGAGAATCTCCAGCGTCAACCTGTCGTCCCAGCTGAACGAGCCCTGCTCACGCGACTTCAGCAGCACTTGCGATCCGCCGGGTGCATTGGCCGGCGGCGGCACCAATTTGGCATCGCGCACGTTGACGATGAAGCTGATGGTCGCGTGCCGTCCGGCCGCAACCTTCAAGGCGTCGACCATCAGGCGGCGCGACTCCGCCTTGATCGTTGTCTCGGTCGCCAGGTTCGGCAGGCCGATCGTCACCGTCACGCGGTAATTGCCTGGTGCCGCCGCGACCGAGAACAGCCGGTCGCTGCCTGCTTCATAGCCATATCCGTCCGCATAGGCGCGGCCTGGTGCGACCGCGACGCTATCGGCGGACGTTGACGTAGCGCCCAGCGCAAAGCGGCGGACCTGAGCGGAAGCGGGCTGGATCGTCGCGGCGGCGATCATCGCGACGATCGGGATCAGGCGCATGACGGCCCGCCCAGCGGACCGGTGCGGGTCAGCGCGGGAACGTGCGGCGTCACCCGTTTCGAAATCGGCAGGCGCAATGCCTTGAGGCCCATCGCCACCAGGTCCGCGATATGGCGCGCGCCAATCTCGCTGAAATGCGTGTCGTCGGCGACGCCGTTGGGATAACCCGGCGCCCCTGCCGCCCCGTCATAATGCAGATAATAGGGTTTGGCGGCATCCGGGCCCAGCGCCTGGACCATCGCCTGCGAGCTCTTGCCCAGGTCGATCAACGGCGTGTGCGTTTCCTTGGCCACACGGCGCGCGGCATCGGCATAAGCGGGGAAGCTCGGCTGCTCGACCCCGTCCTTGAAATCGCGACGCGCGACCGGGGTGAGGATGACCGCCCTCGCCCCTGCCTTCTTCGCCACGTCGAGAAAGCGGTGGAGGTTGGCGATATATTGCTCGATCGTCGTGTACCGTTCGGGCTTGTCGATGCTCGCGTCGTTATGGCCGAACTGGATCAGCAGGGTGTCGCCCTTCCTCAGATCGGCGGCGATCTTGTCGAGCCGGCCTTCGCGGATGAAGCTGTTGGTGCTGCGCCCACCGATCGCGCGATTCTCGATCGTCACTTCCGGACCCACGGCGCACCGCAGCATGGTGCCCCATCCCGACTGCGGATATTTGTCGGGTTTGTAATCCTGTGCGGTCGAATCGCTGGCGATGAAGATGCGCATTGGCGCCGGCGACGATGCCTGCACGCTTGCCGTCACGAACATGGCCAAAGCCCCGATCAGCACGCTGGGCACCCGCATCCTTCTCTCCTTCGTCATCTTGTTCCGCATTATGCAATCACGTCCTACCAGCCGCAACCAGCTGAGATAATTTGCTACAATTTTCCCAACATGTAGACATTGCTTCTATATTTCGGGACATGCTAGGCGAGTAATCCTGATCCGATAGGACAAACGCGCGGCAACAGCGCGGGATAGGAAAAAGGGGTGACGAGGCAATGGGCATAATCCGGCTGGCTGGCATGCCTTTCGGCATGCACCCCGCGACCGCCACCGACACTAGCCAACATGCGGACGTCCGATCCGAGGTACGGATCGCTCGGAACCCGTTGCCTGTCCGCCGGTCTGCCGGCCCCTGCCGTTGATGGAGATAGAGATGCACCTGAGCCGTCGCGACGCGCTGAAGGCCGGCCTGTTGGCGGGCGTGACAACCATGCTTCCGATCAGGCTGGAAGCCGCGATGGTCAGCTTCGTCCCCGCACCCGTGCACTGGATCGACGGCCAGGCGCCCGCCCTGCATGGCGGCCAGACCTTTGGCGTCGCCTGGCCACGCGGCACCATCAAGCGCGACACGCCGCTGACCGTTCTCGATGGCGCAGGAAAGCCGGTGCCGTCGCAAGGCTGGACCACCGCGACCTGGCCCGACGGGTCGGTCAAATGGACCGCGCACGCGATTCCCGCCGACCTGTCGCCGGACGCGCTGACCGTCACGCGCGGCCGACCTTTGGCGCCAACCCAGCCGGTCGCGGTCGCGGAAAACGCCGCCGCGATCACGATCCGCATCGGCGACCTCGCTTGGGAAATCGCGAAGAGCGGCGACGCCCTGATCCGGTCTGCGACGCAGGGCGGCAGGCCGGTGCTCGGTCCCGTCTCGCTGGTCGGGTCGTCGCGTACCGAACCGATCCATGGCGCCGACACGCCGTTCACCGGCCGGATCGATACGGCGACGATCGAGCAGCGCGGGCAGGTCCGTGCGGTGGTGCGGATCGACGGTCACCATATGTCGGGCGAGCGCGCCTGGATGCCGTTCACTGTCCGCCTCTACGCCTATGCCGGATCGCCCGGTCTGCGTATCGTGCACTCGGTGGTGTTCGATGGCAGCGCGAGCCGCGATTTCCTTTCCTCGCTCGGCATCAGCGCGGCGGTGCCGATGCGCGGCGAGCTTCATGATCGTCACGTCCGCATTGCCACAGGCGGCCAGATGTTCGCCGAAGGAGTCCGCCCGCTGACCGGGCTGCGTCGCGACCCCGGCAAGGCGTTTCGCGACGCACAGATTGCCGGCCGCGCAACACCCCCGCTCGACCAGATGGCAAATGCGGTCCGCGCGACGCTGAACCGCATTCCCGCCTGGGGCGACTTTCGCCTTGAGCAGCCGACCGCCAACGGTTGGGCGCTGGCCAAGCGCACTGGTGCGGACCAGGGATGGGTCGACGCCGCGGAAGGGCGGCGCGCCCCTGGCCTCGCTTATGTCGGGGGACCGGACGGAGGGACCGCGATCGGCGTCCGCTATTTCTGGCAACGCCACCCGACCGCGCTGCACATCGACGGCGCCACCGGCGACACCGCAAAGCTGACCGCCTGGCTGTGGTCGCCCGAGGCGCCCGCCATGGACCTGCGCCCCTATCACGGGACGATGGGCATGGAAGGCTATGACGCGCAGAATGAGGGGCTGTCGGTCACTTATGAGGATTACGAACCCGGCTGGGACGACGCCTCGGGCATCGCACGCACCAGCGAATTGATGCTATGGGCGCTGCCCGCCACGCCCGATCACGACAGGTTGGCGGCGATGGCCACCGCTCAGGCGCAACCGCCGCAATTGATGGCCGCCCCCGCGCACCTCCATGCCGCCGGGATATTCGCCGATTACGGTCTTCCCGACCGCTCGACTCCCAACCGCACCGCGATCGAAAACCAGCTGTCCAATCTGGTCGATTTCTATGCCGGTGAGGTCGATCGCCGCTCCTGGTACGGTTTCTGGAACCATGGCGATGTGATGCACACCTATGACGCCGACCGCCATCGCTGGCGCTACGACATTGGCGGTTTCGCCTGGGACAATAGCGAGCTCTCGACCGACTTGTGGCTATGGTATCAGGCACTCCGCACCGGCGACGCGCAAACCTGGCGCCTGGCCGAAGCGATGACGCGCCACACCAGCGAAGTCGACGTCTATCACACCGGGCGTTTCGCCGGTCTCGGCACGCGCCATGGCGTGCAACATTGGGGCGACAGCTCGAAACAACCGCGCGTCAGCAACGCCACCTACCGCCGGATCTATTATTACCTGACCGCCGATGAGCGGGTCGGCGATTTGATGCGCGCGCTGATCACGTCCGACCATGCGTTGACCGGCGTCGAGATCGGACGGAAGGTCCCCGGGGCGAAGAAACCGCAATTGCCCCCCGGCACGATCGAGATGACGTTTGGCACCACCTGGTGCCCGCTTGCCGCCGCCTGGCTGACCGAGTGGGAGCGGACCGGCAACACCAAGTGGCGCGATCGGATCGTCGCCGGGCTGGAGACGATCGGCCGCCTGCCGCATGGCTGGATGACCGGGAGCGCGCCGTTCGAACTGGCGACCGGCCGCTTCATCGACCAGAAACGCGGCATCGGGCTGTCCCATCTCAATGCCGTGTTCGGCGCGGTCGAAGTCAGTTCGGAGCTGCTGCGCCTGCTCGATGTTCCGTCCTATCGAGCCGCATGGCTGGAATATTGCCGTTGGTACAACGCGCCGCAGGCGGATTATCTGGCCAAGTTCGGGCCTCCGTTCGGACCGCGTAACCTGCGCGAGGGGCATTCGCGGCTCACCGCCTATGCCGCGTTCCAGGAGAAGGATGCAGCGCTGGCGACGCGCGCGGCCGGCGAGTTCCTGTCGGGCGATGCCGGGCTCGGGACCTGGCCGCGCGACCCGCGGCACATGGTCGATAACGTGCTCGAATGGCCGGGCGTATCGACCAACGCCTCGGCGCAATGGGGGCTGGCGGCGATCCAGTGCCTGGCCTTGATACCCGAAGCGCTCGACCAGGTGCCGATCGTCGCGCCCGACGCTCCCGGGCGCAAACGACTGGGCGATTCCGGCCGTGACTAGGTCGCCGCCGCACGATCGGAGTAAGTATATGAGACGTCTGTCGATGTGGCGCGCCGTAACGATGCCCCTTCTTGCGGTGCTCGCGCCGACGATGGTCGCCCCGCCCGCCATTGCCGCCGGCAAGATCGTCGCCTCCAGCGATAAGTCGGCCGCTGCCTCGATGGCCAGCCGGGATGCCGACGATCTCGCCGATTTCGACCGCCGGGCCAGGATGGCGCACGAACTGGGGGCGACGGAGGTGGTCGTCACCGAAGGGCTTCCGATCGCCTATTGGGAGTTGGACGCCGACGATCCCTATCCGGCATGGTTCGCGCACCATGCTACCCTGTTCAAGATGTTCCCGCCCACGGCGGTCCGTCCGTTCATGGATGCGGCCTATGCGGCGCGGGTCCAGCGCATCGTCACGCAGCGCTGCCGGATTCTGGGCAAATATGACCTGAAGGCGATCTGGAGCGCGAACGAGCCCGGCGTCCTGCCCGAGGCATTCTTCGCCGCCCATCCCGAATATCGCGGCCCTCGCATCGATCAAGTCACGCGATCGAAGAAGGTCTATTTCGCGCCGAACGTGGCGAATCCCGATGTCCTGGCCATGTATCGCGAGGCGACCAATGCGCTGCTGTCGGCATGCCCGCAGGTCGAAACGTTTCTATGGGTCACGACCGATGCCGGGTCGGGCTTCGATTGGGCGCCAGGGCTGTATCCCGGCGCGAATGGCGCATCGGAAAACCGCGACGTGCCGCTCGCCGACAGGGTCGTCGGCTTCATGACCAACATCCAGCAAGCGGCCGCCGCGTCGGGTCATCGGGTCCGCATCAACATCAATCAAATACCGCCAAGGCCGTGGATGATCGCGACCTTCGGCCCGGACGTGCTCGAAAACATCCAGCGCAAACTTCCCGCCGATCTCGCCGTCAACGGCAAGGAAGGTCCCGACGGACGCCCGTTCGAGACCGGCGTCACCCGCATCGATGACGGCGCCTTCTCGCCGATAGTCGGCCTCGTCGTGCCGAGTTTCGATCCCGTCACCAGATCGAGCGGTGCTCATAAGGCCTATCTGCTCGGCGATCGCGAAAGTGAGGATTTCACGTTCCGGCTGCTCAGGTCGACGCGGGATCAGCCGATGACGACGGCGGTCGATCGGCTCGCCGCGCTGCGGCGGTTCGCCGTAGCGGAAGTGGGTGACAGCCAGGCCGACACATTGATCGACGCCTGGAGCGCGCTCAACGATGTGCGGAAGTATCTCGACGTGCTCGACTTCGGTCCAATGCTGCGCATGGGTCATGTGCTCAATCGCTGGATCGAACGGCCGATGGTGCCGATTCCGGCCGAGCTGAGCGATGCCGAAAAGGTCGGCTATCGCCGCTTCCTCTTTCAGGCCGGGACCGAAGAATCGGCATCCAATCTGGCCGACATCCAGGCAATGCGGATGTACGAAGGATGGGGCGCGCACCTGCTATTCCAACGCGCCATCGAAATATCCCTACCGCGCGTCCGGCGCGCGCAGAAGGATTTCGATGCCCTCGCGGCCTCGGCGAGCACGCCCGATGCGGCGGACTATTGGCGGCTAACGAGCAAGCGCGTTCAGGCGCTGGGCTATTTGTTGCAGTCGGCCGACAACATGGTCGGTTACCAGGCGCAGCTCGACCGCATCACCGCGCTGGGCGTGAAACCGGAAGCCCATCCGGTGCTGGGCGTGCAGAACGATTGGGCGCGCGCCGACATGATCAACACCGCCCGACGCGAGATCGATACGGCGGTGGCGCTCGACACTCTGATGTCGGGCAGCAGCCGTCCCCTGCTCGATCTTGCAGCCAGCGAAGACGAGGAGACGATCATGAAGCTTGGCCCCAATTTCCAGTCCGTGCTGCGGCAAAAGGTCCGCACCATGAACGCCCATTGGCGCGACTATGACCGGCTGTTCACGATGCCGAACCCCTAGTTGGGCGACGATTCTTCAGGATCGCCGATCGCTGCCGGCACGCGGCGACAGCGATCGGTTTAGTCGGAAGTGGATGCCCGATATCCGAGCGTCGCACCGATGCTGGCCGCTGCCGCCTTCACAGGATTGGCGAGTTCGTCGAGAACCTTGTCGGTCAGATAGGCGGACGCTCCAGCGATGCTGATGGCAACCACGATCTGGCCTTTGTCGTTCCTCACCGGCGCCGCGACGGATCGCACGAAGTCGCCGGCGTCGCTCTCGTGAAGCACCACGCCTCGCGCCCTGTTCTCGCGCATGGCGTCGAGCCACTCTTTCAGCTTCTTCGCGCTGGCCTGGGGTTTTTCGGCCTGGAACAATTTGGTCAGCGCATCTTCCGATTGGTCGAGCAGCAGCGCTTTTCCGATGCCGGTCTCCACGATCAATCGCCGATCGCCGGGCGCCGTCGCCACCCGCAGGCGCTGCCGCCCGGTCACGCGGTCGAGATGGCGAGACCAGTCGCCCTCGCGCTTGCCGAGGAAGACGCAATAGCCGGTTTCGGCCGACAGCGCCTCGAGATGCGGCCTGGCGAGCCGCACATAATCGGTCTGCTCCTGCGCCATCGATCCGAGCTGGAGAAGCTTCGGACCGAGCGAATAGCCGTCCGGCGTGATCGCAAGGTAATCGCGTGCCCTCAGGGCCTGGGCAAGTCGATGGGTGGTCGATCGCGTAAGATCGAGATTGCGCGCCAAGTCAGCCGATTTCACCGGGCCGTTGATTACTTGATCGAGAATGTCCAACGCGCGCATCAGCGATTGCGCGCCCTTCAACGAAGCGTATGGATCCTTGACGTCGGTATCTTTCGGCATCGAATTCTATCTCCGCGCTAGCGCCAGCGCACTGGTGAATATCGTTTGGTTTCCGTGAGGGTCGCGAGACGAGATAGTTTCCTCCCCGCCCTTTCACTAGCGGTCCGAGGGAGGAAACGGAAGAGAAAGGGGTCGGCGTGACTGACGATAGGAAGGATGACGACGCCTTGCCAACCGACCATCGATCGCGACCGACCGCCGCTGTTGTCGGGCCCGGTTCGATTGGCGGCACCGTCGCTGCTTGGTTGGCGTCATCCGATGCGATCTCCGTAACCTTGTGCGTTCGCACGCCGTTCGATCGCCTGATCGTCGAGACGCCGACAACGCGTCTCGACATCGCGCCACGTCAGATTTCGCGGCCCGATGCCGCGCAACCGGTCGACTGGGTTCTCATCGCGACAAAGACCTATGACGTCGCCGGCACCGTCGCGTGGCTCGCGAAGCTCGTCGACCCGGAAACGCGCGTCGCCGTTCTGCAAAATGGGGTCGAGCATGTGCGTCGTTTTGCCGACTATGTGCCAACCGATCGGCTTCTGCCGGTGATGGTCGATATTCTGGCCGAGCGCGATGCGCCGGGTCGCATCCGGCAACGGCGGCGCGGCACGATGGAAGTACCCAAGGGCCCAGCCGGGCGTGCCTTTGCGGCATTGTTCGACCGGGCCGAGATTGATGTCTCCGAGAGCCCGGACTTTGTCACGGCGATTTGGCGAAAACTGTGCGTCAACAGCGCGGGTGCCGTATCGGTCCTGAGCAACGAACCGGGCGGCGTCGCGCGGCGCGAGCCCGCGGCCGAAATCATGCGCGCATTGATACGCGAGTGTATCTCGGTCGGCCGAGCGGAGGGCGCCGATCTCGACGACTCGCTGATGGATTCGATCGTCCAAGGCTATCGCGATGCGCCGGCGGATTCGGTCAATTCGATGCTCGCGGACCGGCGCGCGTCTCGTCCGATGGAATGGGATGCCCGCAACGGCGTGGTCGGTCGGCTGGGCAAAGCGCACGGCATCGCAACCCCGGTCAGCGATACCATCGCCGGCTTGCTGGTGACGATCGACGAAAGCGTCCGATCGAAGCGCTGACGTCGGCCAAGTGCAGCAGGCGCCGCCTCGCGGCGCGTCGCCGGCACCGCGGAGAGTCATGAGTGTCGCTTCACGGCGCCCTGGCGCGCGATCTCGACCGCGTAGATGCCCGGCTCGCCTTCCATGTTCGACCGGAAGATGAGCCATTTACCGTCGGGCGAAAAACGGGCGTTGGGTTCGAGGCGATAATCCTGTTTGGACATGTCGACCAACTTTTCGCCGTCCAGCGTGCCGGGTGCGATCAATGCCTCCGACCCCGGCGCATGGATGCCCGCGACATCGGGAATCGCTTTGGGACGGAACAGGTACAGCCATTTGCCGTCCGGCGCGTGCGCGACCATTTCGCTATCGCCGCCGTCGCCGGAGAACACATTCTGGTCGGGCGAGATATTGTAATGGACCGACCATTGGTTGCGGTCGACCTTGTACCAGCGCCGCTTGGCGGTCGCGAGGTCGTATCCAGCGAGCCAGAAGACCTCGCCGCGCGGCGTTTGCAGATCGTACCAGATGGTCTTGCCGTCGGGCGACCAGAATTCGTGTCCGGCGATCTCCATATTCATCGTGCGAACATGGATCTTGGTCAGGCCGCTACCGTCGGTCCTGATCGTCCAGATCCGATCGACCTTGTGCCAGGGCCCCTCGTGGCAAAACATCAGCAGGCCCGGATCGGTGGGCGAGAATTGAAGGTGGTTGAGCCAGTCGGTCGACGCGATCACGGTCTTGCGCTGGCCGGTGCGGATATCGATGGTGAATATCTCCATCGGAATCTTGGCTTCGAGCCGTTCGTTGAGCCGCACTTCCTTGGCCTCGGCGAAGGTCAGCGGCTTACCGTCGGGGCCGTTGGCGGCATAAGGAGCTTGATCGAACCGGGCATCGCGACCCGCCGTGCCCGGCTGAAGCGGCATCGCGCGTTGGGTCACAGCCCCGGCCAGCAAGGTTTCGTCGGCGTTGATCGTCGCGATGCCGCCAGCCGGCACATCGGCGATCTTCCGCGGTCTTCCGCTGTCGATGTCCGCTGCCCACACCTCGATCGCGCCGGTCTGGCCATCGCGGTCCGCCGCACCCGTGCCGTCGGCCGAGCGGGCCCGCGTCGAGTAATAGACTGTGCGCGTCTTGCGGCCAGTGAAGAGCAATTGCAGTCCCTTGCCGGTCACGACGCGAGTAATTTTCCACGTCTTCATCTCGACGGCAGCGATTCCCTCCGCCGTCGAGATGACCATCTTGTCCCCTTGCGGGGTGAAGCTCTGCTGGTGGAAATAGAGGCTCGACATGCCGGGGCCGGTCGATATCCGAACGACACGATGACCGGTCTTTGCGTCGATCCATTCGCGCGGCGTATCCGCAGCGGGCACCGCGGTCGACCCCGCGATGGCGGTCAAAGCGAGCAGCGCGGCAGCCATCAGCTTCATGTCTTCCATCTCTCCAAAACGGGCCGCGTTCTGCCGCGCGGCCGATTACTCACTTTTACCTTTTGGTCTCGTTCTCAAATTGTCCCCGACAGTGGCAGAATAACCGTCCGGCTCGATCAGAAACTATAGGCCGCCCCAAAAAACACGGAGCGCCCGGTCGTGCTGAAGACGCGCTGCGCCTTGCGGTCCTTGCCGCTATATTGATCGCCTTTCTGATCGGTGAGATTCAGGAAATCGCCGGTGATCTTGAACCGCTTGGTGATCGCGAGCGACATCGAGGCGTCGATGTTGGTGGTGCCGTAGCTGTAATAGCCATCTTCTACGCCGGGCTTGAACGGCATGCCGATTAGATAGGCGCTCCGGTACGCCGCCGAGACATGGGCAGAGAACCGTCCGTCATCATAAAACAGCGTCGCGTTGACGGCGTGCGGCGAAACGTTGACGAACTGATCGTGCGTTGCCGGCGCGTTGGGCGCTGTGGACAGGTAGTAGAGCACGGACGACTTCACATAGGTGTAGTTCACCGCTGCCCCGAAATGCCCGAGGAAGCCGGGCAGGAAGGTAAAGGGCTGCTGGAGATTGACCTCGACACCCTCGATATAGCCGCCCGGCGTATTGCGTGACCGCGTGACGGTATAGATCGTCGTCGCGTCTTGTCCCACAGGCAGGAGGTTGAGCGGTAGCCCGGTGTTCCCGTACGGCTCGAGCGAAGCCGTTGTCTGGATCGTGCTGCCGACATCCTTGTAGAACAAGGCGATGCCGTAAAACGCGCCCTTTTGCGGGTAATATTCCAGGCTCAAATCGTAATTCTTCGCCCGATACGGTTTGAGCAAGGGGTTGCCGATCGACGCGCTTTGCGCACCGAAATTCGTATTGATCGATCCGCCGGGATTGAGATTGCCCAGGCCAGGACGCGCCATGACCTTGGCCGCCGCGGCGCGTAAGATCAGACGGTCGGTGACGTCCAGCGACACGTTGGCCGAGGGCAGGAAGTCGTCATATCCGTTGGGCACGCTGACGCGCGTACTGCCGGTAAAGCCGGCCGACACGACATCGGTGCGAACATAACGCAGGCCCAAATTGCCCCGCAGCGAGCGACCGTCCAGTACGTCGAAGTTGAAATTGACCTGGCCGTAAAGCGCTTTGTCTTCCTCGCGCACGTCCCTGTTCTGACCAAGCGCAGCGGAACTGTTGACGGTGAAATCGCCATATTTGTTGACGCAATTGCACAACAGATCGAGCTTGCTGATGAAGGCGTTGACGTCGGGCACCACCCAACTGCTGACCGAACCCGTCGGGAGGCCCAGCCCCTGGCCAAAGCCGGTCACGCTGGTGCTGAGCGCCGAGAGGTTCGGGAAGTCAGCGGCAAATTGGGCAAAGCCGAACTTGGTCAGATCGGGCGTATTGTTGCCGCTGGCCGCGGGACGCTGATTCTGACGCGCGTTGAAATTGAATCTCTTATATTGGGCGCCGGCCTTGAACGACAAAGCGCTGTTGGCGCGATAGGTGAAGCTGGCGGCGGCGGTGAACAGATTGTTCTTCACGCGCGCATTCACCAGCCGGATATCCGGCGTCAGGCCAGTTCCGGCGTTGGTGAAGGTGACGTTCGCGGCGTTGTTGACGTCGTAGCCATAGTTGATCAGCGGGCGCCGGCTGTCATTTCGCGCGTCGTAGATATAGCCGTTCTTGTTGAAGCCGTCATAGGAAATGAAGACGTCATAAGGCTGATTGAAATCCGACCCGGCCGCACCGATTTTCGCATCGAAGGTCAGATCGTCGGACAGATCCTCCTTCAGGGTAAGGCCGAATTCGTAAGTCTTTGTACGAGTCTTGCTGACCTCCTGGATCTGTTTGATGTCGACATTGTTGAGCTTCATGTAATCGACCTGCCCGGTCGGATCGACATTGACGTCGATCAGCTGCGTATCGACGCGTCCGGCGAACAATGGAAATGCGGCGGTCGCGCCGTTGACGTTGCGGTTATTGGACGCCAGCGACAGGGCGAAATCCTTGCGATTCTGGTCGAATTGCGAATAGACGCCGTCCAGCGTGATCTGCGTTTTCTCGGACGGTTTGTATTGCAGCGCGACCGTTATGCCGAGCCGCTTTTGGTCGAGCGTGAACCGCCCCAGCCCGGGATTTCTCGGCAGGAAGACGTTCGGCTGGTTGACCTTCGAATAAGCGGCGTCGTTTGACGGGAGGCCGGAGAAACACTGATTGGCCGGCCGATTGCCCGTTCCGGAAAGCGGATTCACGTAAGGGATCGGCGTATTCACGACCTGGCTACCGGGTTGGTTGGGATCGTCGGTCGCGCGTCCGCAAAAGCCGTTGAGCGCGTCCGAATAGTCTGATTGCGACGTATCGCTATAGCCGTCTTCCTGCGCCTTCCGCGTACTGTAAGCGACCGATACCAGCGCGCCGAAATCGCCGAACGTATCGCTGATCAGTCCAGCGACGCGCGGAGCGAAGGTCTTGTTATTGTCGTAATAGGCACCCTGCCCCGACACCGCGAAACGGAAACCCTTCTTGTCGAACGGACGCGCGGTTTGAAGATCGATCGTCGCGGCCAGCGATCCTTCGTCCATCTCCGCCGATTGCGTCTTGCTGACGGTGACGCTGTTGAACAATTCCGACGCGAAAGTGGAGAAATCGAAACCGCGCGTGCGGTTGATGCCGGCGACCTGGCCCAAGGTGGATCCGGTGGTCGCGGAATAGGCCTCGATACCGTTGAGCAGGGTGCGAACGAAATCGCCGCCGAGCCCGCGAACGGTCACGTTCCGTCCCTCACCGCCGTCTCTGGTGATCGAAACGCCCGGAATGCGCTGGATCGACTCCGCCAGATTGGCGTCGGGGAAGCTGGCCATGTCGTCGGCCTTGATGACATCGACGATATTGACCGCGCTGCGCTTGCTGTCGATCGCGCTTTCGAGCGAAGCGCGGTAGCTGGTCACGACGATATCGTTGGGGGCGCTCGTGTCCTGGTCGCTCGGCGCAGCCTTTTCAGGCCCCTTGTCGGCGGCGGAACCGGCCGGCGGCGTCGCTTGCGCATAGGCAGCGCCGGAAAAACCGATCGACACCGACGCCGTGGCCAGCGCCAGAAGCGACGGCCGCAGAATCCGCGCCCGACTGCGACCAATGCTCTTCGAAATCATCCCCATTTCCCTCTCCCGATGAGGGCAGCTTCGGCGAGCCGCCTCTCTTTTCATTTCGGATGCGCCATCGACAGTTGAGCCGCCCCCTCCAGAGCGAAAACACTGCGAGGGCTCGCATCACCTCCCATGCGCCATCACGCGCAAACCGATTGTCCGACAGATTACGTCGCGCTGTAAAGACCAAATATTGCGTGCATGTTCCATATTGTGGGAAAATGAGAGATTTTCTCGTTGAAGCGTTTTCCGAGGCTCCATGATTCTATTTCGGCAAACCTGGTGTGAGGGTGGCGATTCGGTCTCAACTCTCGCGACCAGTCGGACGCACGATCCGCAAATGGACCCATTCCGATCTTAGGATTGGAGGTGTCGCGACGGGCGCCAAGAGGGCACTTGCGGTGGCTGGCTGGGGGTTGAGGCGATGACGCAGATCGAGCGGCGACAATTCTGGACGGCGATCCATCGCTATTCGGGGTTGGCGATGCTTGCCTTCCTGGCCATCGCCGCCGCCACCGGCTGTCTGCTCTGCTTCGAAAAGCCGCTCGATGCGTGGCTCAACCCCGAATTGTTCGCGCCGAGCAGCCCCGCGCTGATCCAACCGCTCGCCGCGGTCGAACGTCTCGAACGCGACCATCCAGAGCTCGTCGCGACCTATTTTCCGGTCAATGCGAAGGCGGGCCGCAACCTCATCGTTGCGGTCGAGCAAGCCCCCGGCAAGCCCGCGCTCGATTATGATCAGGTCTTCCTTGATCGCGCGACCGGAACGGTCGCTGGCACGCGCAGGACTGGCCCAGGATGGGACCGCCCGCATCTGATGCAGGGCGTCTACCAGCTCCATTTCACGCTGCTCGCAGGCGACTGGGGCCGCTGGCTGATGGGCCTGATCGCGCTGACCTGGCTGATCAGTAATCTGGTCGGCATCTATCTGACCTGGCCGCTCAAGCGCCCGTATCTGCGCAACTGGAAGAGGACCTGGACCTTCAAATGGTCGAGCCCGCTGCCGCGTCTGTTGCTCGACCTTCACCGGTCGAGCGGCTTGTGGCTGATGCTGCCGCTGGCGGTGCTTGCCTTTACCTCGGTGGCGATGAACTTCTTTGGGGAAGCGTTGATCCCGGCTGTGAAGCTTCTGTCGCCGGCCCGGCCCTCGCCGTTCGACGGCCCTGCATTGGCGGCGCCCGTCGCGCGCACGATCGATTATCGCCAAGTGCTGGCCCAAGGCGCCGCGCTTGCCCAACGCAACCATCTGAGCTGGGCACCGTCGACGCTGCAATACGAACCCGATCGCGGGCTGGTCGGGCTGCGCTTCAGTCCGGGTGGGATCGAGAATTACCGCGCGCTCGGGCCGGTGACCTATTGGTTCGACGGGCGCGATGGCCGCTTGGTGAATGAAGATAATCCGTACAGCGACAGCGCCGGGTTCAAGCTGATGCGCTCGCTCTATCCGCTTCACACTGGCGAGATGATCGGAACGGTCGGCGTCGCGCTCGACCTGGTGCTCGGTATCGTCACGCTCGGCATGTGCGTCACCGGGGTCTATCTCTGGCTCAAGCGCCGCCGTCCGCGCGTTTCCGCCCGTAAGACCCGACGCAAACGCGCCGCCGCGGCACGAGCAGCCAAGACTAGCGCCTAAAGTCCGTTAAGCTTCCAGCCGCTTGCGGTTGATCCGCCGCATCCAGCGGACCAGCGTTGGGTCGGGGTGCCGGTCGAGTATTTCGCGCAACGTCCCAATATTCTCGTCCTGCCCCAATTTGAAGCGCGGCTCGATCCGGGTGACGTCGGCGCGAAAGGCGATGATCGCCTGCTCCATCGCGCGGTAGCGTGGGCCGGCGTCCGCCGGACGCCATCCGGTCTTCTCCTCGGCATCCATTGTCTCGACCAGTTCGAGCAAGGCGGCGTCACCGCCGGCCGGCTCGAGCGTGATCCTGGCCTCGACGCGCACTTGCCCGTAATTCCAGGTCGGCGCCCAGCGTGGGTTGGTGACATGGGCGTTGGACACATAACCCTGCGGCCCGGTGAACAGGATCAGCGCCTCGGGCGATGTCTCGAACGCCGCGACCAACGGATTGCGGCGGCCCATATGACCGATCAACGTGACAACCCGCCCCTCCGCATCGGTCCGCGCGAGCAAGGGCAGCAGATGCGGCTGGCCGGCGTCGGCGCAGCGCGGCAGCACCCAGGCCAGCGGATAGTCGGCGATCAGCGCCGCGATAACTTCATTCTCGATCGCGTAGATCGAGAAGTCGACCAGCGTAAATCCAACCGCTTCGCTGGCCGGTTGCGCCGGATCGGATCCGCTCGGTTCGGTCAAATCTCAACCCCTTTGCCCGGCGCAGCCGGTATCGATGACGCTCATGCTCCGCGCCTTTGGCCGATGCGACAAGCGCCAAGTCCGACAAATTGCGGGGACCAACCGCCGCCTTGTGCCGCGCTTGGCTTCGGCTAAGCTGGACCCGTCCATATTGGATTGAATGGGAGAAGCGGGGACCAATGCTGCGCCCCTGGAAGATCACTCTCGGCGAACGGATCGACCCCGCTCGGCCGACGCCGATCTATCTCCAGATCGTCCATGCGATCATCCACGAGATCGAGCGCGGGCGCCTGCCCTCGGGCACTTTCCTGCCCAGTAGCCGCGAACTCGCCCAGCTCTTGTCGGTCAATCGCAAGACCGTGGTCCTCGCCTATGAGGATTTGATCGCGCAAGGCTGGCTGACATCGCACGGCACGCGCGGGACGATGGTCTCGAGCCTCCACGACGACGACAAGCCGGCACTGCCGGCAGCTGCCCGGCGCAACGCGGAAGCGGAGCGAGACCGTCCCGCTTATCGCTTCGAGCCGCCGCCCGAACGCGCGCTCGCCTGGTCGGCGGATCGCGGTATCAAGCTCGACGAAGGGTCGCCCGATGGCCGGCTGTTTCCCGTCGACATATTGAGCCGCGCCTATCGCACCGCGATCAAGCGCAGCGCGCGTGCCGACAGCATGTCGTATCGCGACCCGCGCGGGACGGCGCTGTTGCGCGCGACGATCGCCGACATGCTCAAGGCCGAACGCGGGCTGGCGGTGACCGCTGATCACATCTGCATCACGCGCGGCAGCCAGCACGGCATCTTCCTTGCCACCCAATTGCTGATCGCGCCCGGCGACGCCGTGTTGGTCGAGAAACTGACCTACGAACCGGCGGTGACCGCGTTCGCGGCGCGAGGTGCGCAGATCGTGCCGGTCGGGCTCGACGATCAGGGGATCGACGTCGAGGATGTCGAGAAAGCGTGCCGCAAGCACAATGTGCGGGCGATCTTCCTGACGCCGCACCACCAATTCCCGACCACTGTCGCGCTGCGCCCCGAACGACGGCTGCGCTTGCTCGAGCTCGCTCGGCAATTCGATTTCGCGCTGATCGAGGACGATTACGACCACGAATTCCATTTCGAATCGCAGCCGCTGCTGCCGATGGCGAGCTACGCCCCGGCGCGCGTCATCTATGTCGGATCGCTGTCCAAGCTGCTGCTGCCGGCATTGCGCATCGGCTATATCGCGGCACCGCCGCCGCTGATCGACGCGATCGCGCATCAGGTCTCGACGATCGACGGCATGGGCAACAGCTTCACCGAGGATGCCGTCGCCGAGCTGATCGAAAGCGGCGAACTCCGCCGCCACGCGCGCAAGGCGTCGCAAATCTATGCCGACCGTCGCACTGCCTTTGCCGAGGCATTGCGGGGCCAATTGGGCAACAAGGCCGACATTCGCGTGCCCGATGGCGGGCTGGCCTTCTGGCTGCGCTTTCCGGATACCGCCTTGCTCGACCGGATCGAACGCGCGGCTCCCGCTTTGGGTCTCCGTTTCGCCGACTCCCGCTCGTTCGCGACCAGCCCCGACGCCGAGCGCGGGCTGCGGCTCGGCTTCGCCAGTACGACCGAGGCCGAAGCGCGCGCCGCGATCGCTTTGCTTGCTCAGGCGGCGGTGTAACGCTGCTTCCCACCGACAAAGGTGTGCAGCACCTTGGCGTCCTGAACCTTGAGCGGGTCGGTCGTCAGCAAGTCGCGGTCGAACACCGCGATGTCGGCGTAGAAGCCGGGCGCGAGCTGGCCGGTGCGGTCCTCCATGAACCCCGACCAGGCATTGCCGCGCGTATAGGCGACCAGCGTCTGTTCGGCGGTCACTTTCTGGTCGGGTAGCCAGCCATTGGGATTGGCGCCGTCGATCGTTCGCCGGGTGAGCGCGGCGTAGAGCCCGGTCAGCGGATCGAGCGGCGCCACCGGCCAGTCCGACCCGAACGCGACATGCGCGCCGCTGTCGATCAGCGAGCGGAAGGCATAAGTACCGTTCAGCCTTTTCTCGCCGATCCGCTTCACTGCCCAGCGACCATCGTCGATCGCGTGGAACGGCTGGACCGAAGCGACCACGCCCTGTTTCGCGAACCGCCCGATGCTCGACGGGCCCAGATGCTGGGCATGTTCGATGCGGAAGCGACGGTCCTTGGGCCCGTTGGTCCGTGCGACATCGGCGAAAATGTCGAGCATGTCGTCATTGGCGCGGTCGCCGATCGCATGCGCCGCGACGTGCAGCCCATGCGCGTCGGCCGCGCCGATCCATTCGCGCAGGTTCGCAAGGCTTGTCACGCGCACGCCGCGCTGCCCAGGCGCGTCGGTATAATCGTCGTAGAACACCGCGGTGCGCGACCCGAGCGACCCGTCGGTCAGCGCCTTGACTCCGCCCCAGCGCAGCCAGTCGTCGCCGCGACCTTCCTCCGCGACGATCTTCGCCATTTTCTCCCAATCGACCAGCGGCACGAAGGCGTAGAACCGCATGTCGAGCGCCTTGCGGGCATGTAGTCGGCGCAAAGGACCCCAGCTGGTCCAGTCTATCTCGGGATTGTGAATGTGGGCGACGCCCTTGCTCAGCCCGTGCCGGATACCGAGCAGCACCGCGTCATCGGCATCGGTATCGCTCGGCGGGGGGATGACGCGATCGACCAACTTGGTCGCATTGTCCTTCAGCACGCCGGTCGGATTACCCTGCGCGTCGCGGACGATCACGCCGCCGGCGGGGTCAGGCGTGTTGCGGTCGATACCCGCGAGTTTCAATGCGACGCTGTTGAGCAGATAGGAATGCAGATCGGTGCGCGGCAATGAGACCGGCGTGTCGGGCGTGGCCGCGTCGATCCACTCGTGCGTCGGTAAGGCGCGCCCCAGTCTCTGCTCGTCCCATGTCCCACCGAGGATCCATTTGCCTGGTCGCGCGCGCGCTGCCGCGCCCAGCCTGGCGGCAAAATCGGCGCGGTCGGTCGCGCTCAGCAAGTCGGGCTGGGTCAACGTCACCGAACCGTGCAGGAAATGGGTATGACCATCGGTGAAGGCCGGCATGGCGAACGCGCCGCCGAGGTCGATCACGCGCGTCCGGACCGTCGTCCGCGCCTTCACGGCATCGGCACCGAGCACCGCGATGCGGTCGCCGACGATGCCCAAAGCGGCCACGCGCGACCGTCCGGGTATGCCGGTCCAGAACGCCCCGTTGACCAGCGCGACGTCGAGCCCGCGATCGGCAGCGAGCGCGCCGACGCGCCACGCCAGCGCGGTGGTGGCGGCTGCGCCCAGGAAAGTGCGGCGATCCATCATTTGCTCCCCTGTCGTTCGCGACCGGACGATGCTGCTCCTTACCGCCGCACAGGCGAAACATCCAAGCTCGCGAGGCCGAGGGGTCCAAGCGTTGGACCCGTCGATATCCGCATTTTGGATGTTTCCGGTTCACCAACTTGGACCAAGCTGCGACGGTGTAGGGGCGCCGGCGACATCGGGCGGAGCGACAGACAGTCCGAGCGAGGCGCAGCAGGAGACACATAGCGGCCTGTCCGCGCTCGAACAAAGGGGTCCAACGTGCGCATTTCTCGCTCTCTCAGAACCACGTCTGTCGCTACATTGGCGCTCGCTATCGCGCTCGCCGCGCCCGGCATGGCGCACGCGCAATCGGCCGCCGCGGCGCCCGCCAATGCCAATGACGACAGCTACGCCAACAACGATAAGGACATCATCGTCACGGCGACCAAGCGCGCGGAGAGCCAGAGCCAGATCGCCATGCCGATCAGCGCGATCAGCGGCGATCAGCTCAACAAGATGAACGCCAATAGCCTGTCGGACTATATCAACCGGCTGCCCGGCGTCGTGTTCAACGATTATCAGCCGGGCGTCTCCGAGGTCGTGATCCGCGGCATCGCGGCGACTACCTATCACGAGCAGGGCCAGACGACCGTCGGCTATTATCTCAACGAAATCAACGTCGTGGAACCCGGCTTCCCGATCGGCATTCCCGACGTCGACACGTTCGACCTCGACCGCGTCGAGGTGTTGCGCGGACCGCAGGGCACGCTGTTCGGCTCGTCGACCCTGGGCGGACTGGTCAATTACGTGGTCAAGACCGCCGACCCGACCAAGCTCGACGCCGCGGCCGAAGGGCTGATCGGGTCGACCGCGCATTCCGGCGGCGACCTCAATTATGCCGGCAAGATCATGTTCAACCTGCCTATCATCAAGGACAAGCTGGCGGTCCGCGTGATGGCGTTGCAACGCTACGACGCCGGCTTCATCGATAATGTCGGGCTGACGCCTGAGAAGAAGGGCAGCAACGATTTCCGTACGCGCGGCTTGCGCGGATCGATCGTGTTCACGCCGTTCGAGGGGACCAAGATCACGTATCTCGGCGCCTATCAGGACACCAAGCTCGACGATCAGACCTATATCACTTACGCCAACAGCTACAGCCGCAGCACCGGGCGGGTCGAACCGCAAACGACCAGCTTCCTGCTCAACAGCCTGCGCCTAGACCAGGATCTGGGCAACGTCGCGACGCTGACCGTGCTCGGCGCGATCGACGAGAAGAAGAACTACACGCTCTTCACCGATCCTTATGGCTATGTCACCGGCACCTTCACCGGCCCGAACGTGGCCTATGACTATGCCGACGCGAACGCGAACATCAAGACGATCGAAGGACGGGTCGCGTCCAAGGACAATGGCGGCCCGCTCAACTGGCTGATCGGCGTCAGCTATATGCGCGCGACCAAATTCTCCTACGACCAGATGTTCGCGCCGGGCGCCAATGCGTACATCACCGCCAATCCGGCCGGCTTCGCCTATCCGGCCTCGGTGCTGGCGCCCAACGACCGCATCTACGGCTATCTGTCGGACACGCTGAACACCGATTTCGGCGTGTTCGGTGAAGCGACGTGGAAGCCGCTCAAGGGCTTCGAGATCACTGTCGGCGGGCGCTATTACAGCACCCGCGCCGAGGGTGACGTGACCAACAAGGCAGGCTTCGTCAGCGGTAGCCCGGTCGACCTGTCGGGCCACACCGATCAGAAGGACCATGGCTTCACGCCCAAGGCGTCGCTGGCGTTCCGCCCCAATTCGCATTTCCTCGCGTACATGACTTATTCCCGCGGCTATCGCGTCGGCGGGATCAATCCCAATGCCGGCCTGCTGCCGACCATTCCCACCGCTTATGCCAGCGACAAGGTCGACAATTACGAAGCGGGCATCAAGACCACCTTGTGGAACCGGCTGACGATCGACGCCTCGATCTACAATATCGACTGGCACGGCATCCAGGCGCGCCTGTTCGGTCCGGCGCCGCAATATTATTCCTACGTCACCAATGCCGGCAGCGCCAACATCGTCGGTGTCGAGTTTGCCGGATCGTTCCGCGCGACGCATGCGCTGACGCTGAGCACCAACGTCACCTATTCGGAGGCCGAACTCACCACCTTCCTGCCCGATACGTTCGCGGTGGGCGGTGGCTATGTCTCGGGATCGACGCTGCCGGGATCGTCGAAATGGTCGGTCGCCAACACGATCAGCTATGATCGCGACGACTTGCCGGGCAAACCCTCGTTCGAGGTCGCGCATCGTTACCTGTCCAAGGCCCCGGTCGCGTTCGGATCGACCAATACGCGCGGCGATTTCAACATCTTCGATGCGCGCGCCTCGTTCACTCTGGCGAGCCATTTCCGGCTGACCGGCTTCGTCAACAATCTGTTCAACGAATACGGCATCCTCAACGCGCCATTCACGTCGCAATTCGCCCCGGCTTATTCGATCGTGCGGCCGCGCACCTATGGACTCCGTATCGACTGGAAGCTGTAACGGTGCGGATCATGATCCGCCGTCTCACCGCAGCCCTGCTGATCGCCCTGTCCCCCGTGCCGATGGTACAGGGGGCGAACGATCCGGTGCCGATCCCCGCGGCATCGGGCGGACCGATCACGCCCGACGACATCATGAAGCTGCGCGACATGCGCGATGTCGCATTGTCGCCCGACGGCCGCACGGTCCTGTTCACCGTGCAGGCGCAAATGTCGACCTTCGCCTCGCCGCACCAGACGATCTGGGCGGTACCGAGCGACGGCAGTGCCGCGGCGCGACCGTTCATCGTCAGCGCGGGCATCGACAGCGCGCCGCATTGGTCGCCCGACGGCAAGTGGATCGCGTTCCTGTCCAACCGTCCCAACCCGCTCGCGACGGACAAGGGAACCAGTTTCGCCTTCTCGACGACGACCGCCGCCGGTCCCAATCCGCCGGTCGCCGGCACGCCGCCGGCGGGCGCGGCGGAGCCGGGAATTGCGTCGACCCAATTGTGGCTGATGCCGGTGAGCGGCGGCGAGGCGATCCCGCTGACCGCGATGCCCGGCGACGTCAACGACATTGCCTGGTCGCCCGACGGCAAGCGGATCGCCCTCCTGAGCGTCGACCCGCAGTCGCCTCAGGAGAAACAGGCGATCGCCGGTGGCGCCAACTGGACCGAGGTCGACCGCGACCGCCATTTCAGCCGGCTCTGGGTCCTCGACCTCGCCAGCCACGCCGCGCGCCGCGCCTCGCCCGAGGGTGTCAATGTCAGCGCGATGGACTGGTCGCCCGACGGCAAGCGAATGGCATTGCGCGTCGCCGACACGACCCGGATCAACGATTATTTCTATCATTCGCGACTGGTCCTGTTCGACCCCGCGAGCGGCACGATCGGTAAAACGCTGTTGGAGAACGCCGCCGAGGGGCCGTTCTGGTCGGCCGACGGCAAGTCGATCCTGAGCGAGGTGATCCGCTTGCCGGGCTTTATTGGGCTGGGCTTGCGGATCTGCGACCTCGACACGGGCGCGGTCCGCCCGCTCGCCGACGATCATCCCGGCCTGTTCACCAATATCCGCTGGTCGGCCGACGGCAGATCGGTGCTGGCGCTATCGTTCGAGAAGACGCGCTCGGCCATCGTGCGGATCGATCGGCAAAACGGAACGGTGACGCCGCTCGCGGCACTCGACGGCGAATCCAGCGACTTCGACGTCAGCCGCGACGGCCGGCAGATGGTCGCGGCACTCTCCAGCCCCGACCGTCCCGCCGACGTCTGGGTGATCGCCGGCGGCAAGGCGCGCGCGATCACCCGGATCAACAGCCAGGTTACCGACTGGAAGCTCGGCAAGGTCAGCGAGATCAGCTGGCGCAACAGCAAGGATGACAAGACGATCTACGGCGTGCTCGTCACGCCACCCAATTATGTGCCCGGCACGCCGACCAAGATGGTGGTCGAGATCCATGGCGGTCCGGAATGGGCGTGGTGGTCGGGCTGGCTCGGCAGCTGGCACGAATGGGCGCAGATGCTCGCGACGCACGGTTATGTCGTGTTCCTCCCCAATCCGCGCGGATCGGACGGCCAGGGCACCGATTTTGCCCGCGCGGTCGGCAACGACTGGGGCGGGATGGACTATCAGGACGTGATGGACGGGGTCGAAGCGCTGATCGCGCAGAAAGTTGCCGATCCCAACCGGCTGGGCATCGGCGGCTGGAGCTATGGCGGGTTCATGTCGGCCTGGGCGGTGACGCATGGCGACCGCTTCAAGGCGGCCGTGGTCGGCGCTGGGCCCACCGACCTGGTGCCGTTCGCAAGGATCACCGACACGCCCGACTTTCCGCTCGGCTATTTTGGCGACCTGACCAAGCACATAGCCGACTACGACCGCAGTTCGTCAGCGCGAATGCTCGAGAATGTGCGGACGCCTGTGCTCGTGCTGCACGGTGAAAATGACACGCGCGTCCCGGTAACGCTGGGTCTCGAATTCTATCGCGGGCTGAGGATGCTGGGGAAAGAGTCGCAGATGGTGAAATATCCAAGCGAGCCGCACTGGTTCCACGATCCAGCGCACCAGCGCGATGTCCAGCACCGCGTGCTCGCTTGGTTCGACAACCATCTTTGATTGCTCAAAGCGACCTTTGTTCCGTGCCCGCTATGATCGGCCATGACGTCCAATGCAGGCGGGACGCTGCTCGCCCGCCATCGGGCCGCGGCGCGCCGGTCTCGTTCTAAGGGCCGTGCGCTTTCTTTTGGAGCTGATGCCTTCGCCGCCAAGGAAGCGCGATAGCGTGCCTGTATCTGCCCGCGACGAGCCCGGTTCGGATCTACGAGATCCGTGCTTCACCAGCGCGCAAGGCGTCCGCGTTCGTGTGAACGGAGGCCTAGCCTAACGCGAGCTCATGCTCGTGTGGCGCCGCGGCGCCCACTACGACCTTCGCATCATCAGACCATGCATGAATATACCATGCTTAGCATACCGATACCGGCCTCACCCATCTCACTGGTGGCGCAGGGTCTTCTCGAATCCCTCATTCGCTTTCGTCATCTTGGCCAGTTTCCTGAGATGCGTGCGAACATGCCGTTCGAACCGCGCATCGTCATAGGTACTCGTCGCCTGATATTCGTCTTGGCCGATAAGCTCCTTGAGGCGCGTGGCGAACGCAGCCTGGTCATTTGTGCAAGCGGCGCCCTTTAACGCGCGGCAGGTCCATTCCTCGGCAGCGGCCTTGTCATAGTCGTCCCGCGCCTCATAGCCGCGCCTGTCCGCCACCGCCTGGTCGAGCCGCGAGGCCTCGAAACGACGCTCAAGCCATTTGCGGACCAGCTCTCCGTCCCACGGTTTCGACAGATTGGTCATCGCTCTTTCCCAGTCATTCGCAGCAAACGGCCGGCGTTATGCACTTGCCAATGTGATGCTGCCGTTCGCATCGCTATAGGCTGAACGAGATCAAGGCAGTTAGATCGACATATGGCCCGCAAGCGTTCGAAACACGACCCCTATGACCACCTCCCGCAAGGAGACGAGGCTCCAGCAGCGCCGGTGCTCTGCTGGCTCTGTGGTCGGCCGACCGGCAAGACGGTCGTCTGGCATCATCCCGTGCCCAAGAGCCGTGGCGGCCGCGATGTCGTGCCGATGCATTCGATCTGCCAGCAAACGCTGGTCGCCAATTTCACCAATTCCGAACTACAGCGCCATGGGATGGAGGTGGCGGGCCTGCTCGACAATCCGAATGTGCGCAAATTCGTGGATTGGGTGGCGAACAAGGATCCGGACTTCACCGCGACCATTGCGAAGAAGCAACGCTGATGGATAAACGAATGGCTGGTAATATTTGATTTTGTTCGGGAAAAAATACCATTCCGGACGTTGCCAGGATGAAATCCGAACAAGGGGAGCGCTTAGGTCCCTTGGTAGCGGAGGAGGGTTGCGGCCTGGACAGTCCGCTCAAGAAGTTCCGCGCCTAGCTGAGGCAGAGCGACCGCTGGCCATCATCCTCGAGCATGCCGGCCTCGCCGCGCAGCTTCAGCAGGGTGGCGGGTTCGATCAATTCCTCGGGGTCGCCGGGGATCGTCCAGAACACATTGGCCTGCGCCGTCAGATGCTCGTCCTCCGACGGGGGCTTGATCACGACCAGCATCGTGCGCGTGACCCGCACCGACACCGCGCAGTCGCATTCGCGCACGTGGAGCGCCACGCCGGGCTGGTCGCTGATCGTCGCGCGCTTGCCGTCGATCGACAGCACCGCCGTCTTGCCCTTCTCCAGCGTCTCGTTGCCGATCACCAGATACCAGTCACCGCGCAGCTGCTTGACGATCGACATGCGACTCACTCCGTTCCGTTGCCATGTCCAACATGAGAACAAAACAGGAATGAAATGTCAAATCAGCGCGACCAGAAGGCGGGCGTGCGCTCCTCGATCAGCCCCGGCCGGGGCACGCACAGCGCGAGCGCATCGCCCGGCTCGCCATCGAGCCAGGCGGCATAATCGCCGCGGTCGAGCAGCACCGGCATGCGGTCGTGGATGCGGCTGACGGGTGGTGCGCTTTCGGTCATCACCATCGAATAGACCCGGCCCCATTCGTCCGAGTCGCGCCACACACCGGCTGCGGTGAGCAGCGGGCCATCACCCCAATACCAGGTCACCGTCTTGCCGCCCTTGGGCCCCTCGGCCTCGGCGAAGCGCGACAGCGGGATCAGGCAGCGCCGCGCCTTGAAGCTCGTCGACCAGAAATTGGTCGCCAGCTTGTCGGTGCGCGCGTTGTTGACCGGCTTGGGCTTGAGCCGCTGGCCCCTGGCGCCGATCGGCGCGAACGGGAAGCCCCAGTGCATCTGGCGCAGCATGCGGTCGGCGGTGACGACGCGGCCGGGAAAGCCGGGGTGGACATAGACCGGGGGCGTGTTCGCCGCGACCTGGCCCGACAGGCCATATTCGTCGCGCAATATCGCCTCGTCGATCTCATCGGCATAGCGGTTGCACATGCGCTCTTCGCTGAGCGCGACGTCGATCGCTGTCAAGCGGGCGCGCTCGGCCTGGTGCACGGCGAACGCCGCCGCCGCCCGCTGCCGGCGCGAGTCGGCGACCTGCCGCTTATGGTTCGCGCGCAGCAGGTGGAACAGCGAACCCGCCAGCCGGTCGCTTTCGGGATCGTACGAATCGCCCATGCCGCCAATGTGGAACATTGCGCGAACAAATGGCAAGGGGCCTAGGGCTTCTCCGCCTTCGCCCGCGCCTCGGCGAGCTTGGCCTGGGCGATCGCGTATGCCGCCACCGCAGCATCGCCGCGCGCCGCACACGCTGCGTAGAGGACCGCCGCCTGAGCATCCTTAGTCGCAAGGTCGCCGAGCGATCCTGTGACCGCGGGCAGTGCCGGGCACGGCACCTGCACGTTGGCGGGCAAGTCGTCGATCGTCGGGAATCCGATCGCCGGCCGGGCGTCCCCGCATCCGCCTGCCATCAAGGGAACGGCGAGGATGGCGATCATCAGGCGCTTCATGGCTCGGCTCCCGGTCGCGGCTGGCGCGATAGCGCGCGGCCGGCGTTGATCTGATCGCGAACCTCGGGCGTCAGGTCGCAATTGGGATCGGCGTAGCGCGGCGCCGCGGCGATCGCCTTGGGCATCTCGGCCGAAATCCGCGAACTGGTCGCGTCGATCGCCGCCAACTTGCCGCCGAACCGGTCGAACTCGGTGCGCAGCGCGCCGCTCAGCGATGTCTGGAAATCGGCGAGCGCGGCCGACCTGGCCGCCTTCTCCGCGTTCCACTTGGTCTGCACCTCGTCGCGCCCGGCTTGGCGCTGCGCCGCGTCGTGCGCATTGACCGCGAGCACCAGCCCGGTCACCGCAGCAATCAGCAGCAGCGCCGCGCCTAACCCGACGGCGATCTTGCGCCCCGTCGACAGCGCGAGAAACCACCCGATCATGGCACTACCTCCGTCTTGGTCGTCGTGGTGACGGTCGGCGCCGGCGTGGGCGCGGGATCGTCCTGGCCGCCGCTGGCGGAGAATTCGGCCGCGCCGAACTTGCCGCTGATCTGGCGCATGGCCACGGTAAAGCTCAGCCCGATCAGGACGATCGCGATCAGGCAGATCATGCCCATCGCCAGCCGATAGACGAGCGGCGCCTCGCTGCGGATCAGGTACGTCATCCAGACCAGCACGGGCAGCATCGCCATCCCCGCGCCACAAAAGACGAGCGTCGTCACCGTGCGGCGAAAATCGAAATCGGTACGCATCACAGCTGCGTCGCCACGTCGAACGACGGGCAGGCCTTGTTCACGTCCGGCCAGTCGCGATGCCCGCGTACCACGATGCCGGGATACTTCGCCTTGTATGCAGCCACGATCGCCCGCAGCGTCGCCTTTTGCGCGGGCGTGCGGGTGTCCTTGGGGTGCGCGTTCTGCGCATCCATCCCGCCGACATAGCAGACGCCGATATTGCCGGTGTTGTGCCCGCCGACATGCGCGCCCTTGGCGGTATCGGGCAGCGTGTGGTGATCGACCCCGTCGAGCGTCACCACATGGTGATAGCTGACCTGGCCGAACTTGGCGGTGTCCCACTGGCCGATCGTCACGGCGCTGACGTCGCGGCCCTCGGGCGTCGCGGCGCAATGGATGGTCAGGAACTTGATCGGCAGCATCGTCATCGTCAGTCTCCTATGGTTGGTTCGTGGGCCGCCGCGTCGAGCGCGCCGAGCGCGTTGGTCATGTCGAGCGGCAGTTGCGGGTCGAGCGGGAACGCCACCGCCAGGATCTGTTCGGCCTGGCGCAGCGCGATGCTGTCGGGGTCGATCGAGCGCAGCCCGGTCGCGACCAGCTCGAACGCGACGCGCAACGCGGCGTTTTCCTTGGCGCGGGCGATATCGCGGCGCTCAAGCGCGGCGACTCGCCCGGCCAGGTCGTCGCGCTCGGCCGTCACGCGCTTGCGGAACGCCGACCAGCTTTCGGCGAGCTCGTCCTCTTCGCGCGCGAGCCGGTCCAGCCGCGCCGCCTGCCGCCGGTCTCCCCAGGCGAGCAGCCACGCCCCCGCCTTGCCCAGCGCCCCCAGCACCGCGACGATCCCGCCGATGATCGCGGCGATATCCCAGCCGCTCGGTGCCCCCGGCTCGCTCATCGCGCGGCGTTTTCCATGGTCGGTGTCTCCGATTGGCCGGCGCACGTGGAAAGGCCCCCGCGATCGCTCGCGAGGGCCTGAACAAATGCCCGGTTTAGGTTCAACTATTCGGCCGGAACGGCCTCAGGTTTGCGCCGTCCGAACCGGAGCGGCAGATCGATGAATTCGCGAACCGTTCGCGGCTCGTCGATCTCCGCCAGCCCGACCGCGGGCCATTCGTCTTTCGCCGGCCAGTAAGCCGTCCCGAACAGCCGATCCCAAAGCGTCGTCATCGCGCCGAAGTTCTTGTCGAAATGCCGTTCGTCCAGCGAGTGATGGATGCGGTGAAACCGGTTGTCGACCAGCAGCACCCGACCCCAGCCCAGGCAGGCCGAGGTGCTGGAATGAACGTAGGCTTGTTGCAACCCCAATATGCCCGCGACCAACGCTAAGGCGCGCACGTCGGTCGTCACAAAGCTGGCCGGAATCGTCATCAGAAAGAAGCGAAAGAGTGGCTCGCTCAGATGGTGATAGCCGCTCCCGCCGTGCAGGTCCCGGATGGAATGGTGAACCGCGTGGAAACGCCAGAGGAAGGTGTGCTGCGCGCGATGAAACCAGTAGAAGAAGAAGTCGTTTATCGCCGCCGCCACCAACGGGCCGACGACCAACGCCGCCCAGCCCCACCCCTTCAACCACCCATCAACCGGGATTTTCAGCAGAGGGTCAATACCGAAACTTCGCCAAATCGAACCTAGCGACAATGCCACCACAACACTGACCGGGATGGCCAGCATCCAGAAAAACCATCCTCTCAATCTGGTCGCTATAGGCAGACGATCTTGCGGCGCGGCCAACTCGGTCAGCCATAGCAGTGCGATATTGAAGCCCGCCGTGAACAACACGACGCCGATACTGCCAAGCAATCCAGCTGACCACCCCATCGAGGGAGTATGCGCCTCCTCATCGGGGGCCGCAATACTAGCAGACAATGAGCTGCCGCCGACGCGCGACTGGACCGCCGCCGCCCGACATCGCTGCATATTGAAACGCGAGCGAATGAGGCCGCTGGTACATCGCCCAGGGGTCTTTGCTGAGCAGCCCGATTTCCTGCTTCTCGAGTTGCCGCCCCCAAATTCCAATCGTGTAATAATCGTCGAGATCGCCCCCACCACCTTCGTGGGTGCCTAAATAAAGATACGCTGCGGCGCCGGTTCGCGTCGGTGTTCCGGAATTGCTGCCGACAAGCTTTCCATCGCGCCAGCACTCCATCCCACGTGGGCCACAGGTATACATCCACACCGACGGAGCGCGGGCGACCCAGGTCTGGCCAGAAACCGTCAATCGGCTCGATCCGTTCGTCGAACCACCATAGTCCCAATAGATGTTGCCATCGCTATAGGGAGCATGCGCGCCGAATCGCGCTCCGCCAGAACCGAAATTGAACCCAAGCAGGCCAGAGGCGCGATTGGTCGTATCGCGCTTCGCATAGACGACCATCAGCGTACATTTGCCGTCTTGCGGCAGGTCGTTGCCATGCGCGATGCCCGCGAGCTGATCGGACGTGCTCACGTGGCTCCGACAGGGACCGAATGGCCCCGTGCCGATTTGCCCGCCGGAAGGTGTAGGAACGCACCGCATGGCGCCATTCCACCAACCAGATGGCCCAGCGTTGCCCGACACGATCAGCTTGGCGGCGAGCGACGATCCGAAGTCGATCGGCGTGCCGATCGGCGGGGCGGAAAAGACCTCCGACATCAGAGCGCCGTCGTCTTGTCCAGCCGAGCCTCGATCGTCACCGCCTGCCCGGTGTTGCCCGTACCCTGGACGCGGATCCACTGCGCGCCCTCGGGCAGCCTGAAGGCGTAGGTTGCCACCGCGCTGGCGGCTGAATCGTGAGTGATAGCCGCGAAATCATAGGTATTGGTGCCCGTGTTGTCGTCGGCGCGTTGGACCTTGGCGGTCAGACCGATGGTCGGCGCCGTACCGTTGGTCACCTTGATATAGATCGTGCCTTCATAGGCGCCGGACACATCGATCCAGCTGCCCGAAGTCGTCCCGCCGGCGCTGTTGCTGGTCGACGCCAGAAGCGCGACGTTCGATTTGGTGAGGGCCATTACATCGATCCTTTGAGTGTGACTGCGACATTGGCGCAGGTGGCGTCGACCGGGCTTGGTGCGACGATCTTGATGACATCGCCGGCTGCGATGCTTTTCGATGTCCCGGACGCCGTTGCAAAGGTGAAGGCACCGCCGGTCGAGATCGTGATCGTGCCGATGCTGCTGAACGATGTGGGACTGGCGGCGAGCGACCGCTGCACGTCGAGCACGAAGCTGGCCGTCGGATTCGTGCCGCACGCCCCCTTGCTATCCGGACTCGCGAAGTTGGCCGGCAACGTGAAGGCGTCGGTCACAGGGTGAATTGCGATCACTTCAGAGACCGCTGGAGTTGTCGTGAAGAAGAAGCCAATTCGATAGTATTGCGTACTTGGCGCCAGCGGTTGCCCACTCGCCCGCTGATACGCAACACATACCCAATTGCCCGATCCGAGCGACCTAAACCGGGCGATATCGCCCGCGACGGTCACGATATTCGCGGCCGTGGGAAGGATCAGTGAAGTGGCATTGTAGGTCAGCGTCAGCGCGCCGGTGAAGCGCACCGTCCGCTCGGCGCCGGCTGCCAGGGTGCCGAGCGCAGTGATTGTTGTCGTGCCCGTCACATCAACAAAGTTGCCGGTCGCGGTCGATAGATCGGTCGTGCCCGCCGACGCAATATCGGTGCCCTTGGTGAAGAGATGGTCGACCGAGGCGATGATGCTCAACACGTCCGACAAATTGTTCGCCGCGATCATGTCGCCAGTGCCGGTTCCAGTCCCGGCGCCGATCGCCGTACGAAATGCCGACGCGCTCAGGGCGGAAATGCTGTTGTCGGCGTTGATCCGAATGAACGTGATCGCGCTCGGGTTCGCCAGGGAGAACAGGTTTCCGCCTACCGTGGTGGCGGCCATGTTATGCTCGAGCACGAACCACGACGCGCCGACCGAGGCCTGGGTGCCGCCGGCGTTGTCGGCGCTGGCGACATAGACATCGCCGGCGTCGACACTGGTCCCCGACGCGCCGCCGATCTTGCCAGCGACGGAAACCACATAGGCATCGCCCTTGTTCGCCGCCGGATAGTTCGGGTTCGCCGAGCAATCGGTGCTGCCCTTGAGGTCGAACAGGCCGGCGACATTCGCCGCGACAAACGCCTTGACCGCCTTTTGCGTCGCGAGCTTGCTGTCGCTGTTCGCCGCTAGCGTCACGTCGGTGTCGTAATCCAGGCTTGCCGCGGTGCCGCCGCCGGCGACCGCGGCCCAGGCGCTGCCAGAATAGCGATAATTGACCGCCTCGTCCTGGACGAAGAAGGTCAGCCCGGCGAACGGCGCGATGAACACCCAGGCGGTCGACACCTTGACCGCGATATACCCCGCCTTGCCCGTCCAGGCGCCCGTAGGCGATGCTGGGACGATAAAGCAGTCTCCGTCCGCCTCGGTCCCTGCCGGCGCCGTACGGTCCTTGTCGACCACCACGCGCGCTGCCACCGCTTCCAGATAGCGCGTGATCTCGTTGACGGTCGTCTCGGGCGTTGCCTGCCCTTCCTCGAGGACCGGCGCGCCGATCCGGGGTGTCGTCGTCATCTGTGGTTCCTCTAAAAGGTGCCGGTTGCCGCGAAGCCGCGCCCGACCGTGTCGCTGATCTGATAGACGGCGAGGTTGAGGTCGCCCTCGGCGACGTCGCCGCCGTCGCTCGCCTGGTCCGCCGCGTCATAGGTTGCGGCCGGGCTCGACAGCCCGGAATAGGTCCGCACCACCGCGCCGCCGCCGTCGAGCACGACCAGCGCATATTCCTCGCTCGCCTCGCCCAGCGGGATCGTCGTGCCGCCAGTCCAGGCGCCGCCGATGCGCGTGCGGCGCACCCAGTCGATCGCCCAGTCGCCCGTCGCCGGATCCTTGACCGCGCGCAGGCTGGCCGGGGCATAGGGCTTGAGCGTCGCGCCGGTGAAGTCGAGCGGGATGACAAACGCGCTTGCTGCGTCGCGGCCGACCGTCACCGCCTTGAACACGTCGCTGTCGCCGACGTCGCTGGCGCCCATCGCCACCCGGCCGGTCGCGGTCAGCAGCACGAACGCGTCGCCCGGCGCGTGCAACCCGCACGCCCATTCGGTGCCGCGCCGCCCGCGCTTGAGTCCCGACAGCGTCCAGCTGGCGTCGATATTCAGCGTCGCGGTCGTGAACTGGATCAGCTCGGCGCCGAGAAGCGCCAGGTTGAGCTGCGGATTGCGGTTGCACTCGGCCTCGGTCGCGCCGGTCAGATTGCCATATTGCAGCGTGATCGTGACCGAGTTGCCGCGATCCCACAGCCAGGGGTCGGCATCGGCCAGCGCCCCGGCCGCATAGCCCCAGGTCGACGGCGCCGCGCTCGGCACGCTTGCCCATTCCTCCTCGAACGTCGCGCCATCGTCCAGGCTGCGCAGGATCGTCGCGCCCGGCCAGGTGCCGGTGACATAGGGCGCCGCTGCGTAATAGAGCAAAGGATTGACGTCGTTGTCGGCGTCGCGGATCAGCGGCATGTCGAGCACGAAGCCCTTGCTCGGCGTCGCGACCAGGATGACCGAGGGCGCGCGCCCGTCGAACCCGGCGCCGGCCTGCCCGGTCAGCACCGCCACGCTAGGGTCGTCGCGCTCCCATTCGGTGTGCAGCACCTGGTCGGCACCGGGCGAGCACAAGGTCATCCGCGCGACCTTGGCCACGCCGTCGAAGGTCAGCAGGTGCACGTCGCCCGGCTCGAGCGCGACGTGCTGTGCGGTCAGCCCGAACGTGTACGTCTCGCGCCCGAACCACCGCCGCCGGTGCATCCGCTCGGTATATTGCCGCGCCTCGTCGACATGCGCGGCCCAGGGGGTCATGTCGATCGACAGCTCGCGCGCGCCATCGACCCGGTCGAGCGGGCGCGCCACGCTGGCGCTGTTGGTCTGCTGGTCAGCGGCGACGTCGGAAAAGCTGAGCGTCAGCCGGCGCGGGATATCGGTGCCCTGGCCGCGGTCGACCGTGTGCGTCGGCGAATCGTCCTGCTCGCCCTTGACGAAATCGGCCATGTCGATCGTCGCGCCCGCCGCGTCGCCGCGCGGCTTGAACGCCAGCACGAAGCCATGCTCGCGTGCGTCGACGTCGTACAGGTCGAGCAGCGGGGCGAGGATATCCTTGCCCGTTCCCTGGCTCCACGACCAGCCGTCGACCGTCGCGGTCAGCAGCGAGGTGTCGAGATGGGTCGGATCGATCCCCGCCAGCCCGGCGACGAAATCGACCACGTCGCCCAGCGTGGCGGCGCTGCTGCCGATGCGGTCGAGATAGCGCCAGGTGATCACGTCGGCGAATTGCGGGCCGCAGATCAACGCGTTGTTGACCGGGTCGTAGATCACGCCATCCGAATCCTCGACCTTCCAGTCGAGCAGGTTGACCGTGCGGATGGTCGACAGGTCGGCGAGCGAGACCTCGATATTGCTGAGCCAGATCGACTTGGCGCCCGGGCGCAAATTGGCGAATTGCTGGCTGACGATCTGTGGATCGATCGAGGGCGAGGCGGTGCCCGTGATCGCGCCGCTGTCCTGGTCGATTGCGAACAGCGTCGTGCCATTCCAGCACACCACGAAATGGTCGTCATGATGGGTCGCGCTGATCCCGACAATGCCGCTCGGCGTGTCCGACGGGTCGACGATCAGCAGCCCCGGCGACCCCGGCCGCACGTCGGTGTCGACCAGCCGATAGAGATAGATCAGGTGATCGCCGGTCGCCGCCGCCCAGATATCGCCGTGCGAATCGGTGAAGAAGGCGCCGACGTTGAACTGGTGGCCGGTGTCGTCGAGCGGCACGTTCTGCACCACGCCCGACCCCCCCGCCAGCGTCAGGCTATAGAAGGTCTGATAGACGTTGTGGCGGGTGAAGATATGTTCCTTGCCGGTGCCATCCTGCAGCACCCAGCATTCCTGCTGGTCGCGCGGCGTGCCGGACATGCCCGACCAGTCGGCGACGACGCCCTGGTAGCCGAAGCCGTCGGGCGTGAACCCGACGATCGACTTGAACCCGCTGTTGTTGATGCCATAGATCGCGCCGCTGTTCGACACGCCGATCCGGGTGACATTGCTGTAGATCGAATGCGGCAGCGTGCCCGATACGATCCGCGATCGCGTCGCCACATCCCAGATCGCATAGGTGTCCGACCCAGCGAAGAAGCGCGAGAAATCGGGCGAGAAGGTGAAGCCGGTCAGCTGCGTCAGCCCGGGCGGTTGCCCCTCGAACGTCTCATAGGGGAAGGCGGGCGACGGGTCGGTGATCGCCTCGATCTCGATCTGCGGCACGCGGTTGCCGAACTTCTCGACCGGGATTTCCTCGAACATCGCATAGGCGACGCCGCGATAGGCCGGGCAACTGCCCGCGCCATGCGCCGCCTCGACCGTCGCCTGCATGCGCGGATCGGGCATCTGGTCCTCGGTGCCGAGGTAGAAGCGGATCGATTCGAGCAGGTTGAACCCGTCGCTGATGCTGAAGGGAGTCTGCGGCCCGGGCCCGGTCGCGTCATAGATCAGGTGCTTGTCGGCCCAGATGCGCGTGACGCCGCCGATCGCATGCCCCGCGATCGCCACGGCGAAGGTGGCGTAATATTTGTAATTGTTGAACTTGCCGCCCTTGGTCTTGGACTGCACCTTCACTTCGCGCAGTTTCTCGGCGAAGATGATCGGCAGCGCGAGCCGGCGCTTGCCCCGGAAATAGGCCAGCGGCGTGCCGTAATCGGCGACCGTCACCGACAGGTCGGTCACGCGCGGCCCCTCGGTCGTGTGCGACGCGGTCAGCGCCATGCTGGTCGCCATCAGGGCGGCCTGGATACCCAGGCTGACGGGGTCGAGACTCATCGGGCGGCACCCGAGACGGGCACGCGCTCGCCGCGCTGCCATGCCTCGAAATCGAGGAATGTGGTCCCCGGGGGCCCGTGCAACTCGGCGAGGATCGCCTCTTCCTGCGGCGTCCAGGCGCGATATTGCATCGCCGACGCACGCCAGCCGACCAACGGGGCCTCGTCGAGCGTCACATGCTGACGATCCCAATCGACCCAGATCCCGCGCGGCGCGAGCCAGCGCGCGCGAAAGATCAGCTCGCCATATTCGGCCGACACGTGACGAAGGTCGACGATCGTGGCATCGCGCGGCGCGCTCGCGATCGGCTGGAAATCGCCGCTCATGCTTCGATGCTCCGCCAGCGCCAGATCGAGTCGAGCGGGTAGATGCCAAGCACGCCGTCGAGCGGCTGCTCGAACACGCACCGCCGGCCCGTCGCCGCGCAATGGACCAGCGATCCTTCGCCGGTCGCGATCGCCAGATGCTGCGCCGTGCCGCCGACCTTGAGCAGCAGCACATCGCCCGCCTCAATGACTCGTGCGCGGTCGAACAGATCCATCAGCCCGCGGCGAAGTCGGATCGGATCGATCTTGCTATAATCGCCCGCCAGCGCATGTACACTCATCGCCTCGGGACGCCCGACCTCACGCGCGACGCCCGCAATGAAGCCCTTGCAATCGCACCCGAGCCCCTTGACCGACTGGCCAAACTTGAGCGGCGTGCGATCCCACGACCTCGCCTCGGCGACCAGCGCCGCCGCTTCCTCAGGCGCCAGCGTCATCGGGCACCTGATATTTGAGGACCTGGTCGGATCCCGGCGTCTCGGGGAACGCCAGGTACATGTTGAGAATATTCTCGTACGTCATGCACGTGGGCACGGTCGGGTCGTCGGTCGAACGCAGCTTCGAGCAACCCCGGCGCAGCTCGAGGGTGTCGCCGACTTCGGGCGCCGCTGCCAATGGCTCGAACAACACGACGCCACCCGTCGACGACCAACCGAACAATTCGATCGGTGCATCCCCTGCGAGCGCGCCCGACGTGAACGTCGCCGTGCCGATGTTGAAATAATTATCGGCATAGTCGCCCGAAAACGTCACCGTGAAGCGCAATGCATCGGTCACCGCCGTGACCGTCGCATCAACCGGCACGACGACGATCTTGCAATGCGAGTCGCCGAAATCGGCCTGGCAATAGGGGGTGATGACGCTGCCGATCGTCTGATTGAAGCGGTCGGCCTCGCCGCGCAGCTGCAGGACAAATTCGTCGCCTTCGACCCGCGCTTCGCGGATGCGCCCGTGCAGCAAGGGTGCGACGCCGGCGACGTCGGGGGAGGCGCGGAAGAACCACGCCTCGGCATCGTCCCACGCGCCGCCGAGCAGCTCGGGCCGCTCGACCACCGGCCCGATCGGCCCGCGAAACTCCGCCGAGCTTGCATCCAGGCCGACCGACAGCGTCAAGGCGTTGACCGTCATGCCGTAGCCGAAACTCTCGTCGCCCTCCCCGAGGTCGGCCGTGACCGGCACGTCGAGCGTCGTGAACCCGAACCGCTGCCCGTCGCGCCGCTGAACCATCAGGCAATCGGCTGGAGTCGCCTCGATCGATGCCAGATAGGCGCCTAGGGCGCCGGTGATGACGCGGGTCAATTTCCCTCTCCCGCCGGGAGAGGGAGGGAGCGCCCAACGGGCGCGGAAGGGTGAGGGTCGAACACTGCGGTCACGCGGTGATGTGCTTGACAGCCCACATGACAGCCTCTTCCACGCGCTCAATCGCGATATTCAACTCGCGATCGAACGTCATGACAGCCATCGGCTCGCCGTCGATCTCGCCGGCCGGCTCGGGCGGCGTGCGAAGGCTGTCGATCAGGGTCAGGAACTCGGCGCCCTTGTCCTTTACCGCAACCATCTGCGCCTTCTCGGCATCCGACAGCACGCGATAATTGTGACGCACCGAGTTATTCGCCGTCCGATCATCGGACTGGCTCGCAACAGTATTCATCGTCTTCTCCTCTGAAAAACCGGTCGAAGTACCACTTCGACCGGAACTACCCGCGCACTCCCACCAGCGGGATGCTGCCCGCGCTCTGCGAATTGATCGTGTCGAACGTGACAGACAGCCAGTCGTCGTCGAACCGCACCGGCACATCGAACTCGAAGCCAGCGGTGATCACGGCGCCATCGGCCGGGGCGGTGTCGAAGGTCACCACGCCCGTGCCGCGCGTCACGCTGAAGTCGCCCTCGGCGACCGCGACGCCGTCGACCGCGATAATCAGCGTCCCCGCCACCGGCCACAAGATCGGGCGATCGTAATGGTTGCCGGCGCCGTCCGAATAGCGCTTGACCAGGTCGAACGTCGTGGTCGCGCCGTCGCCGGTGCCGAGCGGCTGGTCGAGCATCGTCGGCGCCGACCGCCCATCGGCCGCGCTCGTATAGTCGAGCCAGTCCTTCATCAGGAACGATTCGAGCCGCCCCTTGCGCACGTAATGAAACGCCCTGATCTCCGCGAGATCGGCCGGGGTCTTCACGTTGTGCGCGATCTCGTATTTGGGCAGCGGATGCACCCATTTGGCGAGGCGGTGTTCGGCGCCCGAATCGACCTGGGTGATCGTGGTCGAGAACATCGGGCCGCCGGCCGAGCCCTTCGACCACTTTTCCGGCAATCTTACGTCGACGGTCATCGTTGACTCCTCGGGGCGGCCAGCCCCTTGCGAACCGCGCGGCCTGCCATCAGCTGCATCCCACGAGCGTTGACCGCGGCAATCCGACGCGGATTGCTCGGCTGCGGCGAGTTGAAGACGGTTTGGAATATCGTCGTACCGCCGCCCCCAGCGACGGCCGGTTCCATCTGGCGCGACTGCTGATTGTTGAGCACCGAGATCCGGCCACCGCCGCCGTTGAAAAGCAATTCGCGGCCATTCTCGCCCACCCAGGACAGCCCGCGCGGGAGGTCGTCGGTGCCGGATGCGAACCCCGGCAGCGACGACAACAGCGACGACGCCGAGCTTGGCGAGAAGATCGAGCCGCCGACATCGCCCCAGTCCGCGCCGAGATTGCCTGCCAGCGCGCCGCCGCCGCCACCAATGCTCCCACCAAACAGCGACGCCAAACTGCCGAGAATGCTGCCGAACCCGCCACCGCCCCCGCCGCGCGATTTTTGCAGCGCCTCGGCGATCGGCCGGAACAGCACCTCGTCGAGGAATATCTCGAGCAGGCCCTTGAGCATCGGATCCTTGACGCCGAGCGCGTTGGTCAGCGCGTCGTCGATCCCGTCGCGCACCTGCGTCAGCTCGTTGGTGACCAGGGTCTCGACGCGGTCGTTGATCGTCTTGGGGTCGGTGTCCTGCAGATACTTGCCGAGCGCACCCTGATTCTGGCGGTCGATCGACTCGACCTTGAGCGGATGCAGCCTGTCGAGATTGGCGAGCGCGGCCTGTGCCTGGTCGGCCTGTTCCTTGGTCGCCCTGCCGAGCCGGAACAGGTCGATCGTTTCCTGCGCCTTGATCCGCGCCTGTTTTTCTTCCTCGTCCAGGATCTCGAGTGCCAGGTCGCGGCGATCGGCGATCGTCTTGGCGAGGTTTTGCTCGGCGTTGAGCAGGTCGCGGCGATTGTCGCTCGCCGACAATTCGGCATCGACCGCATCGCGCAGATGGTCGGCGAGATTGTCGGTCTCGATCGTGAGGATCTTCTCGCCGGCGAGTTGCTTCGATTTCTCGACCAGCACCTTGCCCTGCAGCACGGAAAATTCGCCGAGCGCCACCTTGGCGTTGATGTCGGCCTCGGTCTTCTGCTGCTCGACCGCGATCTGGTCCTTGGCGAACTGGGCGATCGCGTCGATATCGTTGATGTTGGCGCGCTTCGCCGACAGGATACCGCCATCCAGCTGCGCGAGCTGGTCCTCATACGCCTTCTGGCGCCGGATCGCTTCGTCCGCCGCGCGATCGTCCGCGGCAGCACCGCTGTCGGCCTGCGACCGGCTTCCTTCGACGTGGAAGTGACCGCGTTCCTTGAATACCTTGCTAAGGTTGACGCCTTGCGCCGCGAATACCTTACGCAGCAGTTCGGGCGTAACGCCCGCGCCGAACTGGATATCGAGCGCCCAGCGTCCCTTCGCGCCTTCGTGCGCGCTGGTGCCGGGCGGGGCCACGGGATTGTCGGCCGGTCGCCCGGCTGCGACCCAATTGTCGTACAGCTGCTTTTGCTGACCATAAGTGCGGCTGACCGAATTGACCTGCAATCCCGCGCCGCGTGCGATCTTGGCAGCTTCCTCTGGCGTTAGTTCGCGACCGGTCTCGCGGTTACTGACCCGAGACGCCTTGTCCGCCTCCCGTTGCGCGTCCAGCGCGGCCTTGCGCGCTTTCTCGATCACCGCGAGTTGCGCGGTCAGCACGCCGGTCACCTGCTTGCCGGCGTCCGCTTCTTTCCGAGCCGAGTCCTTGGCAGCCTTGGCCTTGTCGTCGTACAATTTATTGATCCGCGCGATCGGATCGGCCATCCGCTTGGCCTCTTCCTCGGCGAGATCGACGCGCGTCTTTTCGACGTTGATGCGTTCCTGCTTGAGATCGGCTTCGGCCTTGGCGAGCGCATCCTTGACCACCTGCCGATTGGCCGCTGCCCCAGCGACCGCTTGGCCGCCGCTCGGGTCGCCACCAGCCATGTGCGCCTGCAGTTCGAATTCGGCATCGGCTTCCTTGAGCAGCGCCACCGTGCGCTCGCGGATGGCGACGATATTATCGAGCTTTTTCTTCGCCGCGATATTGGCCTGCTCGCCCGTCGTCCGCTCGGCATCGGCTTGCTTCTTCAGCGCATCCGTTTCGGCGTTGATCGCCTCGGTTACGCCCTCGAGCGTTTTCTGGTAGAGCGCCTTAGCCGCCCGCGACGCCTCGGACTGCTTTTCGTCCTCCTTCATTTTCGCGACCAGGTCAGCAACGCTGTGCCCGGTCTCGAACAATTTGGAGCCGAGCAGGCCAAGCAGCGACACGGCAGTGATGACCGCCAGCCCCACTGGACCGCCGAGCACCGAGGCCATGACGCTGCCTTCCTTGGCCACCATCGCCAGGCCGCCGACGACCTGACCGCTCTGCTGCGCGAACACCTGCATCAGCGGGGTTCCGGCAGACAGCTGGGTGGTGACGTCGTTGACCTGGAAGCCCAGGTTGGTCAGCCCGGCCCGCTGCGCGCCGGACAGGCCACGTTGCGCCGCGGTCTGCGTCTTGATCGCGGCGATCGCGCCCAACGTCATCTGACGTTCGCGCTGCAGCGCCGCCGAGCGCTCATCGGCACTGAGCACGCCGGCAAGCTCGGCCTGACGCACCTCGCGCACCGTCGTCAGATAATTGCTGATCACCGCGTAAAGGGGATTGTACCGCGCACGCAGCCGGTCGGCCGCCGATGCCTGGTTATCCTCGGCCTGGGCGGCCGATTGCATCGCCGCGGTGACCGCCTGCCCCTTGTTGGCGACGCGCCCAAGCACCTGCTCGAGCGTGGCAGCCGATAGCGCGGCGCGGTCGACCGAGGCGTCGCCAGCCACCAGGCGCTGGGTGCCGGATCGCATGTCGACCCTCGGCGCCACCACCGGCGCCGCTGGCGTGGCATTGGCATTCTTGACCTCGCGGGCATATTCCGCCGCCGCCTGCTGTGCCGCGACCAGGGCGCGCGCCGTGGCGTCGACGCCACGTGCCGCGGCCTGATTCTCCGCCTTGAACAGCGACAACCCGCTTTTCGCTTCGGCGATCGTCCGCTGATAGGCCTCGGCACCCATCGTGCCGGCCGCCAACGCGGCCTTGGCATCGGCGAGTTTCTGGCTCGCCGATGCCTGCGCGACGCCGAATGCCGCCGCGCTATTGGTCGCGCGCGCCACCGCCTCGTCATGCGCACCCGCCGCGGCGCTCGCCGCCGCGATCGCGTCGATGCTCTGGGTCGCGGCCTGCCCGACCGTGCGGAACGCGGCGACAGCTTCCTGCTGCCCCTTCACCCGCACGGCGTAGTTCAAGGCGCGATCGCGAGAGGCCATCGGAGCTCCAACAGAAAAGGCCCCGCGACGACGCCGCGAGGCCGGTTAACATCACTTACGGTCGGGACCGGTCAGTCCCGCCGGTCGCGCGCCGCGCGCATCTTAT
The DNA here is from genome assembly GCF_056401895.1 of Sphingomonas sp. P4_D12. Taxonomy (NCBI): domain Bacteria; kingdom Pseudomonadati; phylum Pseudomonadota; class Alphaproteobacteria; order Sphingomonadales; family Sphingomonadaceae; genus Sphingomonas; species Sphingomonas sp. P4_D12. The sequence goes on along the minus strand of NZ_JBFUIL010000008.1, from coordinate 134,267 downwards.
CCCAGGTGCGGCGCACGATGTGGATCGCCGCCATCGTCCAGGCCGCCTGCACCGGCACGCCGTCCTCGGGAAGGAACCCGTCCTCCCGGTTGCGCGCCAGCTTGACCACCAGCCAGCTGAGATCGGTGATCAGATAATCGGGGTGGACATGGAGCCAGCGCATGCCGGCGCTTTGCTGCGGCAGGAACGTGTCCCCGCGCAGCGGATAGGCTGGGGTGAAGGTCTCGCCACCGGCGAATGCTTCCGGGTCGAAGGCAAACGCCGCGGCGAGTATCAGTTTTTTTCCTGGTCCTCGTCGGGCACGAGCAGGCGCATCGCGAAGCCGGTCAGCACCGGGCGATAGGCCTTGGGGATCGCCTGATAGGCCGCGCTGGTCAGCCGCCCGTCTACGTCGCGCGGCAATTCGTCGTCGATCTCGCGCGTTACCGGCTGATCGCCCTCGCCTTGCTCCACCTTCGTCTCGGCACGGCGCACCAGCAGCTGGCGGACGATCTCGATCTGCGACAGATCGTCGAACAGCGCGCGGTCGGCGAGCAATTCGGCATAGGGCATCCAGTGCCGCGCGAGCATCGCCTCGATCGCCGCCACCTCGGGACCGATCTCGCGGCATTCCGCCTCGCGCTCCGCCCTGAGCCGCGCCATCTCGGCCGCCCGCGCCTCAAAATCTGGCTCGTCGATCTCGTCCTCGGTGATCGGCGTGATCAGCCGATACCAGTCCTCCATCACCCCATTCTGCCGCTGCGCCTCGGCCGGGTCGCCCGCCGCCGCGCCCAGCGCCTTGATCCCGGCCGCCGCGGCGACCCGGATCTCGGCCTGGTGCGGGCGCCGCACGCCGCGCTTGGTCAACGCGTGACGCAGCAGCGGCGTGTCGTATTCGGTCGGCGTGCGGAAGCCATATTTCAGGCTCCCGATCTCGCACCAATGCAGGTCGCTTACCCGTGCCGCCATGATGTCACCAGAACAGCAGGTAGAGCGCGGAATCGACGCCGACCGCCTCGAACGGCAGGCCGTCGGCGCTGATGCCGTCGAGATCCTCGTCCTCGATCCCGGTATAGGCGAGGCGGGGTATCAGCAGCGACACGCGGTTGCCGTCGACTTCGCCCCAGTTGAGCCACAACGGCTTGACGCCGCCGGCGATCAGGTCGGCGAACGCGTTGCGGTCGCTCAGCACCAGCAATTGCGGGTTGATCCGGCCGGTGACCTTGCGCGAGGTGACGCGCGCGGGGTCATAGCCGAATTCCGCGCCCGGGCAGTCGCCCTGGGTGATCTGGTTGCCCAGGTCGAGGGTGAAGTTGCGGAAGCACACCCGCGTGCCGTCGAGCCAGGCATCGGCATCGCGCAGCGGGCGCGGACGCACGCTGTCGAACACCGCGCCGGTCGGATTGGCGACGTCGTCCGGCTCGTGCATGATCCCGCGCAGGGTGGCGGTGAACTTTCCGGTCTGGCGCGTCTGCATCGCGAAGGCGAGGTTCGCCGCGGCGCCGGTGATCTTGTGCAGGATCGCATTCCCGCTGCCCGAATTCTTCTTGTAAAGATAATCGGTGATCGTCTTGAGCGCGGTCGACGACGGCACGAACAGATTGCCGGCCTTGACCGAATAGGTCGTGGTGGTGTCGGGCGTGACGTCGAAATCGGGATAGACCGTCGCCGTCTTGGTGCTGGTGTTATAGGCGGTGATCACGCGGGTCTGGCCGGGCCCGGTACCACCGGTCGTTTCGAGCACGAAGCCGGTCAGGTCGGTCGCGGGACCGCCGCTCGCCAGCTGGATGGTGGAGGTAGTGCCGGCGCGCGCGGTGCCGGCGCTGTCGGCCGCCAGCGTGGTCAGGCCCATCGCCGCCGCCTGCAGATAGGGCGCGAATTCGGGCGCCGTGCCCGGCGTGCCGCTGCCCTTGGCATAGAAGCGGTGCGTGCGCTCCATATAGCCGCCGCCGACGATCGACTGGGTCGAATCAAGCGAACCGGACACTTCGTCGGTCTGCTCGAGCTCGAAATTGGGATTGGCCTTGGGCTCCTCGACCAGCACGGCGTCGGTCGCCGGCACCGGCGACGGATCGGTGCCGGACGTGACCTCGGTCTTGGCCAGGACGAGCCGGTTGCGCATCAGGAAATCGCTCATCGTCGGTTACTCCGCAGGGGTTTCGGGATTGGTCGCATCGGCCAGTTCGGGCGGCGACAGCGCTTCGGCGATCTGTCCAGCGGATTGCCGAAAAATCTGGACAACCGGCTCGCCCGTCTTTTTCGCGCGTCGTGGGGCGGACACTGGCTGCGCCATCCCCGCGCGGTCGAGCCGATCGATATTGACGGCCTCGGCATGGTCGACGCTCGGGTCGATGACATGCGTATCGCCGCTCCGGGCGGTGACGCCCGTGCGAATATGCTCCGTCATTGTTGTGCTCCTACCTAAGGGCCAGGCGACGAGGCATCGCCCTCGCGCGTCATGTACTGGACGGTAAAACCGATCGTCTGGACGCCGACGATGCGCGCGCCGCTGACCGACCGGCCAACATACGGCTTCGACAGGGCACCGCGCAGCACGCCGATCGCCAGCCCGCCGAGCTGGATATCGTTCGGGTCCTGCAGCGCGTCGCAAATCGCGACGAAGCCATCGTCGAGCAGAACATAAGCCTTCGCCGTGCTGCTTTCGGCGACGACCATGCCGACGGTGAAGTCGGATTCGTTGGTCTCGACCGAGCCGGTCAGATCGCCAGGCTCGGGCTCGCCGCCCTCGTCGAAGACGATGGCGTCCATCTGGTCCTCGCCGACCGGCTCGCTCGGATTGCGGAGCACCGTCTTCCAGCCGAGATCGGCGCGCACCGCCTCGAGCTTGGCCGCGATCGCGTCGAAGATCTGGCGCCGCACCGATGCCATCAGGCGAGCCCCGCCTCGCCGGCCCGGCGATCCCACACGCGGTCCATGTTGCGCTCGAAAATCGCCTCGCTTTCATCGAGGATCGGCTGCAGCCCGCCGAGACGGGGCGGCAGCGTCACGCTTTTCATCAGCACGTCGAGCAGGTCGGTGTGACCGGTACGTTCGTCCTTGCGCAGCAGATAGAGCTTGTTCGGGTCGTTGCGGTCGGCGCGCCAGAACGTGCTGGTGCCGGCCGCCTTGTTGTACCCGGTCGGGACGAAGCCGCCGCGCGCCTGCAGGAACGCCGATCGATCGTCCTCGGCGATGCGCAGCCATTCGCCTTGCGGGCGGATCGTCGACCCGTCCAGATGGGCGAGCAGATAGTCGATGAAGCTCTGCGGACCCAGGCCGCGGCCCAGCTTGGAATAGATCAGCCCGGCGAACTGGCCCTTGGCCGCCATGTCGTCATAGAGCGCCGACTGCACCATCGCATTGGTCGCGCGGCTATGGTTGTTGCGGGTCGGCGCCGATCCGGTGAACACCCCGTCGAAGAACGTGCGCAGGCTCTGCTTGAGCTTGTCGATCGTCAGCACGACCGTTTCGACCGAGGCCTGGGCGATCACCACCGCGCCATCCTCGATCCCGGCAGCGAACGCCTTCATCGCCTTCACGTCGAGGAACTCGACGGTGAAGCCGCCGCCGCGCGCGCCGGCCTTGTGGAAATTCATGACCGAGGAGCCACGCGCGCCGGCCAGCATTCCGGGAGAGGATTTGCGTACCATCGGGTCAATCCACCAGGGTCAGGTCGGCGTGCCAGAACGCGCCGGTCTCGTCCCGCTCGGGCAGGCCGCGAATGGTCAGTGTCTCGTCGACCACCAGGGTCACGCCGTCATCGGCGAAGTGGCCGACCTCGAGCGTGCCGTCGCGGTCGAGCACCGGCACGTCGTCGGCGCAGATCCAGGCGGTGCGCTGTGAAGTGGTCGCACCCTGGTCCTTCGCCATGAAGCGATTGCGCGCCTGGCCCTTGTCATAGATCAGCGTGAACGGGCCGATCGCCGTCCCTCCGCCAGGCGCCGTGTAGCGCGCGGGCGCGGCGTGTTCGTCCGCCGACAGGAAGGACGCGCGATCGGCCGCGCTCTCGACCGGCATGGGTCAGGCCTTGGCCGGCGCCGCTGGCTTGGTCGCCTCGGCAAGTTGGGCGGTCAGGTCGGTGACCTGCTTTTCGAGCTCGACGATTTTGGCGTCGCGCAGATCCTCGATCGCATGGGCGTCCTTCAACGCCTTTTCGAGATCGGCAACCTTGCCCTCGGCATCGGTTGCCCTCTGCTCGGCCGCAGCCACCTCGAGCGCGGTCGGGCTGTCGCCCGCCTCGGTCACGACATGCGCCAAGCGTTCGACGATATGGCCGCGTGCGACCAGCGCCTCGACATCGGACGGCTTGAGTCCGTGCTTGTCGAGTAGCGCCTTGGTCAGGTGCGTACCGGCAGGAATGATCTGGCGCGTCGGCTCGTCGCCTTTGGACGCTGCCATGCGCGTCGACAGCTCTGCCCGCGCGATAAGGATTTTCTTCATGGGAGTCTCCGGTAGAAGGGAGCCGGGCGGCCGGGGCCGCCCGGCCGATATCAGCGGACGGTCGCGAACAGCGTGCCGTCGATGCGGCCCGCCGCGGCGATCGGGTTCGTGATCGTCTCGACCCATTCGACGCCGGTGTTCGGATCGATCCAGTTGTGCGCGAAGAACTCCGCCTCGGCGTAGTTATTCTCGGCGTGCTGCGGGCACCCGAACAGGATCCCGCCTTCAAGGCCGCCCTGCGCGATCAGGCCGACCGAATAATCGGGCAGCAGCTTTTCGGGCGTGCCGGCGTCGTTTTCCTGAATGTCGTTATAGACGTAGAACTCGGTGTCGCCCGCACGACCCTTGAAGGTCGGCGCGCCAGGCACGCCCTTGGTGAAGCCGAGATCCATCGCCGTGGTCTGACCCAGCGTGCGGTCGATCATCTTGTCGAACTTCGGGTCCGCCTTGAACAACTGCCAGGCGAGACGATCGAACAACGACGCCGTGACCGGCGCACCGCAGTCTTCCGCGACGGTGTTGGACCAATCCTCCCAGTCATCCCACGGCGAAACGCCGCTTTCTCCCCAGCGGTCGGTCGTCAGCAGCGCCTTGGTGTGCGAACCGGTACGCTGGAAGTCGACCGTCACCGACGGATAATCGTCGGCAACCAGCGTCATCGCGCCGGTCTGCAGCTGCTGAGCAGACTGCCATTCGAGCGACCGGGTGATCTTCTTCTGATGATCGGTCAGGTACATCTCGCGGATCGCGGCAGCGCGATCGCCCGGCGTCATGTCGCCGCCGATGCGCTCGCCGGCCATGCGCGACATCACTTCCTTGCCGGTGATCTGGTTTTTCGGCTTGTAGCTCGCCGGGACCAGCGACTCGAGGCGGAAGCCGCGCGGCTGATGCACCTTGCCGGGCGAAGTCGGCGCCACCAGTGGGGCGCGGCGACGGTCGGGAATGACCCGATCGAAATAGACCTCCGCCGTGGTGAAGGTCAGGCGGCGCGGATACATGATCCGCTGCAGGAAGCTGCCCGGGACGTAATTGTCCGGGATAAGCGGGTTCAGCTCGTCGGGCTGAAACGTGCCATAATCGTCCATGTTGGTTCTCCGAAAAAACGAAGGCCGCCCCAAATGGGACGGCCCTGGCCGGGGCGATCAGCCCGCGAGGTGGTGAATGGGATCAGTCGTCGATCACGAGGCCCTTGCCGCGCAGCCCCTCGCGGATGCTGGCGATGGTGTGCCCGGCGCCCAGCGTCAGCGCCGACCCCACCATCTGCCCGGTTTCGTAGGCGATAGCCTCGACGTCGCCGCCGCTGGCGTCGGCATCCTGCGCCAGCACGAAGTCAGGCGTCTGGGACCCGTCGGTCGCCGCAGCCGTCGAAAGCTTGCGCTTCAGGCTGGTGGAATAGCTGACCACGATCGGGATATAGTCCCCGACGGCCCAGTCGGCGCTGCCATCGGCGATCGTGCCGTTGAGCTGGCCGTTATAGGCGACCGCGACCGTGCCGATGCCATCGATCGTACCGTCGGGACGGACGACCTCGTATTTGCCGGCGTTGGTCGCCGCTGCCGTGAAGCGCAGGTACCAGGTGCCCGCCATGGCGCCGGCATCACTGGTCCAGGTCCCGACCGCGCCGTTGCCGACGGTGCCGCCCGTGCCACTGACCGGCGTGCCGGGGGTTACGGTCGCCGACGCAGCGGCAAGAACAGGACCCATCACGGATCCGGCGACGAACGCCGCACCGGTGACGGTGATCTTGCGCGTGGTATACGTCCCACCAGCGACGATCTGCTTGGGCGCGAACGTCGCGCCCTGGGTGTAATCGGCCTGATCATAAGCCATTGTCTGTCTCCACTAAGGGGCCCGGAAATTCTGGCGGCCCCGTGAAAGGATCGGCGTCGCCGCCGGGTTACTTGGCCGCCTTCGCCTTCTTGGCGTCGGCATAGGCCTGGCCGCGATTGACCTTGGCGCCCGGCTGCTGGTCGGCCGCCTTGGCCGGCAGCAGGTCGGGCTTCGCAGCGTCAGCCTGGGCACCGGCGAGCGCAGCCGCTGCGGCTTCGCCCTCGGCGTTGCGCAGCGCGATCGCGAAGGCGCCCGGCTGGATGCCATCGGCGATCGCTTTCGTCAGCGCGGCCTGATTACCATCGCCGGCGATGGCCTGCAGGCCGGCGACGCGGTCGCGTTCGGCCTGCTCGGTCGCCGCCTTGGTATCGGTCGTCGCCTTGGCGACAGCCGCGTCGAGGTCGGCTTGCGTGAGTACCGGGGCATCCGCCGCCGGTGCGGTCGTAGTGGTGTTCATGCTCGTCTCCAGAATTCGCGCACCGGGCGCGGTTGCGACGGTGCGCGAGGCACCCCCGTTCACGGCCTGGGCAAACTCTTTCATCGAAGCGTCCCAGGGCATGATCTTGTCGACGAGGCCGGCCGCCAGGCCTTCCTCGCCACCGTAAAAACGCGCTTCCTGCGCGATTATCTGATCGACCGACAGGCCGCGGCAGTCCGCGACGTGTGCGATGAAGTCCCGCGCGCAGAGGTCGACCTCGCGCTGAAACTTGGCGGCGACTTCGGGATCGAGCGGAAAATCGGACGACCCGTCGGCCTTGTGCGCGGCCGAGGTGATCATCGTCACCGTCATGCCGTCCTGTTCGTTCGCCTTGGAGAAATCGACATGCGCGATCAGGGCGCCGATCGACCCGACCCAGCTATACGGCGCGCAAGTGATTTCAGGCGCGCAGACCGCCAGCGCATAATCGGCCGAGGCCGCGCAGCCGCGGACGATCGAGCGCATCGGCTTGACCGCCGCCAGCTCGCGCAACGCGGTCGCCGTCTCCATCATGTCGACCACCGACCCGCCGCCCGAATCGTGGTCGAGGATCACGCCCTTGACCCGATTGTCGTCCTTCGCGACCCGCGCCTTGAGCGCCAGCCCGCTATAACCGGTCATGCCCGACGCGGGGTCGAGGCCGTTTTCAGGCATCAGCGTCCCGCGCACCCGGAACACCGCGACGCCGTTCCAGATTTCATAGGGGTCGAGCAGCGCGCCCGTGTTCCAGTCGCGCGGAAACATATCGGCATCGCCTGGCATCAGGTCGAGCTCGGATCTGGCCGACTGGGCCAGCTCCTGCAGCTGCGCGATCGGCTTCACCCCCGCCTCGCCAGCGACAACGAGCGAACCGATATTGAGCCGGGGCCCGAGCACGCCCAGGATGATCTCGGCCTTGTGGCGCGAGATCGCCACGGGGCGATTGAACATGTGCTCGGACAGGTCGGCGAGCGAATAGCGCATCGTCAATTCCCTTCCTGGCCGCTGCCGGTGCCACCCGACGCGCCGCCGGCGATATTGTCGGTCGTGTCGGTTGCCTCGGCCGTGCCGTTGCCGCCGCCGACCACGTTGGGGATCGGCAGCTTGCCGTCGACGAACCGCTGATGTTCGGCGATCCGCGTCGTGATGTTGGCGTCGTAATCGCCGCCGTTGAGCTCGGCCGTGATCTGCGCCCCGGTCGACCAGCCATGCGCTTCGTGAATTTCGAGCGCCTTGGCCTCGCGCGCCGGGTCCATCGACAATTTGCCGTCGCCGCGGAACCGCACCCGGCTCCACGCCGCGCGCTTGTTCTCGTCGGTCAGGAAGCCGGGCAGCTTGTAGCGGCCCCGCGCGACCTGCTCGAACAGCCAACATTCGTAGCGCTGGCGCTCGCATTGCCCGGCCAGCCAGTCGCGCCGCGGCTTGACCAGAATCTGATACAGGCTCTCGAACGCCGCGCGGCTCGCGGTGTAGCTCGACAGGAAGTGCAGCAGCAGCACCTCGACCGGGATGCCGGTCGCCGCGCCGATCTGCCGCGCCAGCCCCATGAAGAACGGGTCGAACGCCGGGTTCGGGCGCCCGGGCGTCTTGATGTCGACCTCGCTGTCGCTGTCGATTTCCAGCACCGTGCCGGGCTCGAGCGTATATTCGGGCCGGGCCGCCTCGTCGGGCTGCAGGCCACCGCTGACGATGCGATGCTCGTCATCCGCATAGATCGCCTCGGGCAGCGCCCCCGCGCCCGGCGACTTGTACGTGATCGCCAGCATCGCCGTCAGCACCGCGGCGAACGCCTCGGCCTGGGTCAGCGTCGACACCTTCTGGATGATATCGAGCACCGGGGCCAGGAACGGCACGCCGCGCGTCTGGCTGGCGCGCTTCTTCCGGGCGACCAGGAACGCCGTCGGCAGGCCGGTCTTTTCACCCCAGGCCGGGATGAACATCGTGTCCGCCGCCACCCGGGTGCGGAACGCGCCGGGGTCGCGTTTCAGCACGCTGAAGGCGATCGGCGCGCCGTAATCGTCCTGCACCACGCCGGCGATGCACACCTGGCCCGCATAGGGCCCGCTCGATAGCCTGAGTCCCTCGGTGTGGCCGTTGGGCGAAACGATCCAGTCGGCCTCGTACATCTTCCACGCCGTCGCCGATCGGCGCCCGCGCTGGTTTTCCGGCATCACGCGGACCTGCAGCACGTCGCCGCCAGTCATTTCGGCGCGCATCGTGATTTCCTGCAGCGCATAGCCGGTCGACGATTGCTCGGCGTCGGGATCCTTCGACGCCATGTACTCGTCGTAATCGACCCGCATCCGCTTGAGGATCGGCGCGAGCGCCTCGGGCGTCATGCCGACTTCCTCGGGGTCGATCTCCGGAATCGCCATCAGCCCGGTGCCGATGGTGAACTCGATCGGCCGCTCGATCGCCGCCGTCGCCAGCGGCATGTTCGCCGTGGCGTAACGCGACGCGCCGATCAGCGTGGTCTGGCCGCCGATATAATCGACATTGGCCGAGCGCGGCCGGCGCTTGGTGCCGCGAATGCCGCCGCGGCGACCGGCGTCGTAGATGCTCGGGCCGGTCAGCCCTCCCAGCGGCACCTCGCTGGTCAGCGCCGAGGCCGCCGCCATCGCGCTGCGCTCGGCGATGCGGCGCACGCCCGCCGACGGCGAGACGAAGCCGATCGCGCGGTCGATCAGGTTGAGCCGCACGTCCATCAGCAGCCGATCCGCGCCACGCCGCGACGGGCGCGGCCAATACTGGCACCGCTCAGCCGCGCCAGGTCGGCCTGGGCTTGCTTGTACCCGGCCTGCAGATCGCGGAGCGGCGCGCGCACCAGCTCGCGGCCATCGGGCATCTTGTACGACTGGTTGCCGAGCGCGGCCTGGATCGACGCACGATATTGCGCGACCAGGTCGCGCTGGTCGTCGATCTCTTCCTGCGATGCCGCCATGGGTGTGCCGAGCCTTTGTTGGTCCCGCTCGCGAAAAGTGGGGCAGTCTTGCTGGACTGCCCCGCGAGGTCAGGGAGGTTGCCGAGGGGGTGCGGGCACGAAAAAACCCGCGCCGGTTTCCCGGGCGGGTTCCACATGCTCGCAACTTTTCGACGATTGCTGCCTTGTCAAATGATCGAGTGGCGCGTCAACCCGGCCACAGTTACAAAGGCGCGTTCAAAGTATCGCGCAGATTGCAACCGATAATCGCTGGCTAATTATCGTCCGGCTCGTCGTCCTCGATCGCGCCGCTCAGGTAAAGGCGGCCGGGGATCGAATATTGTCCCTCGTCATCCTCGTTTTCGGTGCCATCGCTTTCGGCCTCGCCGTCGCCGTCCATCGCGTCGAGCAGCGAGATTCCCGCCGCGACGAACAATTCGAGCGTGATCCTAAAGTGCAACCACTCGCTTGCCGCCTCGGCGGCCACCCCGTCACTTGCTCGACTCTTTGGATGATCTCGCGGCGCAATTCGCATTCCAGTCTCTCCCCACGCACACAGGCGAGCGAAATCGCCCGCCCTCCCCCGTGCGCCCCCGGCGCCCATTGAAGCGCCCGATGGTGACCGAGCCGTTACCGGGCGAGGTCAACGCGCCGGTGACCACTTGTTAAAAACACCCGAAATGAAACTATTACGGTGCGGGGTCGCCGAGCGCGAGGCAAAGATCAGCCATGGAGCTGTTGAAGACGAATGGCGTATTCGGCGTAACCCTCGCAGTCGCGGTGCGACAACAGCCGGCCGTCGGCAATCCGAAATCTTCGCCCATCTAGTTCGATCGTCGAACCGAGCCGGCAGCAGTTTGCGGCCTCGTCGATCGTGGATTCTTCGACGGTCGCGGCCTGCGAAAGCGCCCTTCGGTCGGCTGGTGCCCCAACCGTGAGCAACAGCACGGACCCCTCGCCAGGGATAATTGCGGTGACCAGCGCGTCGTCGAACCCGCTCGGGGTGTTAGGATTGGCGGGCCGCCGTTCGATGGTTTCGTCGTCCTCCCAGGAGGCTTTCCTCAAAGCACCGATAAGTGAATCGCTGATATTCTGTTCCATACCCTCTCCTATCAAATCACCGCGCCCGATGCACCCGAACCGACCGCCTGGGCCCACCACGCCGCGGCGCCGGGCCCGGCGAGGGGCTGGGCATGGGCGCGGCCGGGGGCATGTCGCGGGGCGGCTCAGCGTCGTCGCGGTCCTCGACCGGTGCCTTTTCCGGCGCGGCCAGCTTGCGCGGCGCACCGCGGGGCGGCCGGGCCCATTCGGGCACCCAGGCCAACGACGCGTCGCCATCGGCGAAGCGCAGCACCACGGTGAAGGCATAAATGTAAAGGTCGAGCGTCTCGTTGGGGCGGTGATCGGGGCGGGTCCATTGGCCGTCGATATTTTCCTCGGCGCGCATTTCGGCGATCCAGGGCGCGGCGACCAGCGCCGGCTGGGCCTCTCCACGCTTGCGCGGGAGCGTGTCGCCGGGGAAGGTGATCGACCCGCCGCCCCCATCGGCAATCCGCAGCCGGGTATCGACCATGTCCTTTTCGCGGTTGACGTTGGGGCGATAGAGCTCGGCCTGGGGGGCGCCCTTGATCTGGCGCTTGGCGTCGATCGTCGGGGGCGGCAGCAATTTGTCCTGCGGACGGTTGTTGCCCTTGATCAGCGTCAGCGCGGTAGCCGGCACTTTCGGCCGGCCCGATCCGACGTCGCCGGCGACCATCGCGTGCCACCATTGGAACGCATTGTCGGTCGCGTTTTCTAGCCCGCCGGTGTCAACCGCCGTATTGAAAATCTTCATGCGACCGGCGCGACCGTCCGCCATCGGATAGGTCAGCGACAGCACCTGTTTGTGCAGCACCGACCAATCCTCGGGGCGGATGAACGGGCGCAGCTTTTGCGCGCGACCGTCGCGCTCGATCGTCAGGATCTCGAACCGGTCGACCAGCCAGGCGCGGAAGCCCGAGCCGAACGCCCACACCGCGACCTCGAACCGATTGCCGTGCTGGTCGATCGAGGCGATCAGGCAGGTCGCGCCGTTGGGCACGGTGCGCAGGCGATGCGTCGATAGCCGGGTGCGGGCGAGCAGTTCCTCCTCGGTGACGCCGGGCTCGCCGGTGCCGCGCGGGACGTAGTTCTTGCCGATGACGTTCTGGTAGAAGGCGCGCAGCGGGCCCTCGTCCTGCGAGGTGGCATAGGCGAGCTCGGCATTGCGCCATTGCCGCGCCATCGCTGCCCAGGAGCGCATGCCCATCAACCCGTCGAAATGGACCGAGCAGCGCTTGGTCGCGACCAGCTCGCCGGTCTTTCCCTCTGGGTCGGCGCGACGGCTGGCCGCCTGTTCGCCGCGCCCGATCCAGCGGCCGGTCGCCATCAACGCGCGCTTGTCGCTCTGCTTGTGGTCGACGCCGCAGGCCGGGCAGACCACGCCGGCGCTGTTGGCGGCGTCCTCGGCGGAGCCGGTCGTGTCGAATTTCAGGACGTGTTCGGTGTCGAGATTGAACGGCTCGCCGCAGTCGAGGCAATCGACCCACCAAAATTCGTTGGTGCCGGCCAGGCGTAGCGCGACGATGCCGGCGCGGTCGCCCTTTTTCGGGGTCGAGTTGATGTAGACCTTGGTCTTTCCCATCATCTCGAACGAGCCCATGCGGCCCTTCAGGCCCGACAAAGCATCGCCCTCGCCGCCGATATCGTCGGGGAAGTCGTCGTAATCGTCCTCGCGCCCGCGGCTGAACGGGCGCGACCGGAACGTCGTGCTGACCGGGTGCAGGAAGTGCATGTCGCAGCCGCGAAACTGCTTGAGCACGACATTGTCGGCGCCGCCCGCCAGCTGGCGGTCCTTGGCGCGGGGCAGCATCGCGCCATCGGGGGCCCGCCACTCGACCGCGCTGTCGATCATCGGTGTGAACTGGGTGGTGACGTAGGACGCCATCGATCCCTTGTCGCTCATCACCGACAGGAAATCGGCCTGGTCGTAGAGGATCGTGTGCAGCTGCCAGTTGTTGCCGATCTCCGACTTGCCGGTCTGCGACGGGCCGTCGACGATTACCTCGTCATAGGGGCTGTCGGCGTGGAGCATGTCCATCGGCCGATCGAGGAAGCGCATGTCGTGCGGGCTGTCCGCCCAGGGGCCGCTATAGCCCTGCGGGTTGACCAGCACGCGATGGCGGCGCGTCGATTCGGAGACCGAAACCTTTTCCGGAAAGCGCAGCTCGGCGAAACAATCCGCCACCACGGCGCCAGCATCGGCAAACGCCGGCGGGGTCGAGGTGGCGGGGAGGTCAAGCATCGTTGATGCCGAATTGCCAGGGCTGCTTGCCCAGGTCCCGAAGCCGCTGCGCCGCGTCGCGCAACTGCCGCTTGAGGCGATCGCGTTCCTTGCGAATCAAATCGGCGTCCCGACGGATGGTGCCGCTGTTGCGCAACAGGGAAACGATCAGCTCCCAACTTGGTGCGTCCTTGTCCCGCAACGGCGCGGGGACGACCACGTGTTTCTTGCCGTCGCGCATCTCGATCAGCCCGGCCCAATCGGGGATTTCCTCGGCGCTCAGCAGGCCGGGCGGCGTCACGTAATAGAACCGGTCGCTGAACAGTCGCGCCTCACGCTGCTTGCCGTGGCTATCCCGACGGAAGTCGGCGCGCGAAATCTTGATCTCATAGGCGGTTGCGGCGTAGCCCTTCGACTGGCACGGCGCGATCGTCCAGAAATCGCAGCGTCGCGCACCAGTCGAGAGCGCCAACTCGCTTGCCCAGATCATCGTGTCGTCGCAGGCCGCGATCAACGCGTCGAGGATATCGGCCGCGGTCACTGTCCGTCACCCGGCTGGGCGATGCCGATCGGCCCGAGCGAGGTGACGAAGGCGTCGACGGCGCGGGCGATGATGCCCTCGAGCGGGCGGACCTGGCCGGGTTCGAGCCCCGCGACGATCGCGAATTCGCCGGGGCTGAGCGCGAGGCGGCGCCGCAATTCTACGCAGGCACCGGTCAGCACGTGCTGCAGCTCGGCCTTTTCGATCAGCTCGCCCATCGCCTTCCGGAATTCGAGGCCCTTGAACGCCGCCTCATATTCCTCTTTGCGCTGGCGGCCCGACAGGTTGAGCGTGTCGCGCGCCTCGGCATTCTCGCCGACCAGGTCGAGCCGCATCTGCGCCAGCTGCGCGCGGCGTTCGGCGCTGGCGTTGGTCTCGTCATCGCAGCGTTTCTGCCACCACTCGACGCCGCCCCGCGCCTCGATCTCATAGCCGCGACCGCGATCGCCCTTGCGCACCAGCCACGCCGGTTCGCCCTCGACGGTCCGCAGGTGCACCCGCATCGTCTCCGGCGTGATCCGGCACAACTCGGCGAATTCCTCGAGGTTGACGATCAGCGCGTCGGTCATTTCCTGTCGCCCCCGGCCATTTTGGCGCGCCGCACCCCGCCAGCCAGTCCAAAAAGCAAAACAAAACCACGAATTATCACCCACTTGGCGCAATTAACACGCTTCGCGCTGCCGCATCGCATTGGTTCAGGGCGCGCTGGGAGGACCCGAAGGGGGGGTGCCCAGGCGGACGGTGCCGCGGCATCGCGCGGATGGATGGTGGCCGCTGCCGAGGTCACGCCGTCACCTCGAGCCAGGGCTGGCGCGGCGCGGACGGGCGCAGCACGACGAAGCCGAGCGCGCGCATCGACAGCTGCCAGGCCAGCGCGTCGAGTGCCTCCCACCAGCGAGCATAGTCTGCCCGTGACCGCGCCACCTCAAGATCGCCGCCAACGGTGATGATCGGGCAGAACCGTGCGCGCCCGTCATCGGCGGTTTCCCAATGGGCCTCGCCTGGACGTATCCATGCGATGGGAAAGTGGCGTTGCTCGGCTGCCCAGCCATCGGGGCGGCCAGCCTGCCGGGCATAGTGCCGCACCAGCGCCCCTCCCGCCAGGCCATCGACTGCATGCGCGACCGCCTCGGCCACGGGATGGACGCAGTCGCGGACGATGACGCCCGAGCCCTGCACCCGGCATCCCATGTGCGCGATGTCGGCGAGCACCGCACAGCCATCGCTCGACCGACCGCGCGGCTCATAGCCCATCGCCTCAGCCTCGACCGCATAGAGACCACCCATGCCCGAGCGATCCACCCGCTGATCCCGATACGCCCACACCGCCAGCGCCTCGACGTCCATCGATCCCGTCGCTTCCCATGGCCGAGCGGCAGGCGCGCCCTGGTGCCGCACCGGCAGACCCCCGCCACGCGGACGCCGCACCACCACGCCACGTGCCGGCGACATGGGCCGCACGATGCGATCGTCGCTCCCTTCCATCGGTGGAACCGTCATCGCTCAATCCTTCCAGCCAATCGGCCAAGTTAAATCATTGGAAACAGTGTTTATCTTTTCTCACATGGAACCATTGGAAGGATTGGAAGGGTTATCCTGTCTTGTGCATGCGCACCTGCCCGCGCCCGCACCTGTCATGGAGTTTCAAGAAACCTTCCAACCCTTCCAAACCCGCACAAATCCGCGCTTTCTCCCTTCCGCGATGGTTCCGTGTCCCTTCCAAAGTGGAAGGATCAAATTCAAAGTGGCCCGTCGTCGAACGGCGGCCAGCCGGGGTCGCCGGGCGGCGGATGCGCGTCGTCGACCCCGCCATCGGGCGGCGCGTTGCGCTCGATCGACATGTCGATGTCGGCGCGCACCTCGCCCTTGTCGTCGACGAAATCCCATTCCTGTTTGGTCAGCCTGAACCCCAGCCACTGGATCCCGTTCGACGCCTTGTTGTCGAACCCGCGATCCTTCATGGCGCGCGTCAGGCCCTTGTTGCTCCACGGATTTTCGCCCGCTGCCTTGCACCACGCGCAATAGACTTTGTAGAGGACCGACGATTGCGTCCGCGCCCCCTCGTCCTCGGCCGTGCACAGCCGCAGGAAGCTCGCCAGCGGGTCGCTGTCGTCGCGATAGGCAAGGCTCTGGATGGTGACGTCGTCGGGCTCGACAAAGCCGTTCTGCATCCAGTCGACGACCCCGCGCACCATCCACGCCAGGATGCCGGCATGCTCGCCCGCCAGCCGCGTCGGCAGCCCGCGATCCTTTTGATGTTCCTCGAGGTGCGATTCCCACAACAGCACCTTGGCGCGCCGCCAGATGCCCTCGGTCCCCTGGACGATATCGGGTTTCTTGTTGCACCAGATCGTCCATTTGAAGCTCGGCGTGAAGCGGAAGAACGACCGGAAATTGTCGCGCGCCAGCATCGGATCGCCGCCCGTGACCGAGTTGATCAGCGGTTCGTTGAACTTCGACCCAGCCCCCGGCTCGCCGCTGGTCAGGAAGCGCACGCCCGGCAAGCGCACGATGTCGGGCGTCGCCTGGTCGCCGCGTTTCTTGATCCCTTCGTCGAGGAACGTCTCGACGTTGGTGATCTCGCCATAATCGCCCGCGGCATCGCGCGCCGCATTGCCCACGGTCGACTTGCCGTTGGCCGCGGTCGGGCCCCACCAGATATGGAAGATTTGCTCGCCCATGTCGCCGGTCAGGCAATAGCCGAGCCACTGGCGCAGATAGCGGCGCCGCTCGCGTTTCGGCTGCGCCCATCGGATCAGCGCCTGCCACTCGTCGGCCTTGGCGTCGGGTTCGTAATCGCACGCCGTCAGCTTGGTCAGCAGATGCGCGCGATCGTGCGGCATCAGCTCGACTCGCGCCGGCCCGTCGTCATCGGGCGGGATGAAGCGCAGCGTGCCGTTATGGCAATTGAGCAGCATCGGGTCGGTATCGAAATCGGTGATCTCGACCGTCAGCCAGCGCTTGGCGAGGTTGGCGATGCACCCCAGCCGGCCCGAGCTTTCCGACGATCGCCCCCACGCACCGAGTTTCTTCGACAGCGGCTCGGTCTTGCTCCCCGCGACGACCGCGCGATCCATCGCGCCCTCGGCATCGAGGTGATCGCGGCGCAGCTTGTGCACGGCGACGAATTTCGCCCACGCCTCGTCGCCCATCACCAGCCCGTCGGTCGAAAAGCCACTCCCCGCGACCAAATGCGCCTCGTCCTGGATGGCGCGCACCGTCTCGAACACCGCGCCCAGCACCTCGGCCGGCGTCGCGTCCTTTTCCTGCACCAGCACGCGGTAGCGCCGCCCGTCATAGCCGAGCCAGCCCTTGGCCGTGGTATAGAGGAAATCGCGCCCGAACCGCTCGCGGAACCGCTCGGCATTGCCCAGGTCGGTGCGCTGGAAGCCGGCGCAGCGATAGGTCGCCAGGTCGCCGGTCAGGTCGTACCCCTTGCGAACCCCCGCCCAGAACGATTTGCGCATCGCGGCCAGGTCGAACGCGTCCCCGAAGTCGGCGAAAGCTTCCTCGCCATCGACATAGTCGATCAGCCCGGCCCGCATCCGCCGCCCCAGCGCGAAGGCGAAGCCGTTGGCCTGCTTGTCCGACACCGCATCGCGCGACCGCTCGCGCTCGAGCCACAGCCGGTGGACGCGCCGCAGCACCGCCTGCACCCCCGCCCCCTGCTCGGACAAGGAAGGCCCGATGCTTCCATTCGGAAGCATGTCGTCATCGCTCAGTCCCGGGGGTGGCGGGGGAAAGGCGAGATCGTAGCGCGCGCGCCACGACGCGACATATTGCGCGCGCGTCTCGTCGTCGCGGATCGCGCCGGCAATCGCCGCCAGCCGCTTCCACAGCGCCGCCCGCGCTTCGGGGGTGCGGGGGATGGTCAAGCGGCCACGCTCTCCGCCATCACGTCGGCGAACTGCGCGGCGACCAGCGCGCACGCGATCGGCGGGCAGACGCTGTTGCCGCACTTGGCGACCTGGGCCGTCTTGGTGATCGGCGCGCCACTCGAGTCGTGGTCGATGATGTAGTCGGGCGGAAAGCCCTGGGCGTTGAACAGCTCGCGCGGGTTCAGCATCCGCATGCCGATATCGACGATGACATATTCCTCGCCGTCGATCGTCACGGTGACCAGCGCGTGCCGATCCTTGGTCGTCACCGTGCCGAGCGGATCCTCGATCCCATGTCCCTCGGCTTCGTTGCCGTAATATTTGAGCAGGAACGCGCGGATTTCGCCCATATGCGTGCCGCCGGCGCTGATCGTGTGCAGAGGTTCGTCGGTCGGCTGGCCGTCGCGGCTGGTCCCGCGCAGCTTGATCAGGTTGGACGCGACGACCGCCTGCAGCGGCCCTTTCTGGACGATCGTCGACACCGGCTCGTCGGCGCCATGCCCAGGGTTGAGCTTGCGCCCCTCGCGCGTCTCGCTGAATTGCGCGAGGAAAGCGGTCACCGCGGCGTGATTGTTGCGCTGGGCCATGACAGTGCCGAGCGGCACCTCGGCGGGCTTGGCGCGCGGCTCCTGACCCTGCCGCTCGCCGTTCCCGCAATGAACCATGTGCGCCGCAACCAGGACAGCATCCGCCTTGGTAGTCGTCGTCGGGTAGGGGCCAGCGACGTCGACCGGCGCGCTCTGCCCTCGTCGACCGCCACAGCCGACGATCACCGGGGAAATGGCCACCTCGACCAGCGCGCTATCCTGCGACGTCGATATCGTCGGGAATGGCTCAGTCGATTCGTGCTGCCCCTTGCCGCGCCGCTTACCCTTGCTGTCGACATCGCCGTGCGCGGTGCGGGCAAAGAAAGGCGCGACGGTCGCCTCGACCACGCCCAGCGGCGCCGACCCGCCCGGCCGCTTGACGAAGCTGTTCGCCGTGACGGTGTGCATCGGCTCGTCGACCGCGTGGCCGACCGCGCCGTTGCGGAACTTGGTGACATGCGGGACGACCACAGCGTGCTCGCCTCGGTTCGCCCCGGTGACTGTCGCCATCGGATCGTCGATGCTGGCGCCCCGCGCACCAGGCTGATGATGCGTCAGCGGCACGATGAACGGTCGCGGATTGTTGACCACGAACTTCATGATGCCATGCGCGATCCGCGCCAGCGTCTTGTCGGCCAAAGGCTTCTTGCGATCGAAGATCGATGGGCACGGGATCGACCAGTCGATGATCTCGGCCGCGGTGCGCCACGGCAGGCGCTTGCCCGCCAGCACCTCGGGCGAGTCCGGCTTGCCGTGCGTCGGTTCTGGCCAGACGATCGGCCGGCCGTCGCGGCGCGCGATCATGAAGAACCGCTTGCGGATCGTCGGCGCGCCATAGTCGCACGCGCGCAGCTCGCGGAACTGCAGCTTGTAGCCCGCCTTGCGTAGTTCCTTGCACCATTGCTCGAACGTCTCGCCGGCGCGTTCCTTGATCGGCTGACCCTCGCCGTCGAGCGGGCCCCAGGTGCGGAATTCTTCGACATTTTCGAGCAGGATGACGTCGGGCTTCACGCGCTTCGCCCACAGCACGACGATCCACGCGAGGTCGCGGATCGACTTCTCGCGGGGCTTGCCGCCCTTCGCCTTGCTGAAATGTTTGCAATCGGGCGAGAACCACGCCAGTTCCACCGGCTCGCCGCCGGTCACGTCGAGCGGATCGATCCGCCAGATATTGTTGCGGATATGCCGGGTCGTCGGGTGATTGACCTCATGCATGCGGATGGCCTGTTCGTCGTGGTTGATCGCCACGTCGACCGCCCTGCCCAGCGCCATCTCGATGCCGGTCGACGCACCGCCGCCACCCGCGAAATTGTCAACGATCAGGCCCATCACCCTACCCCCACGACATCATCGAAATCGGAATCGGCGCACGGCAGCGCGCGCTCGGCCACCATCTCATCGGCCGCGCGGAACACGTCCCCGGGGTGCCGAAACCGCCGCGTCGGTGTCGGGCCGGTCTCGTCCCAGTCGCAGAAATGGTCGCGCACCATCGCGTCGAGCGCGCCCCAGGCGGTTTCCTCGCTCCACTCGGGCTCGTAATAGCCGCTGACCGCGCCGACCATGATCGTGCCCGGCCATGGGTGCGACGGCATGCTCACCTTGACATAGGGGTAGCGCGTCCCGGCACGGCATCGCGGCGCCAGGACGATCTCGCCTTCGCTGAAGGTGTCGGTGTGACACGACGGGCACCGCTCCCAGTGCTTGCGCGCCTTGATCACCAGCCCGTGGTAATTGTCGTCGGCTTCCGCGCGGAATTGCTGCCGATCGTCGCCAAGCAGCGGCAGATAGGGCGCCGCACGCTTCGACAGCTTCTTGAGAATCCGCAGGTTCACGCCGCCACCCCCACCACAGCATCAAAAACGAAATCGCTCAGCGGCATCGCGGCCGACAGCACGCGCTCCACGCCCTCGCGCCCCTCGGCGCGTGCCAAATCGTCGGGATCCATCCCGTCGGGCAGCAGCGCGACCGCCAGGCTGGCGCCGCCGCCCGCCCCCGCCATCGTCGTGCCCAGCATCGGCATCGCCCGCTCGCMCGCGCGCMGCGCGGCGCCGCGCCCGGCCTTGTCGCCGTCGAGCAGCAGCACCGGGCACTCGCACACCCGCCACGCGCGCTCGAGCTGCGCTTCGGTCAGCGCGGTGCCCATCGGCGCCACCACCTCGGCCACGCCGACGCCGTCGAGCGCGATCGCGTCGAAATAGCCCTCGACGATCACCAGCCGCCGCGCCTCGCGCGCCGCCGGCGCCGCGCGGTGCAGATTGTACAGCGTCCGCCCCTTGTCGAAATGCGGCCCCTCGGCCGAATTCTTGTACTTCGCCTGCTGCCGGTCGGACGTCGCGCGCCCGCCGAACCCGATCACCCGCCCGCGCGCATCGTGGATCGGGATCATCAGCCGCTGGCGAAAGAAATCGACCCAGCCGTTATCGCCCTCGACCAGCAGACCGACCGCAGCGAGCTCGTCGACCGAGCGCCCCGTCGCCGCCACCCCGCCCATCCGCGGCGCCAGCCCCAGCCCGAACCGCGCGACCGCCGCCGCGCCGACGCCGCGATCGGCGAGCATGGCGATCGCCGCCGGCTCGGCCGCCAGCCGCCTGGCATACCAGTCCGCCGCCGCCTCGAGCACGCCGCCCGCCCGCTCGATCCGTTCCTCGCGCTCGCGATAGTCGGGCGACGGCGCCGGCACCTCGAGTCCCGCGCGATCGGCCAGATCCTTGACCGCGTCGATGAACCCCAGCCCCTGCCGCTCGGTCAGCCAGCGGATCGCGTCGCCATGCGCCGAACAGCCGAAGCAATGATAGAATCCCTTGTCGTCGTTGACGTAGAACGACGCGGTCTTCTCATTGTGGAACGGGCAGCACCCCTTGTGCTCGCGCCCCGCCTTGGTCAGCTTGACCGAGGCGCCGACCAGCGCCGACAGCGACGTGCGCGCGCGCAGCTCGTCCAGAAATTGCGGCGATAGCGACAAAAGAACCCACCCCTGAAATCGGAGAAAACGACCACCCCGCGTGGCCGGCATGCGTGTGCGATGGCGTCAGGTCGGGGCGGCCGGTTTCGCCAGCGCGTGCCCGCAGGTCGGACAGGTGACCGTGACGGAAATGGCCGCCGGCACCGACAACCAGTCGGCGATCGTTTCCATCGGCACCGCATAGGCAGCCGCCAGGTCACGACATATCGCGATCGACGGGCTCTTGATCTTGCCGTTTTCGAGTTGCGACAGGTACGCGTTGCTGACACGGCCATCGGTGATCGCCTCGACGTCGCGCAAGGTGAAGCCTATCTGCTCGCGGCGCGCCTTGAGGGATGCGGCGACGATCACCGCGATGCCCTGAAAGCGACCGGCATGGCCGAGTGTTCGACGCCATCCAGCAGGCGGCCAGCGGCGCGCCTGCCGCATCGGCTGACCTCACAATCGGGCGCGAAGCGGTGCCGCTCCCTGCCATTGGCCCGCGTCATGTCGACCGGCGCCCATTCGCCCCATTGCTTGAAGAAGAACGGAACGCCGGCAGCTGCGCATTGATCGCGAAGGGCGCGCGGCCCGCACGGGTCGATCGGCCGCGCGCCCTTGCCGCTTTCGCCGCCGACGATCAACCAGTCGAGCAGCGCCAGCCATTCGTCGCGCAGCACGATGCGGCCGAGCATCGGCTCGATCGACAGCCCCACCCAGGGAATGCCGAGCTTTGCCTTGAGCGCGAGCAGCCGCGGGATATCGCGGTCGGCTTCTTCCTGGTTGACGACCGAGATCATCAGTCTGGCATGCTCGGGCCATTCGGTGCGCCCGATCGCCGCCAGCCGCTTCTCGATCACCGTGACGCGCTTGGTGACGATCTGGATTTGCAGCCGGTCGCACGCTTCGATCCGGCCCCACGCCTCGTCGAACCATTCGATCGGCACCTCGGTGTCGAACAGGTCCGACATCGACTGGATGAACACCCGCCGACGAGGCGTCGCATGAATCTGCCCGATATGATAATCGGCCGCCCACCACGCATAGTCGTTGTCGAGCCGATGGATCAGCTTGACCGCGCCCTTGATCTTCCGCCGCGGCGCGCCGACGCCCCAGATCCCGCCACCAAACCGCTCGGACCAGGTCTCGGCATAGCAATGGTCGCAGCCTGGCCCGACCTTGGTGCATCCCCACCAGAAATTGACGGTCGCGTCGGTCCATTCGATGCCGGTCGTGGCGCTCATTTGCCCGCCCTCCGCACCGCGCGGGCGCCGCCGGTCGCGCCATAGACCTTGCTCGTCGCGCCCGACGACACGCGGACGTCGCGATACTCATCGCCCTTGTGCGCCTCGCGAAACGCGATCAGGTCGCCGTCGACCAGGTAGATCGCGCGAGGATTGCCATGGCCGTCGACGCGCAACCGCTCGATCGCCGCGTCGATCCGCGCCAGGATCGTGTCGGCGCCGACCGCGATCACCCCCGACAGCCGGGCATCGGCGATGCGCTGGTCGATGAAGGACGCGCGCGGGCGCGGCAGTGGCGCGGACTCGCGCGTGGGCGACACATCGCGCACCGGCACGCTCGAAATCGGCCGATCGTACTGGCCCGCCCGCCTGTTCCAGGGATCGGTGCCCATCATGCCGCCTCCACCGCTCGGCTCAGCAGAAGCAGGATGAACGGCGCTATCTCATCGGCACTGCAATTGCCGCGGACTCCCGGCTGCGCCCGCAACGATTGGACATAGCCGACCAGCGCATCCGCGACCTGCGCCGTCGCGGCATGATGCGCCGGGCGGTCATCCCGCGACGTTTCCACTTCGATTGCCGCCAGCATCGTCTCGACCGACGTGAATTCGGTCGGGTGGGTCGTTTCCGATCCGGCATAGGCATGGCTGACGCGATGGTTGCGATCACCCCACAGCTGCAGGCGAAGCTGTCGCAACCCGATCGTCTTCTTGAAAGTGACGACGCGGCAACCGCCAACCCGGTTATCACCATCGGCTTCCCATCCGCCCAGCTTGCGCAGCGCATCGGTATAGGGTCGAATATTGAGCGACTGAGCCGCCACGTCGGCGGAAATCGTTTCAAACGAGTCCATCACAAAACCCCTTCCTGAAAACCGCCCTCGCCCAGCCGCCGCGCGGCGATCGCCGCCGGGCTGTGGGCATTGAGCCAGTCGACCGCCTCGATCGCCGCGGCGCCCTCGCGATGCTTCGCCTTCGCCGCGCGCGCCGACGCCAGCCGCCCGCGGATATCGTCGGGCACCCGCGCCCAGCAGGAATCGCACACCGCCTGCCAGTAACGCCGGGTGCGCGGGCATCCCGCCACCGGGCAATCGTGCGCGCTCTGCCGCCCGTGCTTCATGCCGCCCTCCGTTGCCGGCGCGACCAGCGCAGCTCGCGGTTCGTCTCCGCCGGGATCAGCTGGTAATGGTCGCGCTCGATGCACAATGTCCGCTCGCAGCGATGGTCGAGGTTCATCCCCGCCGGCACGCGCGGCTCGGCGAGCATCCCCTCGACCCAGGCGACCGCGACATGTACCCGCACCGATCCGATGCCGGGGATCCAGATCGAGCCATAGGGCCCGCTTGACGGCCGCCCGCCGCCCTTCGACTGCGCGCCGGTCCACAGCCGGCACGGCGTTGTGAGCCCGTTGCGCGAGCCGAGCAGCACCCGCTGCCGCGCCGCGATCCGCGCGGCGACCAGGACACGAAGGCATGCCGGGAGCGTCATGCCACCTGCACCTCGGCGAACATGCCGGCCGACGCCGCCAGCCGGCGCCGCGCGATCTCGACATAGTCGGGCGACAATTCGCAGCCGATCGCGTCGAACTGCTCGGCATCGGCCGCGATCAGCGTCGATCCTGATCCCATGAACGGGTCGAGCACCACGCCCCCGGGCGGCGTGATCAGCCGCACCAGCCAACGCATCAGGTCGACCGGCTTGACCGTCGGGTGCTTGTTGCCCTTGTCGAGGTCATGACAGCCGGCGTGCCGCTCGGCCTGGTCCGCCTTCGCCGAATAGAAGAACCGCGCGGCCGAGCCGCCTTCGTCGTCATGGCCCATCAATACTTCGGCTTGACCGACGAACTCGCCCAGGACTCCACTGCGCTTACCACTGCGCGCCTTCGACGGAGCGTCATTGCCCGGAAAGGCGGCGAGCACATCGGCGCCGCCGTCGTGGATTACGTTCGCAGGCCAGCGGCCATTGACCGGGCGAGGATCACCATCCTTGCCCAGCCCCATATTGCCTTCGTTCCAAGTCTGGCCCCCAGCCCCAGCCCCAGCCCCAGCCCCAGCCCAGCCAGTCACCTTCTCGCTGTCAATGCGGCATGCGTCGATGTTGAGCGCCCCGGTGCCATGTGCCAGCACGTTCGCCGCGACGGTCCCCTCGAGCGGCTTGCGCGCCAGCACGATCGGCTCGATCGCCGGTTTCAGCGCGGTGCCCCAGCCTTCCCATGCTGCCGATGCTGCCGCAGTGACATCACGTTCGAAGCCAGGGCGTATAGTGCCATGCGCCACATCGAGGAGCGCACCGCCGCGAATATCGTTGGCGATGTGCTCGCTGCCAACGACCGGGCGCGCGTCACCATTGTGGCGGTCGATCCCCTTGCTGACATCGTGCGACTTCGGAAAGCCGCTGCCATAGAGCCAGGCGATCTGGTCGCGGATCTCGAACCCGGCATCCTCGATCGCGCAGACCATGCGGTGATAGGTGCGCGTGCCGGAAAAGGCGACCAGGTGCGCGCCGGGCTTCATCACCCGCAGCACCTCGCGCCAGGTCGCGGCGCGGAACGCGACGTCGCCGCCGTCCCAGGTCTGGCCCATGAAGCCCTTGCTGGCGCGCGCATAGGCGCCGGTCTTCCCCGCCCGCGCCGGGGCCGCGCCGGGTTGCCCGAACCGTTTGACGATGCTGGTCAGGTGATAGGGCGGATCGGTGACGACCGCGTCGACCGAGGCCGACGGCAGCTCGCGCAGCCGCTCGCGCATATCCCCGGTCAGGATGCGGACGGTCACGGCTCGCCGCACCCGCGACCGACCAGCTCGCCCTGCTCGCCGCCGGTGAAGACCTGCCACGGCACGAAACGCTCGCCGTGCGGGCACCAGAAGCCCCAGTCGCGGACCTTCGGGCCGGTCAGGAACAACGAGACGCAGCGCCCGCCCTCGGGAACGATCAGCCGGTGCGTGTCGGTCGCCCGCCGGGTGACGCAATCGCCCGCCACACGTTCATGGCTATAGGCCTCGAGCCATGGCTGCTGCTGGTAATAGGTGACCTCGGTATAGCCGCCATCGATGATGTATGACGTGTTGCCCCAGGGATGATCGTGCCCGGCGCGATCGTCGTCGCTGCGCAGGATTTCGTGGAGATAGACGTTGCACGCCTCGTTGCGCGGGATGATCCACCACCGGCGCAGATACGGGTTCGCCGCCTCGCCGATCACGAAGTCGGGCGCGCGCGCCATGACGCCCGCCGCCCATGCCGCCATCTGCTCGCGGCTCGCATATGCCAGCGCCGACATCGTCACACCCGCATCGGCATGAGGACGTACAGCCCGCGCGCGTCGTCATTGGCGTCGCGGATCAGCACCGGGCCCGCCGCGTCGCTCAGCTCGAACCGCGCGGTGTCGCCCTGGATGCGGCCGAGCATCTCGACCAGATACTGGCCGTTGAACCCGACGGTCAGGTCGGCGCCGTCATGGTCGCACGGCGATTCCTCGCTCGCCTCGCCCATCTCGGGCGACCGGCAGCTGATCGTGACCAGGTCGCGCGTCAGGTCGACGCGGATCCCGCGTTCCTTGCCGCTGGTCATCACCATCGCCCGGTCGACCGCCGCCGCCAGCGTCTTCGGGTCGATCAACAGGATATTGCCGTTCGCGCTGGGGATCACGCGCGTGTAATCGGGGAACTGGCCGTCGATCAGCTTGGTGGTCAGCACCACCTCGCCGAAATCGAACACCGCCTTGCCGGTGCCGATCGCGACGTCGACCGGGCCCTCTACCCCATCGAGCATCTTGTCGAGCACGCCGATCGCCTTGCGCGGGATGATCACCCC
Source organism: Sphingomonas sp. P4_D12 (assembly GCF_056401895.1). Taxonomy (NCBI): domain Bacteria; kingdom Pseudomonadati; phylum Pseudomonadota; class Alphaproteobacteria; order Sphingomonadales; family Sphingomonadaceae; genus Sphingomonas; species Sphingomonas sp. P4_D12. Next base: position 108,343 of record NZ_JBFUIL010000008.1, on the reverse strand, counting down.
GTCGAGCGCACCGGCGCCGTCGGGCTGGGGCAGGTCGAACCGCGCCAGGCGATGCCCGTCGGTCGCCACCCCGCGCAGCACCATGACGACGCCCTCGCCGTCCCCGGTCGGCCCGCGCGCCTCGGTCGCGTGGAGATAGATGCCGTTGAGATAATAGCGCGTTTCCTCGGTGCACATGGCGAAGCGCACGCCGTCGATCAGCGCGGCCAAGTCGAACGCGGCGAGCTCGAACTGGTGCGCGAAGGCATCGGCGATCATCACCGGGAAATCCTCGATCGGCAGCGTCGGCAAGGTGAAGCGCGCGCGGCCGGCGGTGACCAGCATCTTGCCGGGCGTCAGGGTCAGCGTGACCAGCGCCTCGGCATCGATCTTCTTGACGATCGCCTCGAGCGTGGCCTCGTTGACCGTGGTGGCGAACGCGGGCGCATCGCTATCCTGCTCGACGTCGATCATCCGCACGCATTGGAGGTCGAGGTCGGTGCCGGTCAGCGACGCCCGCCCGTGCACCGCCTCGATCCGCAGGTTGGACAGGATCGGGATGGTGTTACGCCGCTCGATCACCGCGCCGATCCCCGCCAGGGCCGCCTTCAGCGTGCCCGCGGCGACCGAGATGACGCGGGGCGGGCCGTCGGGCGCGGGCGGCGTGTCGGCCTTGCGGCTCCGCTTGGGCTTGGGCGGATCGGACGGGGTTTCCGTCTCGACCGTGTCGGCATTGTCCTCGGGCGCGGTGGGGGCGTCGGGCGCCAGCGGTTCATCGGTCATGTTGGTCTCCATCGGAATCGGCGAGGCCGGCGCGGATCGATTGCGCCAGGCCGATGATCAGTTGCCCGGCGTTGCGGGCGAAGTCGGGATCGTGCTGGTGCTGGCTGATCGGTGCTTCCCACGACTCGCGCTTGCGCGGGCCGGCGATCAACCGCGCGGCGAAAGCGTCGAGATAATCGGCATCGCGCCGCCGCTGCGCCGCCTCGCCCGCGGCGAAGGCGTCTGTCAGATCAGTGTCGCGATCGAGCGGACGCGACGATGCTGCACAGCCGCCGTCGGTCATGGCTGCACCGGCGCGTTGGCCAGCGCGCCCAGCACGTCGACATGGCAAGGCGAGCAGTCGGCGCACTCGACCCCGAACGGCTTGCCCTCGGCATGCGCCGGACACAGCCCGCACCAGCAAGCGAGGTCGCGCCCGCGCAGATCGTCGATCGCGGGAGGCGTCGGGACGGCGATGGTGTCGCCGTGCAGCATCACGTGCAAGTTGCCGGCAAGGACCTCGACCCCGGACGGCGCCAGCGGCCCCGCCAAAGGATCGAGGCCTCGCCAGCGCCGGTAGAGCTCGACCGCGCACGCCGTCCGCCCGACGCGATCGCCGCGAAAGCCCAGCGACACCGCGATCCAGGTCAGGTCTTTCTCGCGGAACGGATTGCCCTGCTTACCCGGCCGCGCGCAATTGACCGCGCCCGCGGGAAGCCGGAACCCCTTCGCGCGCGACAGGCGGATGCGTTTCGGCGCGCCGGTCATGGCTGCACCGCCGACAGACCCGCCTCGATCACGCGGACCAGCATCGTCGCCGGGGTGGTCTCAGCCGCCCGCGCCTGGCCAATCACCCCGCGCAGCAGCTCGGGCCACTTGCGCCGCAGGAACACGAACGCATCCTCGGGATCGGCGAGCAGCGCCGCCTGGAGCCCGACGACATTGGCCGACAGCGGTGCCTTGACCGTGCCCGTGCATTTCGCTTGCCGCCGCCGCGCCCCCATCGCCACCGCCTCGGCATTGATCTCGTCGATCAGGTTCGAGCGCCGAACCTCGTCCGGCGTCGTCCAACCAGCCGAAACGTCCCCCGGCGCCGCGGCCCGCGACGCTGCCGCCATCTCGGCCGCTTCGCGCTCGGCAAGCTCCAGGTCAGACGCATGCACCTGGTCACGCGTCGTGCCGTCCGGCCAACGCGCCATGAACGCGCGGATCATCCGCGCCGTCTCGGGGCGCGCCGTCCGCCGTGCGCGCAGCGCGCCGACAAAGCCGTAAGTGTTCAAGGGCACCGCGCCCGCGACGTCCGCCGTCGGTCGCAAAGCGGACACGGCGGGATGGGTGTGGCCGGGGACTTCCAGGAGGGGGGAGGAGTCCCCGGCCGCCGCGACGTCACCCTGCTCGCATCCGGGGTGGACGAAGGGCTCGGTCGCGGGTTCGATTGCTGGCGGTTTTACGGGTCTGCCAACCGTGCCGTCTGTTTTGTGCGCTATTGCCTGCCGGGCCGCGCGACCCGACTCACGCTGGGGAGGACGGCCCCGCCCCGCTGCCTCGGAAACTGGTGCAGTCTCTCCCGCTGTCGCGTCCATAAGCTCAGACGTTGCAGCCGATGTCCGGGCATCGGCACCCCTACTCACGGGCTCCACGGGGGTTTCGGCGCTGTTGGCAACAGCCCCCGCTTCATCACCCGCTTTCGCGCGGTATTCCTCCATCATCGACGCGCTCAATTCGAGCGTGCCGAACTTGATCTTGCCGGCGTTGCGCAGCGACCGGATCGCCTCGTTCGCCTGCCCGCTCGACAGCCGGCTGTGCTTGGCGACCAGCGTCACGGTCCAGCGATCCCCGCCATCGGGCGGCGGCAGACGCAGCGTCGCGACGACGGTGCGCTGGTTGGCCTGGGCCGCGCTCATGCCCGCAACCCCTTGGCCAGCCGCCACAGCAATATCGGCGCGACCGTGATGCACAGGATAAGCAGCACGATCAGCGCGAGCGCGATCATCGCCATGTCGGCCAGCCAGGCGCGCGCCCGGCTCACCACCGCGGCACGCCGAACGAGCGCCACCACGCGGCGATCGCGCACGCCGCCTTCGCCGCGCTGACGGCGACCAGCAGCACGATCATGGCGAGCAGCCAGCCCATCACGCGCCAACCCGCACATACGGGCGCTTCGCCGACGGGTCCTTCTTCGGGTCGGTCAGCGGGCGCGACGATCGCTCGGCGAGGTAGAGAAACTTGTGCGGTTCGAGCCGTTGCTGCTTGAGATAGACGAAGCCCAGTGCCTCATAGTCGCGCAGCGCCTGGGCGACCCCGGGACCGGCGAACATCTCGGCATTGTAGCCGACTGCGTAGGGCACCACCGCGTGTGGCTGCGCTTCCGCGATCCAGGCACGCAGATCGGCCGGAGTCATGCGGTAATGCGCGCCCTTGACCGCCGGGAGCGTCGGCATCGTGCTTGCGATCTCTTCCCCACTCACCCCGATAACCCCTTATGCCAGATGGAATTTGCTGCCCGCTCGATCGCTGCGCCCGATCAGCCGGGCGGCGGGGGCGGTCGCAGCTTCGCCAGCGCACGCCTCAGGCTGGCGACCACGTCGGCCAGCTCGTCGGTCTCGCGCATCGCGTCCTCGATCTCGCGTGGCGCCATATTGGTCGACGCCGCCATCCGGCTCGCCAGCGCCTTGATCACGTCGCCCGCCTCGGCCGCGATGCTGCCGACCAGCATCGGCAGGCTCGCCTCGTCGCCGGCATCGCCCGCCGGGACCAGCACGAACCCCTGCCGCCGCGCCAGCGCGCGGGTGATATGCGGATGGCCGGGCCGCCCGGTGCCGTGATCCTCGATCGTCGCGACCTGATCGATGCGAAGGAACACGCGGGTCGTGCGCGAACAGGCGTCCGACAGGACCGACTGCAGCGCCACGCCGGCGCGGTACATGCGAGACTGCCCGCCAGCGGCGTCCATCGCCGAGTCGGTCGCGATCTTGAGGTCGAGCTCGTCGTGGCTCAGCGTCTGGGTGCGGTCGATCGTCATGAGCGGTTCTCCGCGGATGCGAGATCAAGGAACGTCATGCCGCCTCTCCCATCCGGTTGATGGCCGGACTGGAGCTATCGGGCGACGTCGCCCCGCCCTCCCCGCTATTCGCCGCATCCTGTTCGGCGATGAACCCGAGCAGCTTGTTGGCCAGCGTCAGGCTGACCGACCGGCCGCCGCGAAGATTGGTCAGCAAGGCGCCGTCGCCGGTCGCGTCGAGGCCAAAGCGAGTCGCCGACATGCCGGGCGTGCGCTCGAGGAAATCCTCGATCTTCTGCAACAGCGCCTTGTTGGGGTCGGAACTGGGAAGGATATTGGTCATGGGAGCGGTGGCTTAATGAGATATTTCCAATGACGCAAGTGGCCATTGCGGAAATTTCTTCACCTGCCCCTGTGGCGGCGCATGGGATATTCCCAACGCCGATGGCGGACCTCCCCACTTCCAACGACCCGTCGCGGCTGTGGCAGCTGTTCGATTCGATCAAGCCGGCCGAGCTGAGCTGGGCCGAATGGGCGCGGCGATCGCGCGTCTCGGCCTCGTTCTTCACCGACATCCGCCGCAAGGGCACCACCCCGGGCTATGCCACGCTCGGCCGCGTGCTCGGCGTCGTCGGCATGACGCTGTCCGACTTTCACACGCTCGAGCAGGAACGCGACGGTGCCCCGCTGATGGCGCTGCATTCGCCGCGCACGCCGTTCACGTCACCGGGCGATCCGCGCGACGTGCCAATGCTCGGCACCGCCCAGGCCGCCGATTTCCAGGTGCTGGCCGACGGCACGCCGCTGTTCGCCGAACAGATCGACGTCCACCTCGACGAGGTGATCGACATGGTCCGCCGTCCGCCGGCGCTGAAGGATCGCAAGGCGGTCTATTCGCTGACCGTGCGCGGTGTCTCGCTCAAGCCCAAGTTCGAGGATGGCGACCCGATCTATGTCGACCCCGAACAGCGCCCGGCGATCGGCGACATCGTCATCGTCCAGATGATGACGCGCGACGAGGATGGCGAAGGCCGGGTCGCCAGCGTGCTGATCAAGGAACTGGTGCGCCGCGCCGCCGACTATATCGAGCTCGAGCAATATAACCCGCCGCTGCGTTTCCGCGTCGCCGCGCGCGATGTCGCCGCGATGCACCGCTGGGTGCCATGGCGCGACCTGGTCAGCTTCTAGCCTAGAATTTTGTCCGCACCTCGGGGAAGCCGGTGAACGGGCCCGCCTCGCACCGCCCGGCCGACTTTGCATAGAAGCGCGCGCCGTCGCGTCCGCTCGCCGTCAGGATCGTCTGCTCGCCGCTGTCGCGCTCGATCACGTTGATCGAATAGTCGGTCGCGCCCGGCGCGGGATTGCCCCGCTGGTCGAGCGTGATCCGTGCCGGCTGCACCTCGTAGATCTCGCGCACCAGCCGGCACGCATCCTCGCAATAAATGCCGTGCGCGAGATCGACCCGATAGACGATGCGATAGGGCGTCGATCCGTCCTGTGCACCGCCCTGCACCGTCGCGATACCCGTGCACACCAGATTGAACGCGGACCCTGCCGCCACCGCCGCAAGCCACATGGCGCGCCTCTCCAACACTGTCCCGCGGCGAGAGACTAGCACGGCGCCCCCAGAACCTCGTCGCAGACTTTTCCAATGTCGTAGTTGACGCATTGGATATTTCTCATTATCCACCGCTCCCGTTGAACCAACGGAGGGCATCATGCTCAAGGCATCCGCAGACTTTCCCTATCCCGGCAGCGAGGCGTTGCTCGGCGATCGCCGCGTCAAGATCATCCGCACCGAGCGCGACGGGCGCCGCCTCGTCCAGGGCATCGGCCGCCCCCAGCTGACCCGCACGGTCGAGCTCGACCAGCTGAGCGATGCCAGCCTGCCCGACGATCCGCTCGGCCGCTGGTATGGCGAGCGCGTCACCAGATCGGTCGGCGACCAATTGCCGACCCCGACCGCCGACCTCTATCGCGACTTCGCCGGCTTCCTCCGTGCCCGCGGCGTCGACGACACCCGCATGCCGACCCGCCACGCCTTCGCGCATTTCCTGTCGCTCAAGGGGCACACGACGACCGTGCGCCGCGTCGACGCCGGCAATCACCGCTGCGTCGACCTGCAATTGCTCCCTCTCCTGGTGGCCGCGTGATGGCGAATCACATCGTCGGGCTCGGACGCTACTTCGTCTACATCGCTTGGCACGGACGCGCCGCACCGATGCGTAATTGGGGGTATCAAGGGCCCTGCGATGGCCTGCGCATACGGTCGCTCCTTCTGTTCTGGACAGAGATCAGTTGGGGACGGCAATGACCGCGCTCGACCTCCCGCCGCGCGAGCGCCCGGCCGATGCGCCGGCGCTGACCCCGATCCGCCCTTGCCGCCTGCGCCAGCCCGACCTGCCGTCGCTCGCCGAGGTGATCGTCGACCGCGTGACGCTCGGCGTGGTCGCGGCGATGGCGCTGATGTTCATCGCCCAGGGCGCCCGCGCCCTGCTCGCGGGGTGGCTGTGATGGCCGCCGAGCCCGACGCCACCGCGCCCGCCCGCCAGGCGATCGCCGAGGCACTGACCGCCATTGCCACCCGCGAACCGCAGCGTGCCGCCTATATCGCCGGCCTCGCGACGCAGATCCGCGACGGCAAGCCGTGCCTGCTGCCGTCGTGGCTGGTGGTGGAGATGGCGGCGTCATTGACCATGATCGCGACAGACAGCGCGCCCAGTTTAAAAGCCGGTGATCGCGTCAGCCACCCCGAATTCGGGCTGGGAACGATCGACCATCTCGATCAGTACGAGTCACCCGTGGTGCTATTCGACGGGCGAAGAAGCTTTCCGGACGAAACGCGGATGGTGATCTTCGTCGGCTGCGCATGTGATGAACTTGCGATCGCGGAAATGACCACCGTTGAAGGGCTGGGCGCGGACGTGCGGGCGCGGTTGCTCAACCTTGAAGATGCCGCCGAACATGCGTCCGAGCCGCTGTCCAGCGAATTGCTGGCGATCATTGACGCCGTTCGCGCCGAACCCGCCACCGCGCAGGGGGATGTACGGGGGCTAGACGTTCGCCAGATCGCAGCGATCAACGAAGCTGCCGAGTTCCTTGATTCGTGCGCTGGCGAGGAACTGGAAGTCGACGGCAAATGCGCGCTTGCCTTGGTGGAGGAATTGCAGGCCGCTTTCTTCGACGAGGACCAGCATGATTGCTTCCATCTGGAAGTGCGCGCCGCCCTCGCAACACTCGGAGCGCCCCATGCAGCATGAGGCGCCGGCAGGCCACAGCGATTGGTCCGATCTCGCCAAGGTCGCCGCGCGCCTCCACGCCGATCGCGCCGGCGTACTCCCCGCCGATGACCCCCGCGTCGAGCGTATGGCGATCGTCGCCGCCGTCTGGCGCGCCGTCACAACCCGCGCGCCGATCGACGCCCCCGCCGCCGACTGGCCCGCGATCCGCGCCGACCTGGCCGAGACCTTCCACCGCGCCGCCGACCGGGCCACGCGCGCACCAGGTGACCTCGCCATCCACCACACCCGCGATGCCATCGCCGCGATCGCCTGGCATTTCGATCCGGTCTCGCCGAGGATCGACACTCCGCAGATCGTCTTCTGCCACACCACCACCCTGGCAATCCGCGCGCGCATCGCTGCCGCGCGCCGCGCGCCGTCGTCGCCAGCGCTTCCCCAGTCCGTCCGCCAACGCAGCCAGCCCGCCGGCCCATTGTTCGGCGCCGCCGCGTGACCTTCGCCTTTGCGCCTCCGTCGTTATCGGGTGACCTGATCCTCGATCTCGCGCTAGCCATTGCCGAGGACATGGCCGCCGAGGATCATGCGGCCGAGTCGAAACGCCATGGAGCCGTTCCGCATGCCGCCCAAATCAGCCCCGCGCGTCGCGATCTACGCCCGCTTCTCCACCGACCTGCAGAACGCGCGATCGGCCGAGGATCAGCTTCGCGTCTGCCGTGATCATGCCGAGCGCCAGGGCTGGCAGGTCGTAGAGGTCTATTCCGACCTCGCCATTTCCGGCACCACCAACAACCGCCCCGGGCTCAATGCCCTGCTCGCCGCCGCCGACGCCCGCGCGTTCGACGTCGTGCTAGCCGAGGCGCTCGACCGCGTGTCGCGCAACCAGGCCGACACCGCGCATATCTTCCAGCGGCTGCAATTCGCCGACGTCCGGCTGTGCACGATCAGCGAAAGCGAAGTGACCGAGCTCCACGTCGGCATGCTCGGCACGATGAACGCGCTGTTCGTCAAGGAACTGGCCAGCAAGATCCGACGCGGCCAGCGCGGCGCGGTGTCGCGCGGACGCGTGCCGGGCGGGCTGTGCTACGGCTATCGGCCGGCGCCGGTGCTCCACGCGGACGGCAGTGTCGAGCGCGGCCACCGCGTGATCGTCGAGGCGGAGGCCGCAGTGATCAGGCGCGTGTTCGCCGAGTCGCTGGCTGGCGACAGCGCCAAGGCGATCGCCAAGCGCTTCAACCGCGAGGGCCTGCCGGGGCCCAGGGGCGGGCAATGGTCGGCATCGACGATCAACGGCTCGCGCGGCCGGGCAAACGGCATCCTGCACAACCCGGCCTATGCCGGCCGCATCCATTACAACCGCGTCCGCATGGTCAAGGACCCCGAGACGCGCCGCCGCATCAGCCGGGTCAACAAGCTCGAGGACCGCGTCGAGGAAATCGCCGAGCATCTCCGCATCGTCGCCGAGGCCGACTGGCTGGAAATCCAGCGCCGCCGCGAGGCGCGGTCGCATATCCCGTTCAACCGCCAGGTCCGCCCGCGCCACATGCTGTCGGGACTGGTCACCTGCGCGCGCTGCGGGGGCAGCTATTCGGTCGCCAGCAAGGATCGCTGGGCGTGCCGCAACCTGCGCGAGACGGGCACGTGCGACAACCGCCGCCGCATCGCCACCGCCGACCTCGAGCGGCGCGTGCTGGCCGGGTTGCAGGATCAGCTGCTCGCCCCCGATGTCCTTGCCGCGGTCGTCAAGCGCTATCACGACAAGCGTGCCGAACAACGCCGCGCCATGGCGGGCGGGCTGCGCGCCGCCGAACAGGCCGTCGCCGATCAGCAGTCCGCGATCGCGCGCCTGGTCACCGCGATGGCCGACGGCATGGACATGGACGTGTTCAAGCCCGAGCTGGCCAGGCGCCGCGAATTGCTGGCGATTGCCGAGGCGCAACTCGCCGAGCACCAGGCGCTGGCCCCGATCATCCTCCACCCGCAGATCGTCGCGCAATACAAGCGCCGCATCGACATGATCGGCAGCGCCATCGTCAAGGGAGATCGCGCCGCACGCTTCGTGCCGGTGATCCGCAGCCTGATCGAGCGCGTGACGATCGACGACGACCCGGCCGCCCCCAACGGCGCGCGGGTCGAGGTCCTCGGCAGCCTCGCCGCGGTGCTCCGCATCGCGGCCGGCGAACAAGCACCAGAACGCCACGCCATCGTCATGGAAAAGGGCCCCAAGGCCCGCCGGACGTCCTCCCGGACTGTCCAGGTGGTAGCGGAGGAGGGACTTGAACCCCCGACCCCAGGATTATGATTCCCGTGCTCTAACCAGCTGAGCTACTCCGCCCCGAAAGGCCCGCGTTGCCGCGAGCGGCGGCCTATAAGTAGCGCTCCCGACGCGGTCAAGCGACCATGTGGCGAGAGAGCTTTTCCCAGGGTCCGCCGCGATAATACCAGCTGGCGAAACCCGCGATCTCGAGCGACCGGGGTCGGAAGTCGGCCTTGAGCCGGTCGAGCAACGCCCTCGCCTCGCTCGGCTCGACCTTGTTCTGGATCGTGACATGCGGGCGCCACGGCGTGCGGTCCTGCGGCGTCAGCAGGTCGGCCCAAAGATCGGCAAGCCAGGCACGGCGGTCCTCCAGTTCGGCGGAGTCGATGCGATAGGCAACGCCGCGGCCGAGCGAGATCGGTCCGGCGATCCGCGCGGCCGGCGCCCCTTCCCGCGCCAGCTCGCCCAGCCGCTGCCGCACTTCGTCCGCCAGCGACGGCGGCAGATGGTGGAACATCGTCAGATGGGCGGGGAGCAGATTGCGCTCGGGCGGAAAATGCGCGCGGCGCTGCGCGTCGAGCCACGCCTGGTCCTCGCGTCCGATCACCGCCGTGACGATGATCGGCGCGGGCGCCGGCGCGGTCATTAAGCCGCTCAGATCTCGACCTGGCTCCCCACCTCGACCACGCGATTGGTCGGCAGGCGGAAGAATTCCATCGCGCTTTCGGCGTTGCGGAGCATCCAGGCGAACAGCTTTTCGCGCCAGATCGCCATGCCGGGCTTGCTCGACGGCAGCAATGTCTGCCGCGCGAGGAAGAAGCTGGTGTCCATCATCTTGAACTTGTCGCCGCAGCCGGTGACCAACGCCAATGCCGCTGGCACGTCGGGCTCCTCCATGAAGCCATAGCGCAGCACCAGGCGGTGGAAGCCGTGTCCGAGATGATCGAGCTTCACCCGCTCGGCCTGACGCACGAACGGCACGTCGGCGATCTTCACCGTCAGCAGGATGATGCGCTCGTGCAGCACCTTGTTGTGCTTGAGGTTGTGGAGCAGCGCGTGCGGCACGCCATCGGCCGTCGAAGTCATGAACACTGCAGTGCCGGGCACGCGCGTCGCCGAAGTGGCGGCCGACGAGATGAACACCTTGATCGGCATCGCCGCCTCGCGCAGCCGCGCCATCATCAGCTGCCGCCCCTTGGCCCAGGTCGTGAGGATGGTGAAGACGATCAGCCCGACCAGGAGTGGGAACCAGCCGCCGTCCGGGATCTTGGTGAGGTTGGCAGTCAGATAGGCGCCGTCGACCAGGAAGAAGAGCCCGAGCAGCGGGATCGCCGCCCATTTCGGCCAATTCCACAAGCGGAACAACACGACCGCCAACAGGCAGGTATCGATCGTCATCGCGCCGGTGACGGCGATGCCATACGCGCTGGTCAGGTTGGAGGAGGTGCGGAAGAACAGCACCAGGATGATGACCATCGTCATCAGCATCCAGTTGATCAGCGGGATATAGATCTGTCCGGCCGTCGCCGCGCTGGTATGCTCGATCCTGAGGCGGGGCACGAAACCGAGCTGGATCGCCTGCTGCGTCACCGAGAAGGCGCCCGAGATCACCGCCTGCGACGCGATCACGGCGGCGGCGGTGGCCAGGATGACCAGCGGTAGCTGCAGCCAGACCGGCGCGAGCAGATAGAACGGACTTTCCAGTGCCTGCGTCCCGTCGCGCGTCAGCAGCGCCGCCTGCCCCATATAATTGAGGATCAGCGCCGGGAGCACGAAACACAGCCACGACATGCCGATCGGCTTGCGTCCGAAATGCCCCATATCGGCATAGAGCGCCTCTGCACCGGTCACCGCCAGCACCACCGACCCCAGCGCGAGGAACGCGCGGACGGGATCGAGCAGGAAGAATTCGACCGCATAAGTCGGTGAGAATGCCCACAACACTTCGGGCGTCTCGGCGATGCTGAGCGCGCCGAGCAGCGCGATCGTCAGGAAATAGAACAGCATGATCGGGCCAAAGAACAGCCCCACCCGCGCCGTGCCGCTCTGCTGGATCGCGAACAGGAAAATCAGGATCGCGATCGCGATCGGCAGCACGAAATGCGCCATGCCGGGCTGCGCCACCGCAAGGCCCTCGACCGCCGACAGCACCGACACCGCCGGGGTGATCATCGAGTCGCCATAGAAGAGCGAGGTCGCGAATACGCCGAGCAGGACGATCCCCGCGGTCCATCTCTTGGTCTGCGCCTTGCTGGAAATGAGCGCGAGCAGCGCCAGGCTGCCCCCCTCGCCCTTATTGTCGGCGCGCATGATGATCGCGACGTACTTGATCGTCACCACCACCATCATCGACCAGAACATCAGGCTGGTGACGCCCATGATGTGGGCATGATCGAGGCTGAGCTTGTGATGCCCGGCGAAGGTCTCGCGGAAGGCATAAAGCGGGCTGGTGCCGATATCGCCGAACACGATGCCGATCGCGCCGACGGCGAGCTTGATCAGCCCGTCATTGCCATGCGCATGCGCGTGCCCGGCGTGCGCGTCATCGGCGTGCCCGTCGGTTACTGCGATGGAAGGAGTGGCTGCGCTCACGGCAGTCGCCGCGCGTTCGCACGAAAGGTCATGATGACCGTATGAAGCCCCTGTTTACGGTGGCGGCGCCCTAGCATTGCACAGGAACGCCCGCAACGACGCATTGGATGCGCTGGCTCGTTATGGGTCAGCCGGCCGCTCACGGGCGACGGATAACCTCGCGAATGACGAAATGCGACGCCAGCCGCGTCACGCCCGGCAGGCGCGACAGCGTCTCGCGGTGGATCCGCTCGAAACTGTCGTCGCGCGTCACCTCGACATGGAGCATGTAGTCGGCCTCGCCGCTCATCAGGAAACAATCGCGTACTTCCGGACATTCTTTAATCTCTGCCTCGAATGCCGCCATCGTCTCCTGCCGCTGGTCGCGGAGCGTGACGTTGACCATGACCACCGCGGGGTGCCCCCGCGCCTCATGCGACAGCACCGCGCGAAACCCAGCGATCAGCCCGCGGTCGCACAAGCTGCCGACGCGGCGATGCGCCGCGCTTCCCGACAGGCCTACCGCCTCGCCGAGTTCCGCACTTGTCAGGTCCGAATTGACGACGAGTTGTTTGAGGATCTTGCGATCGAGATGGTCGAGCATTTTTCTCTCACAGGTATATAATCACGCAAACATATCCTGCCAGGGGCCGCATCTGTCAAAAAAATTGCGAACCTCTCTCGGCTTTTCGGCGCTATTTGCATGACAACCCCTTTCAGGAGAGTTCGCATGCGAGTCGGTGTCCCCAAGGAAATCAAGAATCACGAATATCGCGTCGGCCTGACCCCGTCGTCGGTCGCCGAGCTCCACGCCGCCGGCCACGAGGTGATCGTCGAGACCAAGGCCGGCATGGGCATCGATTTCGAGGACCAGGCCTATATCGACGCCGGCGCGCGGATCGTGCCCGACGCCAAGACCGTGTTCGCCGAATCGGACATGATCGTGAAGGTCAAGGAGCCGCAGCCGCAGGAAGTGGCAATGCTCGAGCCTCGCCACGTCCTCTTCACCTATCTCCACCTCGCCGCCGACAAGCCGCAGGCCGAGGGCCTGATGAAGTCGGGCGCCACCTGCATCGCTTACGAGACCGTCACCGCGGCGCGCGGCGGCCTGCCGCTCCTGAAGCCGATGTCTGAGGTCGCCGGCCGCATGTCGATCCAGGTCGGCGCGCATTATCTCGAAAAGGAACAGGGCGGCCGCGGTGTGCTGCTCGGTGGTGTTCCGGGCGTGGCGCCGGCCAAGGTCGCGATCCTCGGTGGCGGCGTGTCGGGCATCAATGCCGCGCAAATGGCGGTCGGCATGCGCGCCGACGTTACCATCTACGACATCAACAATGACCGCCTGGCCGAGCTCGACATGTTCTTCTCGAGCCAGATCAAGACGCAGTACGCGTCGAAGGCGGCGATCGCACAGGCCGTCCGCAACGCGCATCTGGTGATCGGCGCGGTGCTGGTCCCCGGGGCGGCGGCGCCCAAGCTCGTCACGCGCGACATGGTCAAGACGATGAAGCGCGGCTCGGTGCTGGTCGACATCGCGATCGACCAGGGTGGCTGCTTCGAGACCAGCCATGCCACGACGCATGAGGATCCGGTGTTCGAGGTCGACGGCGTGATCCATTATTGCGTCGCCAACATGCCCGGCGCGGTCGCGCGGACCAGCGCGTTCGCGCTCAACAACGCCACCCTGCCCTTCGCGCTCAAGCTCGCCAAGCTCGGCGCGGAAGGGGCGATGAAGGCGGACCCACACCTCGCCAACGGCCTCAACGTCTATAAGGGCAAGATCACGCACGAAGCGGTGGCCGAAGCGCTCGACCTTCCGTTCGAGGCCTGGCACGCCTGATCGGGCGAACAAGCCCGCTTTGACGATCCGCCCCGCGCGCTCAGCGTTGGGCGGATTGCTCGCGGGCGATTTCGGCGAGCAGCATGTCAAGCAAGGCCAGCCGCCGCACGATCTCGTCGCGATAGCTGGCATTCTTGGGGGTCAGATCCAGCGCGTGCTTCCATAGCGGTCGCGCCTTGGCGAATTCACCGGCGCGAATATAGGCCAGGCCGAGGAACAAGGGCGGCCCCGGATTCTGCGGTGACAGCATCATCGCGCGGCGATAGGCGAGCAGCGCCGCGGGCGACACCACGCCGCGATCGTGCAGCGCGATGACGTTGCCGAGTTCGCTCCACATCGCCGCATTCCGCGGGGCATAATCGACCCCGCCGGTCAGCGCGCGCGCGGCGAAGTCGGGATCGCCATTGGCCAGCGCGACGTCCGAAATCCCGAAATACATCGACTCGCCACCGAAGCGGCCGAAGAAGGTATCGCGCAGCCTCTTATAGGCTTCGCTCGGCGGCAACTTGACCGCATCGGCCGCCACGGGTTGCGCCGCGAGGTCGGGCTGCCCCTGCCAGGCATAACCGGCCGCGCCCAGCATCAGCGCGGCACCGGCCAGCGGCCACAGCATCCGCGGCAGGCGCAACACGGCAAGCAATGCCGCCGTGGTCAGCCCGATCAGCGCGAGCATGATCCAGCCCATCAGCGCTTCCTCCTGAAGCTCGACCGCGCGATCGCGATTCCGATCGCGAGCAGCACGAACGGCGCCGCCCAGAGCGGCCAGGTCGCGCCGCCCAGTGGCGGGTCATAGCTGATATAATCGCCATAACGCTGGATCAGCCAGGCACGCACCTGCTCCGGACTCTCGCCGCTCTTGATCCGTTGCCGGATCAGCGAGCGCATATTGGCGGCGATGTCGGCATTGCTGTCGGCGATCGATTGCCCTTGGCATTCGACGCAGCGGATCGTCCCCATCAGCGCCTTGGCCTGCGCCTCCTGCGCGGGGTCGCTGAGCTGGGTGTCGGCGAGCGGCGCCAATTGGGCGAGCGCCGGTGTGGCGATCAGAAGAGCCAATATCATCTCGGATCGCTCTCCTCCATCGTCATGCCGGGCTTGTCCCGGCATCCACCGTGCCGCAGATTCACGGCCATGCGAGAGCGCGATCCCTGCGTTTACATCATGGCCAGCGGTTTCAACGGCACGCTGTATATCGGCGTGACGTCGAACCTTATCGGCAGGGTCATGCAGCATCGCGACGGGATCTTCGAGGGTTTCACCAAGCGATACGGTGTCAAACGCCTCGTCTGGTTCGACACGGCCGACACGATGGAGGTCGTGATCGCCGCCGAGAAGCGGATCAAGAAGTAGCCGCGCGACTTCAAGAAGAACCTTATCGAGCGCGACAATCCCAGATGGGAGGATCTCGCCGTCGGACTCGGCCTCCCGCCCCTGGGATAGTGGCGCGGTGGATGCCGGCACAAGGCCGGCATGACGGTTGGAGAGACTCATCGCATCCCCCGCCACGTCTTGAGAATGTCGTCGACCTGATCCGGCTGCAAATTGCTGACATATTGCCGCACGATCCGCCCGCGCCCGTCGACCAGGAAGGTCTCCGGCACGCCCGACGATCCCAGGGCGATCTGCACCTGGCTGGCCTTGTCGTTGCCGATCCGCTGATAGGGATCGCCGTTGCGATCGAGAAATTTCTGCACCGCCTCGGGCGTGTCGTTGATCGCCACACCGTCGATCGCCACACCGGCCGCTTTCAGCTTCATCAGCTCCGGTGCCTCGGCGATGCACGGCACGCACCAGCTGGCGAAGACATTGATCAGGCGCGGCTTGCCGCCGCCGAAGCTGGTGCGCGCGACCCCCGGCTTGGCCGGTAGCATTGCGGGCAGCGCGAAATCGGGCAGCGGCTTGTCGACCATCGCCGAGCGAACGGTACGGTCCGCCGGCTTGAACAGGCCGAGCGCGACCAGCCCGAACAACGCCGCGAACAGCACGAGCGGCAGCCAGAGCAGCACGCGCCTCACGCCACCTCCTCCTCATAGTCTTCGTAAACTGCGCGCTTGCGGCGCCGGATCCGACCGAAGAACGACAAGACGCCGCCCAGGCCGATCAGGCCCCCACCCAGCCAGATCAGGGTAACGAACGGCTTCCACCACAAGCGGACCTGCCATCCGCCTTTACCGTCGGGCTGACCGAGCACCGTGTAGAGCTGGCCATCAAGCCGCGTCGCGATCGCGCTTTCGCTGGTCGATGTCGGCGGGCTGGCAAAGAAGCGCGACTCCGGCGACAGCATGAACGGTGCGCCCTCGCCGCGGCGAATGCTGAGATCGGCGGCGATCGCCGACCAATTCGGTCCGACCACCGGACGGATACCGGTCATCGTCACCAGATACGGCCCGACTGACCGCGTCTCGCCCTGGCGCAACACCGCCAGGGTCTCCTTGGTGAAGGCGCTGTCGCTCGCCATTCCGGCCAGACTGACCGCGACGCCCAGATGCGCGACCACCATGCCCCAGGTGAAGAGCGGGGTGCGACGTAAGTTGCGCCCCCATAACGGCGCGACGCTCGCTACCGCGAGCCCCGCGGCCAGCACCAGCGCCGCCAGCGGCAGGAGTCCCGCACCCCAGGCGAATGGCACCAGCACGATCAGCGCAGCGCACGACGCCGCGACCGGCCAGGTCACGCGTTTGAGCAGTGCCTGCGGCTCGTCGCGCCGCCAGCGCAACAGCGGCCCGATCGCGATGAACACGGCCAGCGCCAGCGCGACCGGCCCCGCGGTCTTGTCGAAAAACGGCTTGCCGACCGACAATTGCACGCCCCAGCCCGCCGCGGCGAGCGGATAGAGCGTGCCGATCAGCACGATCCCCAGGATCACCGACAGGAGCAGGTTGTTGACCACCAGCGCGCCCTCGCGGCTGACCAAAGCAAAGGTGTTACCCTGCCGGACGGTGCCGATCCGCGCGGCGAACAGCACCAGCGCACCGCCGATATAGATCGCCAGCAACGCCAGCAGGAACGCGCCGCGCTTCGGGTCGACGGCAAAGGCGTGGACGCTGGTCAGGATACCCGAGCGGACCAGGAACGTCCCGATCATGCTCATCGAAAAGGCGACTACCGCCAACATGATCGTCCAGGCGCGCAAGCCATCGCGCGTCGCCAGGACCGACACCGAATGGAGCAAGGCGGTTGCTGCCAGCCACGGCATCAGGCTGGCATTCTCGACCGGATCCCAGAACCACCAGCCGCCCCAGCCGAGCTCATAATAGGCCCAATAGCTCCCCGCGGTGATGCCGATCGTCAGGAAGATCCAGGCACCGAGCACCCAGGGACGCATCGCGCGGGCAAAGGCCGGACCGACATCGCGCGTGACCAGCGCGCCGACCGCGAACGAAAAGGCGACCGAGATGCCGACATAGCCGACGTACAAGGTCGGCGGATGGAACGCCAAGCCGGGATCCTGAAGCAACGGGTTGAGGCCGTTGCCGTCGGGGGGCGACGGAAACAGCCGCGCGAACGGGTTCGAGGCGAACAGCAGGAAGGCGTAGAACCCCATCGCGATCAGTGCCTGCGCGCCGATCGTCGCGTTGAGCGTCCGTTGGTCGAGCCGCCGCTCGAAGATCGCCACCGCCGCACCGGCCAGCCCCAGGATCGTCACCCAGAGCAGCATCGACCCTTCGTGATTCCCCCAGGCGCCGGCGATCTTGTAGATCATCGGCTTGAGCGAATGGCTGTTCTCGGCGACCAGCAGCACCGACATGTCGGACTGGACGAACACCAGGATCAGGCACAACATCGCGAGCCCGGTCAGCAGTCCTTGCGCGATCGCCACCGGGCGTACGGCGCGCGCCATTTCCGCGCGGCCGCCGAGCACGGCGCTCGACGCCAGCACGAGCTGCAACACCGCCATGACGGCGGCGAGCCACAACGCGGCCAGTCCCCCCTCGGCGATCATTGCTTGAGCGACCTCGTCTCGTGCAGCTTGCCGGCCATTTCGGGCGGCTGATATTTCTCGTCATGCTTGGCGAGCAAGTTGGTCGCGACGAAGCTGCCGTCGGGCTGGAATTGCCCCTCGGCGACGACGCCCGATTTCTCGCGAAACAGATCGGGCACGATTCCCTTGAAGCTCACCGGCGTAGTGGCGGCGCCATCGGTGACGACGAAGTCGAGCGTCACGCCGTCGGCGGCGCGCTTGATCGACCCGGCCTCGACCAGACCGCCGAGCCGCACGGCCTTGCCCAGCGGCAACCCCTGCTTCTTGACGTCGGACGGCGCGTAGAAGAACGACGCCTGGTCCTTCAGACCCGACAAAGCGAGCCCGCTTGCCCCCGCAATCGCCAGGACCGCCAGCCCCGCGAGCCACAATCGTTGATGTTTTGGCTTCACGTGCGCTCGCGCTCCGCGGCACGCATCGCGACATAGCTCCACCCGAGCAGCGCGATTGTCGCGCCGAGCGTGAGGCCATACGCCGCCGCGACGAACAGCCACTGGTTCATGCCGCCATCCTCCGCATCCGCGCCTCGCGCCGCTCGCGCGCCAGCATCGCGCGCATCCGCATCAGCACGATGCCCGCGAACAGGAACGTGAAGCCCGACAGCGTGAACCAGAGCGGCCACAGCATCGAGGAATCGATCGTCGAGCTGGTCAGCCCGATGCTCTCGCCCTGATGCAGCGTGTTCCACCACACCACCGAATAGCGGATGATCGGCAACAGCACGGTGCCGGCGATGCCATAGATTGCCGGCAGCCGCCCGTCGCCGCCGCGATCGGCATCGGCACGGGCCAGCGCCATGTAGGCGAGATAAACGAAGAACAGCAGCAACATGCTGGTCAGCCGCCCATCCCATTCCCACCACGTGCCCCAGGTCGGCCGTCCCCAGATCGATCCGGTGGCGAGGCACAGGAACGCGAACACCGCGCCCGGCAAGGCGATTGCGCGCGCGGCGATGCGCGCCAGCGGATGCCGCCAGACGAGATAGGACAGGCTGGCGATCGCGATCCCGCTCCACCCGCCCATGCCGAGCCACGCGGTCGGCACGTGGATATAGAGGATCCGTACGCTGTCGCCCTGCAGATAATCGGCCGGCGTCTGGGTCAGCCCGGCCCAGCAGCCGAACACGGTCAGCAGCACGCCCGACAGCAAGAAGGCCGGCGTCAGCGGACGCGCCAGACGCAGGAAACGCGCGGGATTCGCAAGGGCATGAAGGCTGGCCACGATGGCCGAGGCGAATAGGACAAGATGTGCGCGGTGTCACTTAAGAGTTGAGACGGATTGACTAACCGCACGCCACCTTGCGCGACTTCGCCTTACCCCGCCCGATCAACCGCCAAAGAGAGCCGTCGCCCCAGCGAAAGCTGGGGCCTCGTGCCGCAAGCACGCGCGATCACGAAAAGACCCCAGCTTTCGCTGGGGTGACGGAGAAAAAATGAAGGCCGCCATTCTGTTCGAGGCGAAGAAGCCGTCCGCCAAATAGCCGGGTGGCGCGCTTACCCCCGCCCGATCAGCCGCCGCGCGATCGCGTCGGCCACGTCCGAGGCCGGCTGGCCGGTGCGGTCGCTTTCGTCCCACACTTCGATCAGGCGCTCCGGAATCCGCGCGATGCGCGCCTCGACCTCGGCGCGGTCGCCCTGGCCGAGATATTCGAGGCCGACATTGATGATGCCGCCGGCATTGATCACGTAATCGGGCGCATAGAGCACGCCGCGCCCGTGGAGCCGCGAGCCGTCCTCGCGCGTCGCGAGCTGGTTGTTGGCCCCGCCCGCGATCACCTTGGTGTTGAGCGCCGCGATCGTCTCGGCGGTCAGGATCGCGCCCAGCGCGTTGGGGCTGACGATATCCGCCTCCAGCGCCAATATCTCTTCGGTTGGCACCGTCGCGGCGCCAAGCTCGGCGGCCAACGCCTTCGCCTTGTCGCCATTGACGTCCGCCAGGGTCAGCTTCGCGTCGTCCGCCGCCAGCAACCGCGCCAGTCCGCCGCCGACACTGCCGACTCCCTGGATCGCGACATGCACGCCGGCCATCGAATCGACGCCCAGCCCACGCTTCGCCGCCGCCCGGACTCCTTGATAGACGCCGCTCGCGGTGAACGGACCCGGATCGCCGCCGGCGCCACCCGCCGCGACCGGCAGGCCCGACACGTGCTTGGTGCGCGTCGCGATGATTTTCATGCTCGCTTCGGACATGCCGACATCCTCGGCCGTCACATAGCGGCCGCCGAGCGACTCGACCGCGGCGCCGAATGCCTCGAGCTGGGCTGGGCTGATCGCCTCGCCCGGCGTCGATGCCAGGACGACGCCTTTGCCGCCACCCAGCGGTAGGCCCGCCATGGCATTCTTATAGCTCATCCCGCGCGACAGCCTGAGCGAGTCGGTGATCGCGCGATTGGCATCGGCATAATGCCAGAAGCGCACCCCGCCCGCCGCCGGGCCGAGATGGGTCGAATGCACCGCAATGATCGCGGTCAGCCCCGCTGCAGGGTCGCGAAACAGGTGGACGCCCTCATGGTCGTCGAAATCGGGAAGGTCCCAAACGGAAGTCATGCTGGCTCCGGCGTGGCAAAGAAAATTACGAGGCCGCGTAATATTCTTCTAGAGCGGCGATGGCCAGCCCGAATGCGCCGTGGGCGCGAAATGGCTGGAATAATGGGGCGACCGACGGGACTTGAACCCGCAACATCCGGCATCACAAGCCGACGCTCTAACCAATTGAACTACGATCGCCGTAGAACGCGCGCCCCTAGCGGCACCGACCGGTGCAGGTCAAGGCTGACGACGCCGGATGATTTGGTTAGGCTCGGCATCATGTCGTCCGCCGATGTTTCTTCTCCGGTCAATCTCGGTTCCGGTCACCCGTCCGAGCCCGTCATCGCCCATATCATGGCCCAGCCGGGCGTGCAGCGCACCCCCAGCCCCAAGCTCACCCTGTTCCAGCGGCGCGGCTTCGTCACGCCCGATCTGTGTCAGGCGTTGATCGCGTTGATCGATACGCAGCGGCGACCTTCGACGGTTTCCGATTACAATGGCGACTCCGCTTTTCGGACGAGCGAAACCTGCGACCTCGACGCGGCGATTCCGATCGTCGCCGAGCTCGAACGGCTGATTATCGATTTCATCGGCCTCGACCCCACGCATGGCGAACCGATCCAGGGTCAGCGTTATGCGGTGGGCCAGGAGTTCAAGGCGCACACCGATTATTTCGAGCCAGGCGGTGTCGATTTCCACACCTTCACCTCGGTCGCCGGCAACCGCACCTGGACCGCGATGATCTATCTGAACGAACCCGATGCCGGCGGCGCGACGCGGTTCAAGACCATCGACAAGATCGTCCAGCCCGAGACCGGCAAATTGCTCTGCTGGAATAATCTGCGCCCTGACGGCAGCCCCAATCCGAGCACCATCCATCAGGGCATGAAGGTCCGCGCGGGCACCAAATATGTCATAACCAAGTGGTTCCGCGAACGCCCCTGGGGCTGGGCGTCGTGACATTTTCGAGCATCGCGCGGAAAGCGGGCGCCGGATTTTCCCCGAAAAACGACGCAACCAAAGATAATTAGAGCAGCGTGCGTGCTCCCAATCACGTGTTCCCAGTCCGGGACCGTCACAAGACTTTCATCAAACAGCCACGACTGAGTCACGCAAGTGCAACTGCGCCGACGCAATCCACCCATAGGGGCCAACGCGACGATGTGGCGGGCGGGAATCACCGACTCGCTGAACGATCGTCGTGAACGGACGGACGGCACACAGCCGCCGCATCATCCTGTGGAGCTATTTAAATGGGGATCTCGACCTTGCGGAGCACGCTGCTGGCCAGCGCGCTGATCGCGGTTACCGCTACGCCGGCTTTTGCCGCCGAAGACCCGAAGGCGCCGGCGGCGACTCCCGCCGCCGCGCCGCAGGACGCCGCCGCAGCGCCTTCCGACCAGACCGCCAACAACGACGGCCTGGCCGACATCGTCGTCACCGCGACGAAGCGCACGACCAACCTTCAGAAGACGCCGATCTCGATCAGCGTGCTCGACAGCCAGGCGCTGACCGAACGCCACGTCCTCAGCCTGTTCAACCTGGCCGACGGCTCGGTGCCGTCGCTGCGCGTCGCCACGTTCGAAGCGCGCCAGTCGGCGCTGACCATCGGCATCCGCGGCATCGTCCCTTACGACCAGAACCAGACTGCGCGTGACGGTGGCGTCAGCGTCTATATCGACGGCGTCGCGCTCGGGAAGACGCAGGGCCTCAACGCCGCTCTGTTCGACATCGAGCGGATCGAAGTGCTCAAGGGCCCGCAGGGTACGCTGTTCGGCCGCAATACCGAGGGCGGCGCGCTGTCGCTGGTGACCAAGGCGCCGACCGGCGAACTCGGCGGCCGTATCGAAGGCGGCGTGGGCAATTATGGCAGCCGCACCGGCGAAATCCATCTCGACCTGCCGGCCTTCTACAACATCGCGATCAAGCTCGATGGCGTCTACCAGCACCAGGATCCGACCGTGAAGGATCCGCTCGCCGGCTCCACCGGCTGGAATTTCTACGATCGCAAGGGCGGCCGCGCCGCGGCGCGCTGGACCCCGTTCGAGGGTTTCACTGCCGACATCGCGTACGATTACGCCAAGGACGAGAATACGCCGAACTTCAGCCAGCTGCTGAACTACAATCCGAACCACTACACCGTCGGCACCTATACCAATCCGCAGACCGGTGTGCTCGGGACGTCGCTTTTCATTCCGGGTACGGGCGCGGCCGCGCCGATCGCTTGCGGCGGCACCATCACCGCAGCCCAGGCCGCGGCGGGGAAGCCCGCCTGTATCGCCCCCAAGGCGCCGCTCGTCGGCGTGCATCCGGAGCGCCAGACCGTTGCCGATGTCGGCGTGCCGCAGCAGCCGAGCGTCGACATCACTCACGGCGTTTCGGCGAACCTGAAGTATAACGTCGCGCCGTGGCTGGAATTGCGCTCGATCACCGCCTGGCGCGGTGTGAAGACCGATCAGTGGGACAATTCGGGCGGCCCGGAGCGCAGCTCCTTCTCACCGTTCGTCTTGAACACGGCCAATCCCACGGCGCTCAACACGACCGGGACGTTCAGCCGCTACAGCCTGTCGTTCCTGCAGCAGCACCAGTTCAGCCAGGAATTCCAGGCGGTCGGCAGCTCCAACGGCTTCGATTATGTCGTCGGCGCCTATTATTTCACCGAACACGCGACCGAATATGCGGCTACCCCGCTGACTAATCAGTGGAACGCCGACGGCACAGCCTATACGATCCGCAGTCCGATCGTCACCGGAACGGTGACGGGGGCCAATTCGGGTTATCAGCCCTATGCCGCGTCGTGCAACAATACGCTTGCCGCCACCGTGCCGCAGTTCGCCAACAGCTGCCAGTTCATCACGCGTGCCAGCGAAGCCTATGATCACAATTATTCGGTGTTCGGCAATCTGACCTACACGCCGCAAGGCGCTGACTTCCTGCACTTTACCGCTGGTGGCCGCTGGACCAAGGACAAGCGCCGTGGCCGCTTGTACGTGGTCAACAATGCGCCCCAGGCGTTCACCTTCTCGAACGACATCAGCCGCTTCGATCCGATGTTCAACCTGGCGTTCGATGCGACCAAGGACGTTCATCTCTACGCCAAATATTCGACCGGCTTCCGCGCCGGCGGCGCCAACGATCGGTCGCAGAGTTTCAACGCCTTCGGCCCGGAATCGGTCAAGTCGTATGAAGTCGGTGCGAAGATGGAGTTCCTCGACCACCGGGTTCGCTTGAACCTGGCCGGCTACATCATGGACCGCAAAAATACGCAGTTCGACTTCGATCTGTTCGATACCAACGGCAGCAGCCCGACCAACGGCTCGCATATCGAGCAGACCCAGAATGCGGGTACGAGCAAGATCCGCGGCATCGAAGCAGATCTGACGGTACGGCCGGTCGCCGGGCTGACCCTCGCCGCCTCCTATGCCTATACCTATTGGAAGGCGCCGAGCGCGGTGAACTCGATCACCGGCGGTCTGCCGCAGCAGCTCTACATCGTCTACACGCCGAAGAACGCGGCGTCGGGCTCGATCGATTATTCGGTACCGATCGGCAAGGGCGACACGGCGATCAGCCTCCATCTCGACGCCAATTATGCGAGCAGCCAGTACAGCTTCCAGCTCGAGCCGACGAAGACCGATCCGAGCTTCGTCGTCAACGGCCGACTGGCGCTGACCGACATCGCGATCAACGCGAGCAACAAGGTCACGCTGTCCGTGTGGGCGCGCAACCTGCTCGACCACACCTATGTCTATCGCCGCTCGGCAGCGAACTCGACGCCGGTCCTCAACTATAACGGGACCACGCTGGTTTCGACCAACTATGGCGGCATCCTTGGGGACTACGGCAATCTTAACGCGCCGCGCACCTGGGGCTTCGAGCTCAGCGCGAAGTTCTGATCGCAAGGTCAGGATAAAAGGGGAAAGGCGGCTTCCGGAAGGAGGCCGCCTTTTTTGTGCTTTTCACCCGACCGGCACATTCTGCCTTCCTATTTCGCGTTATTTCCTATATCGCGGAAATATGGAAATGAAGACCGCCGTGATGGCCCTCTCCGCCCTCGCGCATCAGGGCCGTTTGTCCGTGTTCCGTATGCTGGTGCAGGCGGGACATGAGGGCATTCCAGCCGGTGAGATCGCCCGCCGGCTGGACGTGCCGCCCAACACTCTTTCAGCCAATCTGACCATCCTCAGCCATGCCGGCCTGATCGACAGCGTCCGCGACGGACGGTCGGTCATCTATTCGGCGCGATACGAGGCCATGACGGCGCTGCTGGAATATCTGATGGAAGATTGCTGCGGCGGATCGCCGGAAATCTGCGCGTCGCTCGCCGACACGCTCCTGCGCGGCCGCTGCGGCACCGCGGGCACGACATAAGCACTGAACCTATCGACATTTTGCGAGGTGAGATCGTGACCGACATCATCATCTACCACAATCCCGACTGCGGCACGTCGCGCAACACGCTGGCGATGATCCGCAACGCCGGCATCGAGCCGCACGTCATCGAATATCTCAAGACGCCCCCCTCGCGCGCACTGCTGTCGCAACTGATCGAGCGCGCCGGACTGACGCCTCGCCAAGTGTTGCGCGAGAAGGGCACACCTTATGCCGAACTCGGTCTTGGCGACGAGAGCCTGTCGGACGACGCCTTGATCGACGCGATGATGGACCATCCGATCCTGATCAACCGCCCGCTCGTGGTGTCGCCGCTTGGCGTGCGCCTGTGCCGTCCTTCCGAGGTCGTTCTCGACATCCTGCCGGCACCGCAGCGCGGCCCCTTCGCCAAGGAAGACGGCGAACTGGTCGTCAACGCCGCCGGCCACCGCATTCACTCGTCGTGACGCGGCGGGCTATTCTCGCCGAAGCACTCGGCAGCTTTCTTCTGTTCGCGACAGTCATCGGCTCCGGCATCATGGGCGAACGGCTCGCGGGCGGGAACGTCGCGATCGCGCTGCTCGGCAACACGATCGCGACCGGCGCCATCCTCTTCGTGCTCATCACAATGCTCGGGCCGGTCTCGGGAGCGCACTTCAATCCGGCCGTAACCTTGGTCATCCGATTGCGCGGCGAGATCAGTAGCCGTGTGGCAATGGCCTTTGTCGCGGCTCAGCTTGGCGGCGGTATCCTGGGTGTGTGGGTCGCGCACCTGATGTTCGACCTGCCCATCCTCGAACTGTCGACGAAGGCCCGTGCCGGACCGGGCCAACTGACGGGCGAAGCAATCGCCACGTTCGGGCTCATCCTGACGATCCTGGGGACCGTGCGGATGCGGCCGACTGCCGTTTCCACAAGCGTGGCGCTTTATATTAGCGCTGCTTACTGGTTCACTTCCTCGACCAGCTTCGCCAATCCGGCGATCACCGTCGCCCGGTCGCTGAGCGACAGTTTCGCCGGAATTGCCCCGGCCTATGTTCCGGGGTTCATCGCAGCGCAACTGGCCGGCGCGATCGCGGCCCTCTTCGTGGGCAGCGTGCTCTTCGCGGGGCCGTCGCACGAGACTTCGTGAACGGCGTCACGTTTTCGCGCCTTGCTCAACGACACCAAGATTTCTTGCGTCTGGCCCTTCCAGCGCCGCCTCTTTCGTCAAGGAGCTCAAATGAGCCACGTCCGCATTCTGCCTGATCCCCATCACCTCCCCGCGCTCGATCCGACCTTCGCGATGCCACGACCTGGGCTCGGGCTTGGCGACGATCAGCCGCCACCGCGTATTCTCTTGCTCTATGGCTCGCTGCGAGAACGCTCATTTTCGCGCCTCGCGGTGGAAGAGGCGGCGCGGCTTCTCCAGTTTTTCGGCGCGGAAATCCGGATTTTCGACCCTTCCGATCTCCCCCTGCCCGATCAGATACCCGGCGACGATCATCCCGCGGTCAACGAGCTCCGCGACTTGTCGATATGGTCGGAAGGCCATGTCTGGTGCAGCCCCGAACGCCACGGCCAGATCACTGGCCTGATGAAAGCGCAGATCGATCATCTGCCGCTCGAGTCGAAGGGCATGCGCCCTACCCAGGGGCGTACCCTCGCGGTGATGCAGGTGTCCGGCGGATCGCAATCGTTCAACGCGGTCAACACGATGCGGCTATTGGGGCGATGGATGCGGATGTACACCATCCCCAACCAATCCTCGGTCGCGATGGCGTATAAGGAGTTCGACGAGGCCGGCCGGATGAGACCGTCCAGTTATTACGATCGCATCGTCGACGTGATGGAGGAACTGGTCCGCTTCACCATTCTACTGCGTCCGCACGCGGGGCAATTGGTCGATCGTTACTCGGAACGGAAGGCCGCCGGCATCGCCGTCGATCCGGTCGCCGACATTTGATTGGCGACACCGAAAACGGCCCCGCAAGCCCGTGCGCTAGGCGCGCGCGGTCATCAGCATCTCGGTCAGCGCTGCGGCGGTATGCCGAAGCTCTCTGCGCCGGGCATATTCGACGATATGCGCCGCGCGGCTCTGATACTCGACGATCAGGTCCCGTAGGCCGAGCACTGGCAGGCCCCAGATGAAGCTCAGCAACGGCCGCTCGCGCACGCGCTTGGCAACGATCTCGATCGCCAGTGGATGATAGGGGCCGAATGGTTCGATCGTCTGCGGATCGGCCCAGAAGATCCTGAGAGTCCCCGGCACGGTTTCGTCGAGGTAGAATAACGGCGCCGGCTGCGCGGCGATATAATTGCGTACCAGTGGCGCAACCAGTTCGACCGCGGTCGCCGCGTTGATGTGCGCGCCCTCGAAATAGAGCCCGATCGATACCGTCGCCACTTGCTCAAGCTGGGCATTGACGGCGTTCTGATATTCGGCGTGAAGCCTCGCCCCCAGGCTGCCGCCAATCGCGAGCTGCACGTCATATTCGCTTTGCTGGTTGAACACCGAGGCGTCGTAGACCGTGCGGATCAACGCTTCGATCGCGTCGCGATGCGCCGCGATCAATGCCGCCCGACCGGCGAAATTGGCCTGCAGCCGATCCGACATCCACTGACCGAACCCGATCGCATCGGCCATCGGCGCGGCATTGACCGGCAGGGTGAAGCGGAAATTGGGCGGATAGTCGGCCAGCACCTCTTCGTTTGGCATCCACTCGGCAAAGAAGGCCGCAAATTCCTGCGCGAGGCCGGGGTCGCTGCGCATCTCATAGGCGACCGCGAATTCGTCGAGCAGCACGATCAAGGCATAGCGCAACGCCTCCTGTGCGGGTGGTAATTGCTGCGCCACGAACGCGGTCAGCACCGGCGCCACCACGTTCCAGATGGTGAGCGGGATCGATTGCATCGCATGGACAATGACCACGGCGGCCTCATCGCGATCGAGCAGCTCGGCCAGACGTTCGATCCGCTTGCGCGCCTTGCTTGTCGCGCGCGATTCCCTGGCGAAGAATTCGCGGATCATCGTGACATATTCGTCGACATAATAAGCATAACCGGGGATCGGCATGCCCAGTGTCGGACGGATGATATTGTTGTGCAGTTGCGCCCATTGCTCGCGCAGCTCGATCGTGTCGCGGCGCGGCATGCCGACATCGATCAGCTCGGCTTTGCACGCACGGGTGAACGCATTCTCGTAGCTCGGCGGCACGTCGGGCGCCTCGTCGACATTGTCCCACGGGGGCTCGGGCGCGTCGTCGGCGAACGGATCGGGCGGCGCGGGCGGCGGCACCGGCAGCGCCTGGAGCGCGGCGGCGTTGGCCGACAGGATCGAATAGAATTCGTCCTTCATCCGCACCAGAGTTTGCAGCACCTGGTTCGAGACGTCACAGTAGAGCGCGTACCAGTCGCCGGGTGCCAGATTGGGGTCGATCAGGATCTGCGTGTCCCAATCGTTGCGCGCATTCTGCGGCTGGCCGAACAAATAGGCGAGCGCGCGGCCGCCCTTGAGGAAGAAGCGCGTATGCTGGTTGGGATCGACCTCGCTGATGGCGAATTCGAGATCGATCATCGCGCGCTCGAGCCACGCGGAGAGCCAGGCCTGGGCATTGAGGATGCCGGTCAGCGCGCTGCTCGCCAGGACCACTTCATCCTCGGTTACCGGCGTGTTGGAGCGGACGCGATAGGCGACGAGTAACCGCGACAGATAGAAGGGCTCGATCACGTAGAACATCTGCACGCTGGCATCGCCCGCCACGGCACGTTCGAGCAGGGTCAGCGCGTTGCCGATATTGGTCAGCACCGCGGGCGCGGTGCCGGCAGCCTGGATCAGCGCCGATGCCTGGTTGATCGACGGGGCATTGACCTGTTCCGGATTGGCCGGCGGCAGGAACGGCTCGCATACCCGCCACGCAGCCGCGCGGGCATCGGCGACGCGGGTCGCGAGCAACGGCGCCGGAATCCCGGCATTGTACATGTCCTTCGCCGCGTTCAATTCGGCCCGGGCATGGCGCAAGGCGTCGCTCGGCAGCGGAAAGCGCTGGCCGCGATACGGCCGGTCGCGCTCGACCCCGAGCAGGCGGGGCGAACCGGCCTGGAAGAAATAGAAACCGGCGAGCGCGGCGGATTCGAAGG
This sequence comes from Sphingomonas sp. P4_D12, assembly GCF_056401895.1. Taxonomy (NCBI): domain Bacteria; kingdom Pseudomonadati; phylum Pseudomonadota; class Alphaproteobacteria; order Sphingomonadales; family Sphingomonadaceae; genus Sphingomonas; species Sphingomonas sp. P4_D12. Next base: position 79,697 of record NZ_JBFUIL010000008.1, on the reverse strand, counting down.
CGCGTTTCTCGATGGGATCGTTGCCGAGCCGCTCGGCGTCGCGGACGATCGACTGATATTGCGTCTCGAGCGCCTGCATCGGATGGATCGCACCCGCTTCCCAGCCGAACGCCGCATCATGCTGCGGGACCAGGACGATCGGCACCTGCGACTGCGCGGTGGCCATGGTGGCGACGTGCGCGAGCGCCTGGAGCGCGGCATCGCCGGCAGGTGGAAAGGCCATGCCGCTACTCCTTCATTCGATTCGCGGAGCCTGCCGGGACGTCATTCCGCCTCCCGCTCCGCTTCGCTGGCGCGATTCTCCGCGCGCCCGGCGCGCGCCATCGCGCGCTCGACCTCGATCTGGGCCTGTTCGACGGACTTGCGTTCGAGCCGTTCGGTCTCGCGCATCGCCGTCGAGGCAGCGCGCATGTCGGCCCCGGCCAATGCCGCATCGGCCTGCCGCATCGCGCCGTCGGCATGCCGCATCGCGGCGTGGACCTGGGTCATCGCGATCGCCAGCGCCTGCGCGCGATCGGTCACCGGCCCGTCCCGATCGGGATCGTCCGGCATATCCTTTTGCCAGCGCTTCTTGTCGCTCATTTCTTGACGCTCCCTTTGCGCCGGCGGATGACCTTGGGCCGCGTCACCGTGCGCGACGCGACGCGCGATGCCGGCCTTGGCGTTGCCGGCGAGGCTGGCTTGGCCGGCCGGGAAGGACTGGCCGGGCGCCCCTCGGTGTCCTGCACGCGCAAGGGGCGTTGCCAGGCGAACTGGGCGAGCGTGATCACGCCGGTCGGGCCGAGCCGGATGACGGCTTCCTGGGTCGGAGCGACGATCGGGAACAGACAGGTCGCGCCGTCCTGCCCCATCGCGCCGCGCCCGATCCCCTGCAGTCGCACCAGCTGCTGGGCGCGGTCGAGATAATCGCGCACGATCAATTGGGCGGCGAGGCCTTCCTCGTTCGCGAAGCCGGTATTGGCCACGATCTGCTGCACGCCCTGCGACACGCGCAGGAAGCCGAGCTGGCGGCCGTTCATCAACCAGTCGATGATCGCCCCTTCGACCTCGAGCGGCGACACCAGTCCGGCAACCTCAGGGCAATCGAGCGCTTGGAACATCAGCGGCGCGATCGAGTAGACCGCCCGCAGCGCGCGCTCGCGGCGGTCCGCCGGGGTATCGCCGGGTTCCCCGACGACGGCGATATGATCGATGAAAGTGCGGAAATAATCGACGAATTCGGGCGGCGAATAGGCCTGCGACACCGCGAAGCTGGCGGCTTCGAGGCGCAGATCGGGCGTCCCCGGGTCGGTGATGTACGGGCTGCGGGCGAGACCGAGCAGTGCCAGAGTGTCGTCCAGGTCCATCGCCTGGAACATGGGTGCCGGCGCGACCTCGAGATTGTCGAGCAGGGTCGCGACCGCCGCCAAGTCGTTCTGCGTGGCCAGGCTGTGCCGCGCGAGCATCTTGACCAGGTCGGGATTGGCCGGCTTGACCTCGCCGATCGCGGCGCGGGCGAGCAATTGCAGCTCGGCCGGGTTCATCGTCATCAGCTTGACCGGCGCGACCATCAGCCCGATCGCATCGATCAGAATGTAGCGCGTCGCGTGGAGGCCGGGCTGCACCGCGGCGACCAGCGCGCTCTCGTCGCGGAAATGATAATGCGCATCGGGCGTGCCGATCGCATAATCGAGCCATTGCAGGCCGCCGTCGATCAGCCCCAGCACACGACGGCCGGTCTCGGACAGACCGAAGGCGCCGTTGAGTGGTTTGTTGGCGATCTTGACGGTCATGGCATCACCGCTTTCAGATGTGCTGGCCGGCGGGGAAGGTCTTCAGGATTTCCCCCGCGGCGGCGCCGATCGCGCTGAAGTCCGCGATCGCGTTCGTCATGATCGACTGCGCGCTGTCGAGGGTCGGCTTGTATTGCTCGACATTGCCTGTCGCGAGGATCTGCGCGAGCGCGACGCCCGCCGCGGTGGTCGCCATCGTCGACACGTTGCGCAACGCATCGGCCGCGTCCTGCACGGCGAGCGCGGTCGATTGTGCGACCGACTGATACGCCTTGCCCGCGCCGCTGGTCAGTACCACGCCCTGGGTAAGCGTGGCGGTCTGCGTCTGCTGGAGGATGTCGACGATGAGCGGATTGACCTGAGCCATGATGTCTTCCTGCTATTGTCTATTTGGCGGCGCGTGCGCGCGTCCGCACGGGTGCCGGTGTCTTGGCGGGGCGGCTGCGCTTCGCCTGCGCGGGCGTCGGTGACGGTGCGGGGGATGGGGCCGGCGCGGGCGGGTTGAGCGCGGCGAGCGCCGCATTGATCTGCTTCGCCAGTGACTTCAGCACGGCCGTGGCGGAGTTGACGTCGGAGCTCTGGGCCTCGGCCGCGAGCACATCGATCGCCGCGCCGGCATCGACGCCCGCGACCGCGATCGCCTCGGCATCGGTCAGCCCGCCCGGGGGTACCGGCAATGGCTGCAGACCCGATGGGGGAACCACATACGGCACCAGCGGCGGCAGGATCGGGAAAGGCGTCTGCAGCATTTTGGCGCATGCCGAGGTGACCGCGGCCGACCCGACCATGCTCGACGATTGCTGTCGGCTGATGGCGTTGTACATCGACATGCCCATCGTCTCGGCCATCACGACATCGAGCATCGCCGCCGACTGGGCCGGGGCATGACCGCTGTTCAGTGTGACGACGTCCGCGACGGACTCGACGATCTGATCGTTCACCAAATACTCAGGCATCTTATGTCGCCCCTAGTTCGAAAATGACCGCCACGACCTTCACGGTCGCGGCCTCGCCGATCAGTTGCCCGCGCTGCTGCGCGGTCACCGCATTCCCCATCGCCACGCCGATGCTATTGGCCATCGCGATGTACGTCATGGCCATCGCGGCGGACGGGGCTTCGCCGATCGTCAACACCGTCCCGGGTACGAGGCCGTTAAGCATGGCCATCGGCGCCGCGCCCGGGGATCAGTCGATCGTGTTCAAAGCAGGCCGCGGCGGAAAATTCCCGTGGTCGCGGTCCCTGTCGAGCCGATGTCGACCGAATAGAGCGTCTGCAGCCCCTGGGTGGTCGACGCCTGCGAGGTGACGAAGCTCTGTTGTTGCTGGTTGGACGCATTGTGCGCGGCATTCGACAACGCCTGGCTGGTCGCGACGAACAGATTGCCCGTCGCCATCGACGGCGAATCGCCGATCAGCAGCGTGTTCGCCTGGGTGATCGAATCGGTGATCGCGCTGTTCACGTGGCTGGGAAAGGCCATTGGGAAGTCCTTTTCGGTGATGGCGGACGTGTGGTGCCGCCGGTTGATCGATCATGCCGAGCACTGCTGCCGGCAACTCAGCTCAAGTCTTCGGTCCGGCGCCGCCGGTCTGGATCGCGTACAGCATGGCGACGCCTGCCGTGGTCGCGGCCTGCGCCGCCATGTTCATCTGCTGTTGTGCGAGCGTGGCATTATGAGCGGCGTTGGCCAGCGCCTGCGCCGTCGCCTGATAGAGGTTGCCCATCGCAACCGCCGGAGCGGACCCCAGCGTTTCGACATTGGCCTGCGTGACGGAATCCGTGATCTGGTTGTTCACGGCTGTCGGATACGCCATCTTCTACCTCTGCCTTCGACTGAACGACACGTCGCCGCCCAACATCACACCAGGCTGCCCGATTTCAGGATGTCCTCGGTCGCGACGCCGGTCGACGCGGTATCGAGGGCGTACAAGGTCGCGACGCCCATCGTCGTCGCGGCCTGGCCGGTGACGAAGCTCTGCTGTGCGGCATTGGTCGCATTGTGCGCGGCATTGGCGAGTGCCTGAGCCGTCGCTTGGTATAGATTGCCCATCGCGATCGCCGGCGCATCGCCCAGCACCTTTACGTTGGCCTGGGTGACGGAATCGGTGATCTGGTCGTTGACGAAGGTTGGAAATGCCATGTCTTACTCCCCAAGAATAGTGACGAGCGGCGAAGCCGGGCGTCGTGAAATTAACCGGCCTCGGCGCGGTCACATGCCTCAGACGAGGCTGCCGGGACGCGGGCTGTTGGCGGCCGAACGGAAGATGTCTTCGGTGGCGACGCCGGTCGATGCGGTGTCGAGTGAATAGAGCGTCGCAACGCCCATGGTCGTCGCCGCCTGCGCTGTGACGTAGCTCTGCTGCTGCGCATTGGTCGCATTGTGCGCGGCATTGGCCAGCGCCTGAGCCGTCGCCTGATACAGATTGCCCATCGCGATCGCCGGGGCGTCGCCAAGAACCTTGGTGTTCGCCTGGGTGATCGAATCGGTGATCTGGTCGTTCACATGAGTTGGGAAAGCCATCGGAACCTCTTTCTGCAATGGGGCCGCGGCGATCGGTTGGTCGATCGATCGGACGGCGCGATGGTGTTCCGATCGCGCGGCGATTACTTGGACGAACCCGAGAATGTGTGCGGCGGATACGTAGCCCGGCGAAGCGCGACCCCGCTTGAAACGCTGTCGTCGGTCAGCGATTGCGCCGACTCGGCCAACGTTTTCGATCACTCGGCTGGATCGCTCGCCGACTCGGACAAAAACGATGACAAGGTAGCCAGCGGCGCGACTCGGTGCGCGGCGCGGCGGAACTCGCGCGGGCTCTGTCCGACGATGCGGCGAAAGCTGCGCTCGAAATAGCTCAGATCGGCGAATCCGACTTGAAAGGCGACGTCGGTGACGCTGGCGGCCGGGTCCGCCGCCAGCTGTTCGCGCGCCTTCAGAATACGGATGTGGCGGAGCAGCGATTTAAACGGTGCGCCGACAACGCTCCGGAACAGAGCACTCAGATGCGACGGACTGACGCCCGCCAGTGTCGCCAGTTCGGTCAGCACCACCGGTTGGTCATAGCAGCGGCCGAGATGCGCAAGCGCCCGCCGCAAGGCGACATGGACGTCATACGAGTCGCCCTCCTCCGGGCTAACCGCCCGGCGGGCCCAATGGTCGAGAGACGACACGTCCGCCTCTGTCTGGGCGATCGAGCGCAAGGCCGGCGCCGCAATATCGGGCAAGGCTATGTGCGGCGCGTAAAGCCGAATATCGACGTCACGGATCGGCGTCGCGCCGGTCATCGTCGCGACACGCGCGACCACGCGCTCGACTTCCGACAGGTTTTCCGGCCAGCCATAAGCGCGACAGGTGTCGATAAACACGTCGGTGCGCTTGATATCGACCTGATAGCCGAGCCGCGCGATAGCGTCACAAACGAGGGCATCGATATCCTCGGAGCGATCGCGGATCGGGGGAATCGTCGCGATGAGAAAATCCAACTCGGTCGCCAAGGTGCGGGAAAAGCGCCCTGCCGCAACCTCGTCGCGCAGGTCGGCAGTCGTCGAAGCGATGATCCGAATGCTGGAAAGCGGCGTCGCCGTCGGCCGTTGCGCGATGCGCGAAGGGAAACTCAGCAGCAGCGCGTCCTGCAGCGGCGCGGCAAGTTCGTCGACATTGGCAAGAAACAGCGTGCCGCCGTCCGCCGCCGCCAGCCACTCGGGCGGCAGCCCGTCGGGACGAGCGCAATCGACCTGCACGAACGCCCCGTCCGCGCGGGGGCCACAACAATGGATCGCCGTCGCCAGCTGGAATTTTTCCGTACCGAATTCGCCGCGCAGCGTTACCGGCAAGGGACTCGATGCGGCGATCTCGATGAAGCGATCCAGGTCGCGCAACGCACGGCTCAGCCCGACAAGCCGCAGCGGCTGGCCCCAGCGCTCGCGCGACCAATGTTCGAGCTGATACCGTTTGGCGAGCCTGCCGCATTGCTGGGCGAATTGAGCCAGAAGAACGGGCAGCGGACCATCCAGGTCGCGCGGATCCTCAAACTGCGTCCGGAGTGTGCCGATTGACCGGCCGGCAAAGGTGATCGCGAACGGAAGGAAAGGCGCCCCCGCCCGATCTTGTCCGGCCGCGCGTGCATGACTGTCGCGCGCGGCGGCTTGCCAGCGCGATGCCAATCCTTGCCGTCCCCGCTGCTGGCGCAAAACCCACATGCCATCGAGCTCGAGTTCGAGCGACACCAGTCGCGCCTGGATGACAAGCGCGCGGGTCAATCCCTCGAGCAGTTCCGGAAGGTCGCGGAACGATCGGTTGACGCTAGCGACAAGTTGGTCACCGAAATGTTCACTCGTAAATGCCACGAGCGTCTCCGAAATGAGTTCGACAACGCTCGTGGGCTACGAGTAAATCGCGCTGGGTTATTGACCCACAGCAAGCCCACCGCAATAGTGAATTATCTCAGTAATGAACCATTTAGAATGGTTAACATGCCTTTTGGAAATGCATTAGGGCATCGAAAATGCGCCGCAACGATGGGAAAGAACTAGCGTTCCGGCAGACTACAGGTACGTCAGATCGACGCTGCCTGATAAGGTTGGCTTCGTGTCTTTCAGCGAACTCGCGGCGGCTAGCTGCCGCAGGATCTGATCCATCAACGAAACGAAGGGTGCAATGTCAGCTCTACCCGGCATGCATCTCAGAATTTCAACGCAGCGTTAGGTTGGTGTATTCGCACCTGCCCGCGATTTTCGAACCAGTGCGACGATCACAACGCTTCCTGAGCCATCGGCATGAACGCAGGGCAGCTATCGGTTACGGCGCATCGGAAGCCAATGGTCGGATGTCGGCCAAACCCCGGCTTTCGAAGCGGCGGCGAGAGAAGATCAAATTTATAGCGGAACGCGACTTTTGTTTCGCTTGGAGTGCGAGGCGATCGCGCCCTCGTTCTTCATGCGTTTTTCATGGGCCACGCCACGTTTCCAGCTAAGTGTCTGAAAACATGGTGGGCGCGACAGGGATTGAACCTGTGACCCCACCCGTGTGAAGGGTGTGCTCTACCGCTGAGCTACGCGCCCGATCGCGAGCCGATCCCGGCATCGCAAAAGGAAGGGGGCGACGTTTAGCGCCGCCCCGTTGTCATCGCCTTAAGACGATCCGTTCGATCTTGTCCAGCCCCCGAAAGGACCGGCCGGGATCAGTTGACCGAATCCTTCAGACCCTTGCCGGCCTTGAACTTGGGCTGGGTCGATGCCTTGATCGTCATGGGCTCGCCGGTACGCGGATTGCGGCCGGTAGATGCCTTGCGCTTCGAAACCGAGAAAGTACCGAAACCGACCAGGCGAACCTCGTCGCCTTTCTTGAGCGCGCCGCCGATCACGTCGAACACGGCCTCCACGGCCTTGCTGGCATCGCCTTTGCTGAGGCCTGCCGTGTCGGCAACGGCGCTGATCAGCTCCTGCTTGTTCATCGTCCTCGAAACCCCCGTTTAGAGTGCGTTACACGTTTGCTACTGGAATAAGACTCGCGGCCCGAGGCCGGGCGCGCAGTAACGCTGCTCCGGGCGAACGAGTCAAAACAAATCCGCCGCAACCTCGACCGTAACGATCGAATTTGCGGCGGATCGTTTCGTCGCGTCCCGTTTCAGCACGCATCACTTGGTTTCAGCAGAGCTGAAACGGCCGCGGTGCCGGCCCAGCAGAGCCGCAAACGATTAATGCGGGAGCTCCCCTGCCTGGGCGATGTTCGCCGGCGGCTGCGCCGCCAGTTCGTCGGCCTCGGTCCAGTCGATTGCTTCGAGCGGCTGGGTCAATGCGAGCCGCAGCACTTCGTCGACATGCTCGACCGGGATGATCTTGAGTCCCTTGCGGATATTCGCCGGAATCTCGACGAGGTCCTTCTCATTGTCCTTGGGAATCAACACCGTCTCGATGCCGCCGCGCAACGCCGCCAGCAGCTTTTCCTTCAAGCCGCCGATCGGCAGCACGCGGCCGCGCAACGTGACCTCGCCGGTCATCGCGATCTCCCGCCGCACCGGCACGCCGGTCATCGTCGAGACGATCGAGGTGACCAGGCCAATGCCGGCCGACGGACCGTCCTTGGGCACGGCTCCTTCGGGCAGATGGATGTGGATATCCTTGCGCGCGAACAGGCTGGGCTTGATGCCGTAAGACGGCGCCCGCGCCTGGACGAAGCTCATTGCCGCCTGGACGCTTTCCTTCATGACGTCGCCCAGCGTACCGGTCGTCTTGACCATGCCCTTGCCCTGCACGGTGACGCTCTCGATCGTCAGCAATTCGCCGCCGACCTCGGTCCAGGCTAGTCCGGTGACCGCACCGATCTGGTTTTCGGTCTCCGAAAGGCCATGGCGATACTTCAGCACGCCCGCGAACTCGTGGAGGTTCTCCGGCGTGATCGTCACGCTCTCGACCTTGCCTTCGAGGATCTGGCGCAAGGCCTTCCTGGCGAGCTTGGCGATCTCGCGCTCGAGCGTGCGAACGCCCGCTTCCCGCGTGTAGCGCTGGATCAGCGCGCGCAGGCCTTCATGGGTCAGCGTGAACTCGCCGTCCTTCAGCCCATGCGCCTCGACCTGCTTGGCGATCAGGTGGCGTTCGGCGATCTCGACCTTCTCGTCCTCGGTATAGCCTTCGAGCCGGATGATCTCCATGCGATCGAGCAACGGCTGCGGCAGGTTCAAGGTGTTCGCGGTGGTCACGAACATCACGTCCGACAGGTCGATGTCGATCTCGAGATAATGGTCGTTGAACTTGCTGTTCTGTTCGGGGTCGAGCACCTCGAGCAGCGCCGACGCCGGATCGCCGCGGAAATCCTGGCCCAGCTTGTCGATCTCATCGAGCAGGAACAGCGGGTTCGACGCGCCGGCCTTTTTCAGGTTCGACACGATCTTGCCCGGCAGCGAACCGATATAGGTCCGCCTGTGGCCGCGAATCTCGGCCTCGTCGCGCACGCCGCCCAGCGACTGGCGGATGAACTCGCGCCCGGTCGCCTTGGCGATCGACTTGCCCAGGCTGGTCTTGCCGACACCGGGAGGGCCGACCAGGCACAGAATCGGGCCCTTGAGCTTGTTGGTGCGCGCCTGGACCGCGAGATATTCGATGATCCGGTCCTTGACCTTCTCGAGCGCATAATGGTCCTCGTCGAGCACCGCTTGCGCCGCCGCGATATCCTTCTTGAGCTTGGACTTCTTGCCCCAGGGCAGACCGAGCAGCACGTCGAGATAATTGCGCACGACCGTGGCCTCGGCCGACATCGGCGCCATCGTCTTCAACTTCTTGAGCTCGGCGGTCGCCTTGGTGCGCGCTTCCTTGCTCAGCTTGAGCGTGGCGATCTTCTGCGTCAGCTCGGCGATCTCGTCGCCATCGCCTTCATCAGCCTCGTTGCCCAGCTCGCGCTGGATCGCCTTCAGCTGCTCGTTGAGATAATATTCGCGCTGGGTCTTCTCCATCTGGCGCTTGACCCGCGACTTGATCTTCTTCTCGACCTGCAGGACGCCAAGTTCGCCTTCCATGAAGGCATAGACCATCTCGAGCCGCTTCGACTGGTCGAGTTCGACCAGCAGCGCCTGCTTCTCGGCGACCTTGATCGCGATATTGCCGGCGATCGAATCGGCCAGCCGCGACGGCTCCTCGATTTCGCTCAGCTGCACCGCGGTTTCCGCCGGCAGCTTGCGGTTGAGCTTGGAATAGGATTCGAACTGATCGACCACCGAGCGCATCAGCGCCTGGATCTCGACGCCCTTCACGGCCTCTTCCTCGACCCGCGCGATCTCGGCGGTGAGGTGGTCGCCGCCGCCCGACAATGCCGTCAGCGTGGCGCGCGCCTTGCCCTCGACCAGCACGCGGACGGTGCCGTCGGGAAGCTTCAGCAGCTGCAGGATCGTCGCAACGACGCCCATGTCGTACAGGTCGTCGCGCTGCGGATCGTCCTGCGCGGGGTCGAGCTGCGCGACCAGGAAAATCTCCTTGTCGGCGGCCATCGCGCTTTCCAGCGCGGCTACCGACTTGTCGCGGCCGACGAACAGCGGCACGATCATGTGGGGAAACACCACTATGTCGCGCAGCGGCAATACGGGGAAGGATTGGACGGTCATGGATACTCCGGAGGCGCCCAACCAGGGCGCTTTTGTCTTTCTATATGGGAAGCGTGAGCATTCCATCAATCTCCCGCGCTTGTTCGTCCCCGGAATGGTGGGGATAAGCCTGATCGCCGCCGCCGCGGCGGGCGCCGCAACGCTGCCCAAAAAGGGCGAACCGCCGCTGACGGCGCAGACTCAGCGATCGGGCGGGCCGGTCGATCCAGACCAGGCGAAACTGCAGTTCGATACCGCCGATCTGTCGTTCGAGGTGCTGCCCGACACCGAGCAACTCAAGGCCGTGGCGGTGGAGAGTTTTACGCCCAAGGCGCCGGCCGACAAACTGGTGATCGATCTCGACAAGAATCTCGGGCCGAGCGCGATCGCGATCGACGGGCAGAAATTGCCGGCGAGCGCCTGGTCGAACCCGGATGGGCGGCTGACGATCAAGCTCCCGCGAACCTATGCGGCCGGCGAGCGCGTCACCGCGACGATCGTGTATGGCGGCGTCCCGCATGTCGCGGTCAACGCGCCGTGGGACGATGGCGTGGTCTGGTCGAAGACCAAGGACGGCCGGCTGTGGTTCGCCACGACGAGCGAAGGCTATGGTTGCGACATATTGTGGCCGTGCTTCGACTTTCCCGAAGGCGAACCGGGCAAGGTCGCGCTCCACATCACCATTCCCAAGGGGCTGAAGGCGCCGTCCAACGGCGTGTTCAAGGGCGTCGACACGGGAGCCGATGGCCGTGAGACGTGGAACTGGGAGATCAAGCACCCCAACACCTATGCGATCGCGCTCAATGTCGCGCCCTATGAGGTGATCTCCGCTGACTATAAAAGCCGTTTCGGCAACACGATTCCGATGTTCTACTGGTATTTGCCGGGCGAGGAAGAGCAGGCGAAGAAGCTGTTCGCCGAATTCGCGCCAACGCTCGATTTCTTCGAAAGCAATGTCGGCCCCTACCCGTTCGGCGACGAGAAGCTCGGCGTGGTCGAGACGCCGCATCTCGGCATGGAGCACCAGACGATCAACGCGTACGGCAACGCCTATAAAAAGGCGCCCGAGGGCTTCGATTGGCTGTTCCAGCACGAATTCAGCCACGAATGGTTCGGCAACCAGGTGACCGCCGCCAATTGGGACGATTACTGGATCCACGAAGGCTATGGCGAGTATATGCAGCCGGCCTATGGCCTGTGGCGCGAAGGCTATGCCCGCTACGCGACGATGCTGGACGAACAGCGCAACAAGATCGTCAACGCCGTACCGATCACGCGCGGCCGCTGGATCACCGAGGAAGAGGTGTACGAGCCGACCAAGGGCGGTCCGGGCGGCGACATCTATTACAAGGGCGCGTGGATGCTCCACACCTTGCGCTGGCTGATCGGCGACAAGCAATTCTGGGACGTGACGCGGCTCGAAGTCTATGGCCGCCCCGATCCCAAACCAGGCAATTTCATTCCGCGCTTCAGCTCGACCCGCGAGTATGAGGACAATGTCAGGAAGGTTACCGGCAAGGACCTAGACTGGTTCTTCGACATCTATCTGCGCAAAGCCGATCTGCCCGAGCTGGTCGAAGCGCGCAGCGGCGACAAGCTCAACCTGTTCTGGCTGACTCCCGACAACCTCCCCTTCCCGATGCCGATCGAGGTGCTGGTCGACGACAGGTTGATGAAGGTCGACATGCTCGACGGCACCGCGACGATCGACGTACCCGCCGGCGCGCATGTCGTGGTCGACCCCTATGCCCGCGTGCTGAAACGATCGCGCGCGGTTGAGGATTATCGCGCAGGGCTCAAGCTGAAGCAGTAAGTGTGTTGCCATAATAATACAGTTGGAGCATGATAGGCCCGATGCCGCACGCTTTCCCAAACGACGCAGTCGCCCTGCCCGGGCTTGCCGCGATCATGCTCGGTTTCCTTGCGTTCTTCATCGCGCTGATGGCGGCGCGGCATCGGGCGACAAAGGTCGGCACCACGCCCTTGTCGCAACGCGCCTCGATCACCTGGCTCTGGATCGTCGTCCAGGGAATCGGCATCGGCGTGTCGGGCTTTGGCCCCGTCCGCGTCGAACTCGATCCGCTGTCGGTGAAAGCTATCATCGAGGCGCTCGTGGTCCTTGCGCTGATGTTGGGCGCCGTATGGTTGTTCCATGCCTCCTCGCGCGCGATGGGCAAGAACTGGGCATTGGTTGCCCGCACGCTGACCGACCACACGCTCGTCCAGAGCGGCCCGTTCGCGGTCGTGCGCAACCCGATCTATGTCGCGTTGTTCGGGTTCATGATCGCGATGGCGATCGCGTTCGGCCACACGCGCAATTTGATCGTCGGCGTGCCGCTCTACGCGCTCGGGACCTGGATGCGCGTCGCGCATGAGGAACGGCTGCTGAGGACGCAGTTTGGGGCGGCGTATGATGACTATGCGGCGCGGGTGAAAAGGTTCGTGCCGGGGGTTTTCTAGGCAGACTTCCCCTCTCCCCTTGTGGGAGTTTGGGGTCGGCCCTGCCCCCGGCAGGGCCTAAACAATACGGGGTATTGTTTACCCCAAACTGGTTGCGCAGACTTGGGTCGCGCCCTTGCGTGGCCCTAGTCGAAGCTGGGTGAGGGGTAAGCGGTCGCTCTCGCGACCGCGCGAAGCTGCGCTTCGCTTCCCCTCATCCAACTGCGACTAGCGAGCGAGCTCGCAAGTCTCCGTATCCTTCTCCCACAAGGGGAGAAGGTTTGGAACGCCGATCAGCCTTACGGCCTCGGATTCAACATCGACCAGAATTTCGGCCCGCCCTTGGGCACGTGCCATTCGTCGATCACCTCGAACCCGAGCGACTGATAGAGACTGACATTGCGCGGCGTCGCGGTTTCGAGGAACGCTGGCATGCCGTCCTCGCGCGCCTTGGCGAGCCCCTGGCGAATCGACGCCGAGCCCAGCCCCTTGCCCTGATACGCGGGATCGACGCCGGCGATGTGCAGATACCAATAGGTCCCCGATGGATGATGCGCGTCGATCGCGTCGCCCACGCGCATCGCTCGCACCAGCGAGGACCCGAAGGCGCCGATCAACGGGAACAATTGCTTGAGCATCTCGAGCTTGCCGATCTCGGCCTGCCCTGGCCGCCGCCACAAGGTCGCCGCTTCACCGCTCCCGGTCACCAGCGGCATGCCGCCGGCATCCTCGTCGAAGATCAGCCGGAACATGCGCGGCAGGCGCTTCACTCGCTCGGCGCGGTCGGGAAAAATGTACGACGTCGCCGGATCGTCGGCGAAAGCGCGCGCGAGCGTCAAGGCGACGGCGTCGCGATCCGCCCTGGTCGCCACGCGAATCATGCCGCTTTGCAACCTTCGGCCTTGAGCACCCGCTTGGTCGATGCCGGATAGCGTTCGAGCATCGCCGCCGGACGGATCGGCCGCGGCACGAAATTCCCGCCGCAATTGGGACACACACCGCCGAGCACGCCCTCGGCGCACTCCGCGCAGAAGGTACATTCGAACGTGCAGATGCGGGCGTCGGGGCTGTCGGCCGGCAAGTCGCGGTCGCAGCATTCGCAATTCGGTCTCAGGTCGAGCATCGCCCCTCCAACGAAAACGGGCGCCGGTCGAAACGATCGGCGCCCGTGTCTAATTATTTATGGTCGCATCGCTTTTTGCGGAAAACCGGCAACCACTTTTCCCCGCGATGCTCCAGCCCATCGAAACTCCGGATCAGGCGGCGTCGCCAGCCTTTTCCTTTTCCTTCTTGGCATAGACGCGGATCGGATCCTTACGGCCCTCGACCACGTCCTTGTCGATCATCACTTCGTCGACGCCGTCCATGCCGGGCAGGTCGAACATCGTGTCGAGCAGGATGCCTTCCAGGATCGAGCGCAGTCCGCGCGCGCCGGTCTTGCGGTCGATCGCCTTGCGCGCGACCGTCGATAGCGCATCGTCGGTGAAGCCCAGCTTCACGTCCTCCATTTCGAACAGCTTCTGATACTGCTTGACCAGCGCGTTCTTGGGCTCGGACAGGATCTTGACCAGCGCCGGCTCGTCGAGATCCTCCAGCGTCGCGATCACCGGCAAGCGGCCGACGAATTCGGGGATCAGGCCGAACTTCAACAGATCCTCGGGCTCGACCGACTTCAGCACTTCGCCCGTGCGACGCTCGTCGGGTGCCGCGACATGCGCGCCGAACCCGATCGACTTGCCCTGCAGGCGATCGCCGATGATCTTTTCGAGGCCGGAGAAGGCGCCGCCGCAGATGAACAGGATGTTGGTCGTGTCGACCTGCAGGAATTCCTGCTGCGGGTGCTTGCGGCCGCCCTGCGGCGGAACGCTCGCGGTCGTCCCTTCCATCAGCTTGAGCAATGCCTGCTGCACGCCTTCGCCCGACACGTCGCGCGTGATCGACGGATTCTCGGCCTTGCGGCTGATCTTGTCGATCTCGTCGATATAGACGATGCCGCGCTGCGCCCGCTCGACATTATAGTCGGAGGCCTGGAGCAGCTTGAGGATGATGTTCTCGACATCCTCACCGACATAGCCGGCTTCGGTCAGCGTCGTCGCATCGGCCATCGTGAACGGCACGTCGAGGATTCGTGCCAAGGTCTGCGCGAGCAACGTCTTGCCGCACCCGGTCGGGCCGACCAGCAGGATGTTCGACTTGGCGAGCTCGACATCGGCGCCCTTGGCACCGTGGTTGAGCCGCTTGTAATGGTTGTGCACCGCGACCGAGAGCACGCGCTTGGCCTGTTTCTGGCCGATCACATAGTCATCCAACACGTCGCAGATTTCCTGCGGCGTGGGGACGCCACCGTCCTTCTTGGAGACCAATGCCGACTTCGTTTCCTCACGGATGATGTCGTTGCACAGCTCCACGCACTCGTCGCAGATAAACACGGTCGGGCCGGCGATGAGCTTCCTCACTTCGTGCTGCGATTTCCCGCAGAACGAGCAATAAAGTGTGCTCTTCGAATCGCCGCCATCTAACTTTGGCATTCAATCACCTCGTCACGCGCGGATACGGGCGCGTACCGTTTTCGGGCGCATATGTTAGCGCACCACCGTAAACCCACAATAAAAATCACGTCGCCTTAACCGCGTTACCGCGACGGCAGGACGGGTCGCCGCATTTCGTCGACCGCGTCCTTGGCCTCTTTCAGTCCCGATCCCGTCGCTTCGCGGACCAATTTGATCGCGTTGATCACCTGACCATTGGCCAGCAATCGTTCGACCTCCACGCGAGTTTCGCTCGATAATTCCAGCTTTTGCCTGGCCGGAACCGCCACCCGCTGCACGCGCGGTCGTGGCGCCGCCATCAAATCGTCCGAGCGACCGCGCGGCCGCATCGCCATGACCGCCAGGACCAGAAAGACCAGTCCCGCCAGAATCAGCAGGGGCAACGGAATGAACATTCCCCAGCCCCTGCCGCAACCTCAAGCCGCCTGCGCCTGGTCGTCGGCCGGCGCCGGACGCTTGTCGAACACTTCGTCGACCAGGCCGAATTCCTTGGCCTCATCTGCTTCCAGGAACTTGTCGCGGTCCATCGACCGCTCGATCACGTCGAGCGGCTGGCCGGTATATTTGGAATAGAGGCCGTTCATCCGCTCGCGGATGCGCAGGATTTCCTTGGCCTGGATCTCGATGTCCGATGCCATGCCCTGGGCGCCGCCCGACGGCTGGTGGATCATGATCCGGGCGTTGGTCAGCGCGACCCGCATGCCGGGCTCGCCCGCCGCGAGCAGGAAACTGCCCATCGACGCCGCCTGGCCGATGCACACCGTGCCGACGCGCGGACGAATATATTGCATCGTGTCGTGGATCGCCATGCCCGCCGTGACGACGCCGCCCGGCGAGTTGATGTACATGTAGATGTCCTTCTTCGGATTCTCCGATTCGAGGAACAGCAACTGCGCGGTGATCAGCGAGGCCATATGGTCCTCGACCGGGCCGACCAGGAAGATGATCCGCTCACGCAACAGCCGCGAATAGATGTCGAAGCTGCGCTCGCCGCGGTTCGACTGTTCGATGACGATCGGCACGAGGCCGCCGGTCACGGGGTCGACGCGGAAGCCGGGAGGAGCGAATTGGCCGGTTTCGAAGGGATTGTGCATGCGAAGTCTCTCGGGTCCTTATGCCTTGCTTGCACCCTACATCGGCGCTCGCCCGGCGGGGCGCAAGGGGGCGCAACGGTGAACGGCGACGCGGCGCGATTTTCCGCGTCTTGCATCGCCATCGCGGCAGGCCCACGTCTCCCATATGAGAGGGAGCGGCTGAGATGAGCATCATTCTGGTCACGGGTGGGTCGGGCTTTGTCGGCGGGCACGTCATCCTGCAATTGCTCGAGGCGGGGCACGATGTGCGCACGACGGTGCGATCGCTGACCAAGGAACAAGCGGTGCGCGATACGCTCGCCCGGGCCGGGGCGAAGTCTCTCGACCGGCTGACCTTCGTCGCTGCCGATCTCAACCAGGATGCCGGCTGGGCCGAGGCCGTCGACGGATGCGACTATGTCCAGCACGTTGCCTCCCCCTTCCCGCTCGCCCAGCCCAAGGACGAGAACGACCTGATCCGCCCCGCGGTCGACGGTACGCTCAGGGTCCTGAGGGCCGCGCGCGACGCCGGCGTCAAGCGCGTCGTCCTGACCTCGTCCTTCGCGGCGATCGGCTATGGCCATGGCGACCAGGCCGCCGCTTACACCGAAACGGATTGGACCAACGTCGATGGCCCGGCGGTCCAGCCCTATATGAAATCCAAGACGCTGGCCGAGCGCGCCGCCTGGGACTTCGTCGAGCGCGAAGGCAACGGCCTCGAACTCGCCGTGGTCAACCCGGTCGGCATTTTCGGGCCGGTGCTCAACGAGGACCTGTCGACCTCGATCGAGATCATCAAGCGCATGCTCGAAGGCGGCCTGCCCGGTGCGCCGCGGCTCTATTTCGGCGTGGTCGACGTGCGCGACGTCGCGGGGATGCAGATCAAGGCGATGACCGCGCCGGAAGCGAAAGGCGAGCGCTTCCTCGCGGTCGCCGGCGATCCGGTATCGATCTACGACATGTCGGTGATCCTGCAGCAGGGAATGGGCGAAAAAGCGGCGAAGGCGAAACTGCGCCAGATGCCCGACTGGCTGATCCGGGTGATGGCCTTGTTCAATCCCCTGGCGCGCGAGGCGGCACCCCGTGTCGGCATCCGCTCCGCCGCGAGCAACGCCAAAACCCGCGAGCTGCTGGGCTGGCAATTCCGGTCCAACGAAGAGGCGATCGTCGCGTCGGGCGAAAGCCTGATCAAGCTGGGGATCGTGCGATGAACGACAATGCGCCCTGGCATGCGCACATCTATTACGACGCGTCCGAGCGCGCCGCCGCCGAAGCTTTGCGCGCAACCTTCGCCGACATGATGGTCGACGACGTCGCGCCGATCCTGTTCATCGGACGAATGACCGATGGCCCGGTCGGCCCGCATCCGATCGCGCAGTTCGAGATCCATTTCTCTGCCGTTGCCGGTGCGCTGGTTGCTCGCGCGATAGAAACAACCGGCCTACGCGCCCTGGTGCATCCGCTGACCGACGACGATGTCGCCGATCATACCACGCTCGCGCACTGGATCGGCCAGCCGCTCGATCTCGACATCAGCGTGCTCGACCCGCCGGGGCATAACCAGGGAGTCGCGCGGTTCGGGATCAGCGATTTTTGAGGACGAGTAACGGTGTCTGCCGACGACCCGATAGCAGACATTCACCGTGTGGTGGCGGACGCAGCCACCACCCGTGGCAAACGGTTGCGTCAGGCGGCGGAGCAATCGACCTTGGGTATTTTTATAGATTGTCCGTCGGAGATAAGCCCAAGCGATGGCGGACGATTTCGAGCAATAAACACTGGAATCAATTCGCCGAATCGATAGTCTCTGTAAGCGTGGAGCCGGCCATTGCCATCGGTCTTAAATGAAAATCCCCCGACGG
Source organism: Sphingomonas sp. P4_D12 (assembly GCF_056401895.1). Classification (NCBI taxonomy): domain Bacteria; kingdom Pseudomonadati; phylum Pseudomonadota; class Alphaproteobacteria; order Sphingomonadales; family Sphingomonadaceae; genus Sphingomonas; species Sphingomonas sp. P4_D12. Next base: position 61,935 of record NZ_JBFUIL010000008.1, on the reverse strand, counting down.
CATTGATAACGTATCCCTCTTTGCCGGGTTCTACAGACATCCTAATAGGCCCTACCGCACCGCCATCGACCGATATCACTCCCGGACTGACGCGGATAAGTGGGGAGGTGTTTAGACGGTAGCAGCCGTTCAACGTCGAGATCGGTGGCAATGCAGGGGCCACCAGCGCGATTAGGCCAACGACAAACGCAAGGCCGGGCAAAAGAACAAGCGCAAGTCCACGCCACAGCGCGAACTGCGTCGCCCGCTCTCTTGCCAACGCTGCTTCGCTATCAGTCACATTCAATTGTTGCATGGGTGGGATTGACCGTCCAGCCGCACCAATGTCTGCTTTCCACTAATAGCGGACTCAGCCACCTGGTGCCGGATGCCCCAAATACGCCAGCCGCCTAACCTCGCGCCGCCCACGCACCACGGTGTCGAGGATTAGGCCCGCGAAGAAGCACAATGCCGCGAGGATGATCAGCCCGGTCGCCATAATCGCCGTCGGCAGACGCGGCACCAGGTGCGTATGATAGTACGTGATCGCCAGCGGGATGCCGAGCACCAGCGCCAGTAGCGCGAGCAGCCCGCCGATCGCGCCGAAGAACAGCAACGGCCGCTCGATCCGGTACAAAGTGACGATCGTGTTGAGGATGCGGAAGCCATCCGAATAGGTCGACAGTTTCGACGCCGATCCCTCGGGCCGCGCGAAATAGCGCGTCTCGACCTCGCCGACCGGCATGCGCAGTTCGAGCGCGTGGACGCTGATCTCGGTCTCGATCTCGAACCCGCCCGACAGCACCGGGAAACTCTTCACGAACCGTCGCGAGAATACGCGGTAACCCGATAGAATATCAGTGAAACTCCGGCCGAACAATTTGGCGAGCATGCCGGTCAGCAGCTTGTTGCCCATGACGTGGCCGCGGCGATAGGCGGCATCGTGCTGGGTCACCCGGCTGCCGACCACCATGTCGAGCTGCTCGTCGATCAGCCGGCGGACGAGCTGTGGTGCCGCCTCCGCATCATAGGTCGCATCGCCATCGGCCATCACATAGATGTCGGCATCGACATCGGCGAACATGCGGCGGACGACATTGCCCTTGCCCTGCATGCGCTCGGATCGCACGATGGCGCCAGCCGCGCGTGCGACCTCGATCGTGCGATCCTTGGAATTGTTGTCGTAGACGTAGATCGCCGCGCTTGGCAGCGCGGCGCGGAACCCCGCCACCGTCTGGGCGATCGCGGCTTCCTCATTATAGCAGGGCAGCAGGACTGCGATGCGTGGTTCTGTCATCTAACCCTGGTCCCGTAAGCTCCCTCGCCCCTGGACAGGGGAGAGGGATACCGCAGCTTGGCAGCTTGCTGCCTAGCGGAGGTTGGGAGAGGGGTCGAGCGGCGCTTTGCGCAGCGCGCTCGCGGAAGCGAGCGCTCACCCCTCTCCCAGCTCCGACTAAGGGCCGGCTAGCGCCGGCCCAAGTCTGCGCAACCCTCTCCCCGTCCGGGGAGAGGGAGATGGGGTCACTTCTTTGCCGGGGCCTTCTTCGCGGCCGGCTTCTTGGCGGGCGCTGCCTCGGCGGGTTCCGCCTTGGCGGCCGGAGCCTTCTTGGTCGCGGCCTTCTTGACCGGTTCCTCGGCCTTCAGCTCGTCGGCGGGCGCCTCGACCTTTTCATCGGTCTTGGACGGCGCCTTCTTGGTCGCCGCCTTCTTCACCGGCTCCTCGGCCTTGGCGGCATCAGCCTTGTCGGCCTTATCCGCCTTGGCGGCGGGAGCCTTCTTGGCCGCGGCCTTCTTCGCTTTGGGCTTGTGATTGTCGTGGTCGTGATGATGCGTGCCGGTCGCGAAACCGTCTTCCGACTCGATCGCTTCCTCGAGCTGGGCGCGAGTCACTTCGCGGTCGGTGACGTCCGCGGTCGAGAACAGGAAGTCGACGACCTTGTCCTCATAGAGCGGAGCGCGCAGCTGGGCGGCGGCCATCGGCTCGTTGCGGATATATTCGACGAAGCGCTGCTGGTCCTGCGGCGAATATTGCATCGCCGCCTGGCTGATCAGCCGGCTCATTTCCTGGTTGGTGACCTCGATGCCGTTGGCCTGGCCGATTTCCGACAGCAGCAGGCCGAGGCGCACGCGGCGTTCGGCGATCGCCTGGTAATCCTCCCGCTCGGCTTCCATCTCGGCCAGCGCCGCCTCGGGATCGGGCTCGTGCGTCGCTTCGTGCTTGAGCTGCTCCCAGATCTGGTCGAACTCGGCGGCGACCATCGACGGCGGCACCGGGAAATCATGGCCCGCAGCGAGCTGGTCGAGCAGCTTGCGCTTCATGTGGGTGCGGGTCAGGCCGTTGAGCTCCTGCTCGATCTGGCCCTTGAGCAAACCCTTGAGCTGCTCGAGATCGTTGAGGCCGAGCGACTTGGCCAGGCTGTCGTCGATCTTGGTCTCGCCCGCGGTCTTCACCGACTTGACGGTCAGGTCGAACGTCGCCGGCTGGCCCTTCAGCTCCTCGGCGGGATAATCGTCGGGGAACGTGACCTTGATGGTCTTCTCGTCGCCCGCCTTGACGCCGACGACCTGGTCCTCGAACCCGGGGATCAGCCGGCCGGAGCCGATCTCGACCGCCATGTCGGTGCCGGTGCCGCCTTCGAACGCGACGCCATTCTTGTCCTTGCCGACGAAATCGAGCGTGACGAGGTCGCCCTGCTTGGCCTTGTAGCTGTCCTTGGTGTCGTCCCAATTCTTCTGCTGCGCAGCGAACTTCTCGAGCTGCGCCTGAATCTCTTCCTCGCCGGCCGGGACGGTCAGGCGATCGAGCTTGATCGCGTCGATCGCGGGCGTGGGCACGTCGGGCAGGATTTCGAGTTCGACCTTGAGCTCGGCATCCTTGCCCTTCTCATAGTCGTTCTCGAGCTTGACCGAGGGCTGCATCGCGGGACGCAGTTTTTCCTTGCCGATCAGGGTCTGGATGCCTTCCTGGATCGCTGCGTTGAGCGCGTCCTGGGTCAGCGCCTCGCCGTGCATCTTGCGGACCAGATTGGCGGGTACCTTGCCGGGCCGGAAGCCGGGCATGCGGACCTGCGGGGCCACGCGCTTCACCTCGGCGTCGACCTTGGCGTCGATCTCCTTGGCGGTGATCGTCAGCGTGTAGGCGCGCTTGAGCCCTTCGTTCAACGTCTCGACAGTCTGCATTTCAGGCCTTCATCTTTCCGGAAAATCATTTGGTGGCCACCCCGCCCCAAAGGCGCGGGGACTGGTGCGGGCGAAGGGACTCGAACCCCCACATCTTGCGATACTGGAACCTAAATCCAGCGCGTCTACCAGTTCCGCCACGCCCGCCAGAGGACCGCCGGTCGGCGGCGTCTATAGCAACTGCGGCACCGGGAGCAACCCGCTTGGCAACTGACGGCATCACAAAGGCGTTAAAGGTGTGAAAGGAATTCCACCATGGCCACCAATCCATCGCCCGAAACGCCCCCACCCGAAATGCCCCCCGAGCCGAGCCAGCCGGCGCAACCGACGCCCGCCCCGCCCGAAATCTCGCCGCCGATGCCTGACATCGACGTGCCCTCACCAGGCGAACAGCCCACCGGCCCCGCCAACCCGCAAGGATGATCCCGATGACCGATCAAAATACGCAGGCCGCCGGCGAACGCGAACGCGATATCCGCAAGGGTGACACGCGCAGCGACCTCCAACAGGAAGTCGAGGCGCGCAAGGACGCGGTCGAACGCGGCGAAGGCGGCCCGGAGCCCGAGACCCTGACCGCGCCCGGCCTGTTCTCCGGCAATGCCGGGACCGGCGGAGAGACCAAGAACCAGGACGACGACGCGCAGTAGCGAGTCGCCGCCTTCGCCGCCGGTCAGTTCGCCGCGGTCAGATCGACGATGCGATCGCGGTCATAGCGCATCACGCCCGGAATCGCCGGCATCCGATTGATCGGCAGCCCGAAATAATTGGGCAGCTTGCCGACTGGCCGGAACCGCGCCGGCACCACATGGGCACCGCTCAGTCGCGGATCGATTGCGACGCTGGTGCCGGCCGGCACCAGAAACGGCCCGTCCAATATCACGGGCGCCGACGAATCGCCTTCGGGACGCTTTACCGACAGGTTGGCCTTGGCCGCGATCACGCCGAGATCGACGATCTCGCCCGCCTTCGCCGTGAAGGCGACGCTACCCATGCAGAAACAACTGCCCGTCGCGCCGCCATTGGGTACCGTGGCGAGCGGTCCGTAAATGCGATATTCGCCGGGCGTCAGTTCCTGAAGATAGGTCGACAGGCCGCCATCGGCCTTGGCGAAACGATTGATCGGCCCGATCGAGACGCCGGCCAGCAACGGGAACGGCGTGAACTGGAAGTTCGCCTCGGTGGGCTCGATCGGCTTGTCGGGCAATGGCGGCAGCACCGTGCCCTTGGGCGCACTGGCTTTATCCTTCACCGCCGCATCATATTCCGCCTGTTTCTTGACGTATTTGCCGTGTGCCTTGGCCAACGCGTCGGCACGGAACTTGTCATAGGTGGCCTGGTCGTCGGCAGTAGGTACTTTCATCAGATAGAGCGGGACCGCCATGTCCGCCCGCAGCATGACATAAGCCTTGGTCGAACTGAGCGCGACGCTAGGCTTGTCCTTGACCGCGGCGGTTTCGACGAAGACCGGCGCCTTGTCCTTTGCCGCCGCGGGAACGGCGAGCGAGAGCGCGATCAGGGCGCTAGGCAACAATGTCTTCATAGCCCCAGAACCTTCCCCTGCAGCTTGCCCGACGAAGCGACCAGTGCCTGTTGCTTGAGGTAATGCTGGCGCTTCTCCTCGTTGACGCCCGACAGACCTTCCTCGAAATTGAAATCGTCCCACAGCGCCCTGGGCAAACCGTAGCGGTCATAGCCCTTGAAGTTCATGCACGTGCGCATGTTGATCCGACGCAGTCGGCGCTTTTCGGCCGAGCCGAAGATCGCCGTCGCCACCGCGCTGCCGATCGCACCGCCGAGCGCGCCGGCCATCGTCCCGGTATAGGGATAGGGTACCTGTATATCGCCGACCCCGCTCTGCAGGCCGCGTGCATAATTGTCGCATTCGGCGATGTCGCCATAGGCCGTGGCGAAATCCGTATCGGCACGATGAAAGGCGTAATATTTGTCGAAATCCGCGACCTCTGTACCGTCCGACGTATAATCGAGCTTCGGCATCGTTACCGATTGCGCCTCGGCATTGGTGACCGTCGAGGCGCCGAATGGCGACGCGCTATCGACCAGATAAACGGCTTTTTCCTGCGCAGCGGCCGGCGCACTGCCGAATGGCAGCGCGACCATGACCGCGACGGCGGCCAAATCATGCATTTTCATGCGATCCCCCATTTTGGATGCGGCGAATCGCCGCGTCCCCCAAGGCGCACCATAACCGGCGGTAAAGGCCGGACAAGTAGTGTCGGAACCCGGTGTAGCCGGTCAGCCCTTGGGCAGCCTGCGGGCACTCAGCACGCGTACGGGTGCCGCCGGAACCTCTCCCTTGAACGACCCGCGCACCGTCGCATTAGGATCGATCGGCGCGTCGAAAATCTTGAGCACCACGTCCATGCCGTCGACCACGCGGCCGAACGCGGCATAGCCGAGGTTGGTCTTGGTAGCGTCGTCGGGCTTGGTCGGATCGGCATCGAACGAGGGCTGGTCGCCGACGCTGACCGTGAAGTCGCCGCGCGCCGATCCCGGCGCCAGCCGCGCGGTCGAGAGCGTGCCGTTGAGATGTTTCAGCCCGGTGATCGTGGTCGGCTCGTGCTTGATCGGCGGTAGCGTCCGCTTGGGATCGCCATTGGTCCCGAACTGCACGAAGCCGAATTTATCGGCCACCTTGCAGGTGCGATAGAAAGTGATGCCGTCGAGCTTCTTCTGGTCGACATAGCGGAGGAAATTGGCGGCGGTGACGGGCGCTTTCGCCGTCTCGACCTCGACCGTGAAGCTGCCGGCGGTCGTGGTGATCTGAACACGCGGCAATGCGACGGCCGGCGTCGGCGCGACCGCAGGGATCGGCGCAGGTGCGGGGCTCGTCTGCGCCAGCACGGGCGCCGCCAACAGGCCCAGTGTCATGGTGATCAGTCGCCGCATCGTCCTCACTCCTTTGGGAGCCAGCCTATTTCGCCGTGCACGTGGCGGCAACTGCCCTCAGTGGCAGACGCCGCCAACCCGGACGACAATCTGCCTCAGGACAGCGCCTTCTTCAGCAACTCATTGACCACGCCCGGATTGGCCTTGCCCTGCATCGCCTTCATCGTCTGGCCGACGAAGAAGCCGAACAGGGCCTCCTTGCCGCCGCGATACTGCTCAAGCTGATTCGGATTCTTCGCCAGCACGTCGGCGATCACCGCCTCGATCGCGCCGGTGTCGCTGGTCTGTTTGAGCCCGCGTTCCTCGACGATCTTACCCGGCGCGTCGCCGGTCTCGAGCATCACCTCGAACACCTGCTTGGCGAGCGTGCCCGACAGCGTGCCGTCGCCGATCAGCGCGAGCAGTTCGGCCGCCTGGCCGGGCGAGACCGGCGATTCGGTGATGTCCTTGCCCAGCCGATTGAGCGCGCCGAACAGTTCGGACGACACCCAGTTTGCCGCCGCGACGGGCTTGGCGCCCTGATCGAGCAAGGCGTCGAACCAGCGCGCGATCTCGACCTCAGCGGTCAGCACGTTGGCCTGATAGGGCGTGATCCCCTGCCCCTCGTACCGCGCGCGCTTGGCGCCGGGCAGTTCGGGCAGACTCGCGCGGCACGCTTCCAGAAACGCGTCGTCCAATTCGAGCGGCAGCAAGTCGGGATCGGGGAAATAGCGGTAATCGTGCGCGTCTTCCTTCGACCGCATCGACCGCGTCGTGCCGGTGTCGGGATTGAACAGCCGGGTTTCCTGGACGATCTTGCCGCCCGATTCGAGCACATCGACCTGACGCGACGCCTCATGCTCGATCGCCTGCATCACGAAGCGGATCGAGTTGACGTTCTTGGTCTCGGTGCGCGTGCCGAATTCGTCACCCGGTTTGCGCACCGACACATTGACGTCGGCGCGCATCGACCCCTGGTCCATATTGCCGTCGCACGAGCCGACATAGCGCAGGATCGAGCGCAGCTTGGTCAGATAGGCGCCCGCTTCGGCCGGCGAACGCATGTCGGGCTTGCTGACGATCTCCATCAGCGCGACGCCAGAGCGGTTGAGATCGACGTACGACCTCGTCGGATGCTGGTCGTGCATCAGCTTGCCGGCATCCTGCTCGACATGGATGCGCTCGACGCCGATCTTTTTGGTCGCCTCGGCCTCGCCTTCCAGCTCGATCTCGACCGCGCCCTCCCCGACCAGCGGATGGTAGAGCTGGCTGATCTGATACCCCTGCGGCAGATCGGCGTAGAAATAATTCTTGCGGTCGAACCGCGACCATTTGTTGATCTTGGCATCGATCGCCATGCCGGTGCGCACCGCCTGGCGGATGCATTCGCGATTGGGCACGGGCAGCATGCCCGGCATCGCCGCGTCGACCAGCGACACTTGCGTATTGGGCTCGGCGCCGAATTCGGTCGCCGCGCCGGAGAATAATTTGGCCTGCGAGGTGACCTGCGCGTGGACCTCGAGTCCGATGATCACTTCCCACTCGCCGGTGGCGCCGTGGATGCGGTAGGTCGAGGGAGCGGCAGTGCTGAGCGGTTCGGTCATGCCGGCCGAATAGCCTTAGCGGCACGCGGGCCGCAAGGCTCAGGACATCGGATAGACGTCCGAACTCCGGATCCAGCCGCTGACCGGCTTGCCGCCACCGAGGAAATCGACCTGAAGCCAACCCGGCCGCCGGGCGCGGATGCCAAGGCCATCGCCTTTCACGACATAGCTTTTGCGCGGCACAGCGTTGGCCGGGCTATCGTATAAATGGGCGCGGGCGCTCTTGATCACGGCCACCGCCACCCAGGGATAGGCCGTCTGGAGGGTGAATTCCGCCGGCTGATCCTTGTCGGCGAAATGCTGGACGTTCCAGCAGCCACCATGCTCCGTCGCCAGCCGGACGCTGAGGCTCCCGTCACTTTCCCGCGACAGCGTTCCCATGACCACCTCTTCGGGAGTCTCCGGAAAGTAACTGCGGATCGCGCCGTTCACCTTGCCGGAAAAATAGAAGATGCAGTTGAATCGCCCATTGCCGGTCGACGATTGATAATAGCCGCGGACGATATGTGATGCCGGGTCGACGGCGATCAGCATGTCTCCCCCATAATTGCCGCTGGCGATATTGCTGTCGGTTACGGGACGCGAACTCGCGGGAGAGGCGGTGGCGACCGCCAGGAAAGCAATTCCGGCCAGCGTCCGCATCAGTCCGCCCATCGTACCCTCCCCTGTCTTCGCGGCTTTATCGCTACGCCGCGGCTTCCTGATCGAACAGCGAGAAGCCGCGCGGCAGGCGGCGTGGGCGCGGGCGCCCCTGGATCTGCCCGTCGATCGCTGCGATCGCGGCGATCAGGTCGGCCTGGCGATAGGGTTTGGCGAGGCAGCCGCGGGCAAAGGCGCGACCCCCTTCGGGGCATTCGCCGGTGACGAAGACCACCGCGACGCCGCGGGCATGTGCCGCCCGCGCAACCTCGATCCCGCTGCCATCGGCCAGGGTGATATCGACAAGAACGAGATGGACATCGACACCGGACGCCAGCACCGCGATCGCGTCGGCGATGCGGTCAACCGTGGCGACGACCTCGAATCCATGCTCGATCAGCGCATGCTCGTTCTCGAATGCGATCAACGGCTCGTCCTCGCAGACGAGGAGGCGCGTAATGACTCTTTTTCCGTGTCCGAACATCATGATCGTTCAACCCAGTCGCGCGCAGATCGTTTCGTCAGCGCGTCGTTACGTGTGCGTGGCTTAACGCCCGGCAACGGGTAGGGTGTAAATTTTCCCCCGCTCCCCAGCCATTCGGTATATTGGCGCGACCATGCCTCCCTCCAAGACTCCCGACGATCAGCGGATCGCAAAAATGTTGGCGCGTGCCGGAATCGCCTCGCGGCGCGAAGTCGAACGCATGATCGCCGAAGGCCGCATCGCGATCGACGGCGTCGTCGTCGAAACGCCCGCGACGCTCCTGACCTCGCTCGCCGGCGTCACCGTCGACGGCAATCCGGTGCGTGAGGCGGAAGCCGCGCGGCTGTTCCTCTATCACAAGCCCAAGGGCCTGCTGGTCACCGAACGCGATCCGGCGGGCCGCCCGACGATCTACGATCGCTTGCCCAAAGCACTGCCGCGGCTGGTCCCGGTCGGCCGGCTCGACCTCGCGACCGAGGGGCTGTTGCTGCTGACCACCGATGGCGGGCTCAAGCGCCAGCTCGAGCTACCCGCGACCGGGGTCGAGCGCGTCTATCGCGCGCGGGCCTATGGCACCGTCGCCCAGTCACAACTCGAGGACCTGATCCACGGCGTCGAGATAGAGGGCGTCCGCTACGGATCGATCGACGCCAATATGGAGCGGCGCACGGGCGCCAACTTCTGGATCGAACTCAAGCTGACCGAGGGCAAGAACCGCGAGGTGCGGCGCGTGCTCGAATATCTCGGCCTGGAAGTTAGCCGGTTGATCCGCACGCGCTACGGCCCCTTCGTGCTCGGCGACTTACCGATGGGGGCGATCGGCGAAGTCCGCGCGCACGATATCGATTCGTTCCGCAAGGATCCGACCCGACTCGATCTGCCGCAACCCGCGCGCAAACAGGTCAGCGAACTTTCGAGCCCTTCGCCTTCAGCTGCATCACACCCCGCTCGGCCGAAACCAGCGGGCAATTCCCGCGCCCGCAACGAGCCTGAGCAGCGACGCTGGCAGACGGCAGCGCCTCGCGCCGCTCGCCCGGCATCTTCGGCGACGCACCAGCGACCGCAGCAAGACGCCCAGCATCGTTCGGAGCACGCGCGCGACGCGGCCGATCGGGCTCCGTTCAGGGGCCGCAGCACGCGCACTTCCTCGCCCGACGACGTGCCGCGGCCAGCGACGGGCAAACGCCCGCCCAAACCCAAAGCGGGCCCGCGCCAGCGCGCCGACGGAACGCTGGCGACCCGCTCGACCGGTGCGCGAAGCGATCGCTCGCGCAATTTTCGCAACGACCGCAGCGATCGTGACACGGCCGAACGGCCAGTGCGTCCGGCTCGCCCTGCTGGTGCGACTTCCTCGCGTGGCCCCGCGCGCCCTTCGGCGCCGTCGCGTCCCTCCGGCCCATCGGGCTCGCGTGGCCCTTCCGCCCCCCGCGGCGGACCGCGGCCGCCGCGAAAGCCGCGCTAGATGCGGATCATCGCCGGACAGTGGCGCGGCCGCCCGCTCGTCGCGCCAAAGGGTGACACGACTCGCCCGACAGCGGATCGCACGCGCGAAGCCCTGTTCTCGATGCTCACCAGCCGGCTCGGCAGTTTCGAGGAGCTTGCCGTCGCCGATCTGTTCGCCGGTTCGGGCGCGTTAGGCCTCGAAGCCTTGTCGCGCGGTGCGACGTCCTGCTTGTTCGTCGAGCAGGACAAACCCGCGCTCGACGCGCTGCGCACCAATATCGCCAAGCTCGGTGCCAAGGCCGATGTCCGCGCGCAATCGGTCATGGCGCTCGGGCCAGCGCGTGCGCCGCTCGACCTGATCCTGATGGATCCGCCTTACGGCACTGGGGCCGGCATAGTGGCGCTCGACAAATTGGCGCGGCTCGGCTGGGTCGGCCCGGCGACCTGGATCAGCATCGAAACGGCGAAGAACGAAAAGATCGAGTTGGCGGGGTTCGAGGTCGACGCCGACAAGACCTACGGCAAGGCGCGGGTGACACTGCTCCGACAAGCCTGACCGTCATCCCAGCGAGAGCCAGATCGTCACCCCAGCGAAAATAATCCGTCACCCCAGCGAAAGCTGGGGTCTCCAGCAGTATCGCGATGCCGCTTGAGACCCCAGCTTTCGCTGGGGTGACGACTAGCTCCGACGGTTACCTCCAACGGTTATTTCCTAAGCCGCCTTCTTCGCCGGCTTCGGCACCGGGTTGGAGAATGTCATCTCGTCATCGACCGACCCGAACTTCAACGCCATCAAATCGCGAACGTAATTCTGGTGGACCCGCCACGGCTTGCGGTCGCCTTGGCGCGGAAATTTGTCGATCGAGCGCTGGACATAGCCCGAGGTGAAATCGAGGAACGGCTCCTCCCCCACCGGCGCTGAGGGCTGCGGCGTCGCCTGGCGCAGCCCGCGCTTCCGCATCGTGTTGAGCAAGCGACAGACATAGGCACAGGTCAAATCGGCCTTCAGCGTCCAGGACGCGTTGGTATAGCCGAACGAGGACGCCATGTTCGGGATGCCCGAATACATCATGCCCTTGTAGTTGATCGTCCGCGATAAATCCTTGGCCTCGCCGTCGACCGAGAATTGGACATCGCTCAGCAACTGCAGTTCCAGACCCGTCGCTGTCACGACGATATCGGCGGGAAGCGTTGTGCCGGACTGGAGGCGAATGCCGTCGGGCACGAACCGCTCGATCGTGTCGGTCACGACATCGGCCTTACCCTCGCGGATCGCGCGGAACAGGTCGCCATCGGGCACCAGGCATAGCCGCTGGTCCCATGGATTGTAGCGCGGAGTGAAATGCGTCTCGATATCGTGATCGGGCAGCTCGGCGCGGACCATGTCGATGATCCGCTCCTTCGCCTTGGCCGGATATTTCCGCGCCTGGTTGAAGAAGAACAGCCCGAACAGCACGTTACGCCAGCGCACCAGGCCATAGGCCAATTTGCCGGGCAGCTTGGTGCGCAGCCAATTGGCCAGCTTATCCTCGGCCGGCCGCGCGACGATATAGGTCGGCGACCGCTGCAGCATCGTGATGCTTTCGGTCTGATCGGCCATGGCGGGAACCAGCGTCACCGCGGTCGCGCCCGAGCCGATCACCACCACTTTCTTGCCCGAATAATCGAGATCCTGTGGCCAGAATTGCGGATGGACGACGCGTCCCTTGAAATCCTCGACGCCGGCAAAATCGGGCGAATGACCCTTGGCGTAATTGTAATAACCCGAGCACATGAAGAGGAAATTGCAGGTCAGCGTGATCGGTCCGTCGGCGGTATCGGCCTCGACGGTCCAGCGCGCCTCCTCGGTCGACCAGGACGCTTTCTTGACGTGGTGATTGTAGCGGATGTGCTCGTCGATGCCGTATTGGGTCGCCGTTTCCTTGAGGTATTTCAGGATCGCGGGTCCGTCGGCGATCGCCTTCGCATCGGTCCACGGTTTGAACGAATAGCCCAGCGTGTACATGTCCGAATCCGAGCGGATGCCCGGATAGCGAAACAGGTCCCAGGTCCCGCCCATCTGCGGCCGCCCCTCCAGGATCGCATAGCTGCGGTCCGGGCTCTGCGATTGCAGATAATAGCCGGCACCCACGCCGGAAATGCCCGCCCCGACGACGAGGACGTCGAAATGCTCCATATGTCTCACCTCTCCGCCATACCGGATATTCGATTCCGGGCGGGTTGCAAAGAGGCTGTTTACATGGGTGTCAGTTAGAAGCGGCCGACGCACCTCAATCCGTCGTCACCCCGGCCTTGTGCCGGGGTCCACTTCTCCAAAACCGAGATGGGGTGTTGTTGCGCGGTGGATGCCGGGACAAGCCCGGCATGACGTTCGCGATTGGGGAAATCGTCAGAAATCCTTCTGATATTTGACGCTCGCGCCAGTCCCGCTGAACGACCCCGTCTGCGACAGGATGCTGAGGCTCTTGGTCAGCGCGATCTCCAGCTGGGTCGCGGTGAAGCCCTTCGCGTCGGTGATGATCTCCACATAGATATTGTCGGTGATGTACTTGCCCGCCGCGAGTGCCGTGCCGCGGCCGCTGGCCTGGTCCGCGCCCAGGATCCGCAGGCGGTCGATGCCGGCAGCCCCGCGCAGCTTGCCGAGCGGATTGAGGCCCCCACCCCCGCCACGCAGCGAATTGAGCGCGGCGGCAAGCTGCAGCGCCTCGATCGCCGACAGATTCTGCGGGCTCGATCCGAACAGCAAACGACTCAGCACTTCGTCCTGCGGCAAGGCGGGCGACGAGGTGAAGGCCACTTGCGGACGCTGGCCGGTGCCGGTGATGTTGATGATCGCGTTGATGCCGTTGGTCGTGGTCGAGGCGGAGATATCGAGCGTCGGGTCGGACAGCACGCCACCGCTGAAGCGGACGTTACCGCGATTGATGTCGAACCGCTTGCCCGCGAAATTATAGGTACCGCGCACGATCGTCGCGCTGCCATTGACCTTCGGCGTCGTCGCGGTGCCGGACACGCGCATCGCCAGACTCCATTCGGATTCGAGGCCCATGCCCTCGACAAAGACCTGGTCGTTGGCGCGGATGCGGATATCGAGCGCGAAATTGCTCGGCGGCTTGGGCGCGATGTGCGGCCGCGGCGGGTCGCTCTTGCGGCGGATGCCCTTGAGTTCCTCGACTTCGGCCTGTCCCTGATAGACCACCTGATAGCGGGCGTTGGGAATGGTCAGGTCGCCCTTGACCAGTCCGCCGTCCTTGCCGTTGGTCACGGTCAGCGTGCCGGTGGCGGTTGCTCCGAGCGAATCCCCGCTCGCCAGCGTGGCCCTGTTGAGTTTCGCCGTCAGGCTCATCGGGAAATTCTGGTCGGCCGACAGGCCGACCCAGCCGCTCGCCTCGACCGTGCCGTCGCCCGCTTTCGCGTTGAGTTGGCTGATGTCGAACCGGTCGTTGGTGAAGCGACCCGCGAGCTTCATCTGCGTCAGCTTGGTGCCGTAATTCGAGTTGATATAGGTCAGATTGTCGCCGCGCACGATGCCGTTGAGCTGCGGCGTGCCCAGCCGACCGGAGAAATCCGCCGCGACGACTACCCCGCCAGCGACCTGCTGGCCCGACAGGCCAGAGAGCGAGAACAGCACGCCGGACGGCCCGTTATAGCGGATCCCGCCCGACAGCGGCGCGGCATAGAGCCGGTCCATCCAGCTCGCGCCGCCGCCCAATGGCGCCAGCCGCGCCTGCAAGCGGCCGACCGTCGTCGCCCCGCGCTTGACCAGCGCGCGCATATCCCCGCCCGCCTCGGTCAGCCGGCCGACCACCTGGATATCGACCGGCTCGGACACGATCACCGCGCTCGATCGCGTGAAGTTCGTGATCGTCAGACGCGTATCGATATTGGGCACGTCCGCGCCCGCGGCCTGGACGTAATCCACGCTGCCGGTCGCGCTGCCGTCGATGCCGAGATTGGGGAACAATGCATTGGCCACCGACAGATCGAGCTTGTCGAGCCGCGCCTGCATCGACAGCCCCTTGCCATAAGAGCCGGCGATCCGGGCGCTGCCCTTGTCGAAATCGACCTGGCTCGGGAGCAGCCGGTATTCGCCGTCCAGCGGCTCGATCTGCGCCGCCCGCGGCGTACGGAAGCCGATCCCGTTGGCCTTGCCCGATACCGCCACCAGCCACAATTTGGGCTGGAGCCGGGCATTGATGCCCATGCTGAACGGCACGCCCGACGACCCCGCCAGCACTGCCTGGGCGGTACCGCTGCCGTTCGAATAATCGATCTTGGCGCGTGCCGCCTGGAACACCGTCGCGCCATAGCGCATGTTGCCGACCTGGATGTCGGCCAGCACGCGCGGCGCGTTCGGGTAGAGCACCACGCTGGCGCTGACGATCGCGCGCCCGATGGTGAAATCCAGATTGCCCGGGATCGTGGCGTTATAGGCGCGCGCGGCGATGTCGGCGCGCTGCACCTTACCCTCCGCGCCGAGCGTGGCGGTGCCGTTGATCCCCGATCCGGCGAATTGCAGCTTGCCCGCGAATGGTCCCGCCGCGGTCTGTTGCAGCGCACCGGTCAGGTTCATGCCCGCGAAGGTACTGCCCTGATTGACCTGGATCGCCAGCGTCTTGCCGCTGCGCACCAGCACGTTGGCGGCGAACGGCCCGTAATTGGTCGTACCCTTGGCGACGATGGCATAGCCGTCGCCCTTGCCGCGGATCGTGGCTTCGAGCCCGGCAAGGCCGACGCCGACGCCCGGGCGCGGTGCGTGAATGACGATCACTGGTGCGGCCGCCGTCCCGGTTACCCGCGCGTTGATCGGGCCGTAATCCTTCGAATGCGCGTCCCCGCTGAACGTGATCTGGCCGTCGGGGCGATAGCTGCCGGACCCGCGATAGATGCTGAGGCGCGGCGCGGCGAGCTTGACGTTGGAGAAGGTGAAGACCCCGTCGGTGCCATAGCCGATATCGCTGGTGACGATCGCCTGGCCGCCGAGGAAGCTTTCCGCGCCCGAATTGAAGATGCGCCGCGTCCTCGCCGCGATCCGCCCTTTGATCCCGAAACCGCCCTTGGGCATCGACACCAATTTGGCGTCGGTGGTCAGGTCGACGATGCCGATCCCGTCGATCGTGTAGTTGTTGACCCGCCCCTTCAGCGCGCCGGTATAATGGCCGCTGGGCAGATCGGCGACGACGATCGCGGTGGCGTCGATCTTGTCGGATTTGAGCTTCAGATTGTCGGACAGAAGCTTGCCGTTGGAATAGGCGAAGTCACCGACCGCGGTGACATTGGTCAGCAAGGCGCCCGCTGCCGCGTTCATTCCGGTGATGCGGCGCGCCCGCGCATTGACCGGGATCAGGACGTGCTTGGCATCGACCGTCGCTTTGCCCGACGCGGTCAATCCCTCGAGCCCAGTACCGCCGAATGCGATCGACGCGGCGCTGAGATTGTAGCCGATGGTCGGGGTCGCGAACGGCCCGTCGAGCGTCCAATGCGTCATCACGTCGCGCCCGGACAGATTGGGCAGCATCGCGCCCGGCGTCAGCAATCGCGCGTCGATCACGAAATTGCCGAACTTGTTCTCGCCGAGATCGAGCAGTCCGCTCGCTGCCACTGCCAGCGCGTCCGACTTGAGCGTCATTCGCGTCGTCGCCTTGCGCTTCTCCAGGGTCGAGACGATGTCGACGTTCAGCCCCGGCGCGGTCAGCCGCTCGACCGGCCCTTTCAGGTACAGCCCGGGATGGGTCACACCCTTGATCGTGAAGGTGCCGTTCTGCGCGCCGAGATCGAGATCGGCGAGCGACTGGCCGTTGAGCGCGGCGACGCCCTTCCCTTTCCACGACTTCCAGTCGCCGGCGCCGCTGATGCGGATCGCCATTGGCGCCTTGACCCCGGTCATGCTCGCGGCGACGCCATCGGCGGGCGCGTCGAACCTGACGCGGATGCCGAGCTTGTTCGCGTCGGGCTGGGCGTCGAGCACCAGCCGCAACCGATCGCCACCGGCAACCCCCGGCCCGCGCACCGCATCGGCATTGGCGATCAGTTGCGCGCGGCGGTCGGCGATATGCGCGACGCCGTCGAGCCGGATGATGTGTTGCTGTCCAGTCACCGGCGCCTTGAGCAGCAGCCGGTCGACCTTCAGGCTGCCGATATCGATATCGATATCGGGCAGGATCGGCGTGTTCGGCGCGCTGGGCAGTAACGACGGCGACCGGTGCATCACCACGGTCGGCGCGGCCATCGAATTGACGTCGATATGGTTCCACAGGAACTGGAACGGGTTCCAGTCGATCGTCGCGGTCGGCGCGGTCAGGAAAATCCCCTGGGGATCGCTGACCCTGAGGTCGAGCAATTCCATCTTGCCGTAGATCGAGCCGCGGATCCGCCCGACCTTGATGTTGAGCCCGGTTTCGGTCTTGTAGCTTTCCAGCCGCGAGACGATGAAGCGGTGGCCGGGCGCGGTGTCGAGCCCGAAATAGACCATCGTCAACAGCGCCAGGATCGCAACGCACAGGATGACGATGCCGCGCGCGAGTTGCAGCCACCACGGCCGCTTCACCACGATGATGTCGCTCTCGGGAGTCTCGACTGGGGTGGTTTCGTCGACCATCAGAAGGCCTGACCGATCGAGATGTAGAGCGCGATCCGCGAGTCACCCTTGCGCTTGTTGAGCGGGGTCGCGACGTCGACCCGGATCGGCCCGAAATTGGTGTAGAACCGCCCGCCTATGCCCGCGCCGAATTTCCAGTCGGTGAATTTGGGCATCGAGCTGGCGTAGGAATTGCCGGCATCGATGAACGGCACGATGCCGTAATTGCCGAACCGATAGCGGGCCTCCAGCGCGAATTCGTTGACGCTGCGCCCGCCGACGGGATCGCCATTGGGATCGAACGGCCCCAACCGCTGATAGCCATAGCCGCGCACCGACCCGCCACCGCCGCCATAATAACGCCGCGACGGCGCGAGGTCGTCGCGCGCGATGCCCAGGATCGATCCGACTCGCCCGCGCCCGGCGATCACGATGCTGCTCGTCACCGGATAATAGACGCTCGCGTCGATCTGGGTGCGGGCATAGGGACGGATCGGCCCGCGCACCGATGTTTCGGGGCTGAGCGTCAGTTTCAGACGATAGCCCTTGGTCGGATTGAGCAGATCGTCCGACGTATCCCATTGGATGTTGAGCGGCAGCGCGGCGATGAAATAGGTGCCCCGTTGGCGCTTGCCGGCGTTGAAATTATAGACGCTTTCGTTGGTCCCGGTCAGCTCGAAGCCATAGCCATACGTGATCCTTTTCTGCCAAATCGGCGTCGAATCGTACGAGACGCGGCCGAACAGCGACAGGGTCGCGGCGTCGAAGGCATCGTAATTGTTATGCCCCGCGCTGAGCCCGAACGACAGCGTGCGATCGCGCTGATTCCAGTTCGAGCGGCGGAAAGTGACCGTGCCGCTCTGTTCCTGCGTGCCGGCGACCGCGCCGACGATGAACGCGCCTTCGGGCGGGAAAGCATTGCGCGCGGTGAAGGTGCCTTCGAGCTTGATACCCTCGCCGGTGCTGTAGCCCCCGGTTGCCGCGATCGACCGCGTCCGCCCGACCCGCTGGGTCACCGCCAGGTCGACGATCCGGGTACCGTCGGGCGCGGTCTTGCCGGTATCGACCGGCTCGACCGTCACGGTCGAGAACAGCCCCGTCGCGACCAGCGCTTTCCTGAGATCGTCGACCTTTTCGGTGTCGTAGAGCTGGCCCGGCTTGAAGCGGCGCAGGAGGCGGATGTGATCGGGTCCGAAGGCAAGCCGCCCGCTCGTACTGACATCGCCGAAGCTCGACCGCGGTCCGGTGTCGACCGGCAAGGTGTAATCCCCGGTAAAGGCGGCATCGTCGAGCAGGATATCGCGTGTGCCCAGATGCACGAACGGATAGCCGTTACGCCCCATCTCCAGCGTGACATTGGCCTCGGCGCCCTGCACCCGGACCGCATCGATCGGCTCGCCGACCCTGAGCGGTAGGTTTCTGGTGATCAGGTCGCCCGGCACCACCGGCTGCGAATCCACATTGATCGACGCGAACGTATATTGCTTGCCCGGCACCGCGTTGATCACCACGCGGACGCGGCCGGGCTGGTTGGGGATGCTCTCGACCGACGACAAAGCGGTTGCGTCATAATAACCGCGCGAATGCATCAGCCGCACCGCCAATGCCTCATCCTCGCGTCCGCGTGCCGCCACCATCGCGGCATTGGCCGCCTTGCCGCCGCCCTTCTTCAATGACGAGAAGGTTTTGAAATCACCGTCGAGGCCGAGGTCGCCGAGACCGTTGACGACCGTGTCGTAGCGTATCTCCGCGCTCTTGCCGCCCGGCACGTCGGCGACTTCGGTCACCGGCGTCGTATTGTAGCTGTCGAGCGTCGGCAGCGGCGCGGCGAGTTCGGGCGCGGGCTCGGGTGCCGGCGGCAGCGTTCCCGGCGGCACGTCGGGCGCGGGCGTTGCTGGCGGCGTGATGCTGGGCGGCGCCTTGTCCGCGGTCTGCGGGGTGAACGGGGCTTCCTGCGGGATCGGCTCGAGCGGCGCGTTGATGTCGTTCGACAAAGGCGGCAGCGACTTGTCGAACTGGTCGTCGGGCACGATCGGCTTGTCGCCGAGCGGATCGCTGGTCGGGGTCGGCACCGGCTTGGGCTCGCCCGATTGCCGCGCCTGTTCCTGGCTCGAAGGGTCGGCCGGCGCGCTGCTGTCGGTGCGCGCCGGCGGGTTAGTCTGTTGCGCGACCAACGCTCCGGGAACAACGGCGCACGCCGCGATAGCCAGACAACAATGCGATACAAGACGCGACACGACGGCCCCTTTTCGGGGATCGTCCTTCGCCCCCTTCGCGCCTGCCAACGCGCCACAGCCCGATCGGTTCACCCTCAATCCGCTCCGACGCCTTCGGGCGCGACTTCGCTGGCCGCCGCTTCGATGCGATCGAGCATCGCCGACAAGGCAAGACGTTCGCTGGCGTCGAGCTGTTCGAGCACCTTGGCCTCGAGCTCCAGCGCCTTGGGCGCGACCTGATCGTAGAGCAGCCGGCCGGTGGCGGTCAGCGCGAGCAGATGCGATCGCCTGTCGCCTTCGTTCGGCGCGCGCGCGACCAGCCCGCGCTCGACCAAAGCCTGCGCCGCCCGGCTCACCGTCACCTTGTCCATCCGCGTCGCCACACCCAGCGCCTGCTGCGTGATCCCCGGCCCTTCCGCAATAACCGCGATCAGGCGCCATTCGGGGATGCGCAGCCCGAACAGCCGGTCATAAGCGGTCGCGATCGCCGCGGACACGCGGTTGGACACGACCGAGAGCCGGTAGGGAAGGAACTGATCGAGCTTCAAATCGGCCATTTCCGGGCACTTTGCGGTGTTCGCCCGCGCGAAACAAGCGTTGCGTGACATGCGTTCGGGACGGTGGACGCCACCACTGAAACACGATATAGTTTCATCTGAAACGACTTTTCCCCCTGGAGCATGTTCCGATGACCGACGCGCACGACAATCCGATGGGCCTGGACGGGTTCGAATTCGTCGAATTCACCTCGCCCGACCCGGAAAAGATGGCCGATCTGTTCGAGAAAATGGGCTTTACCCATGTCGGCACGCACAAGTCGAAGAATGTGCGCCGCTATGCCCAGGGCGACATCAACTTCCTGCTCAACATGGACGATGCCGGCCAGGTCGCTGGCTTCCGCAATGCCCACGGCCCGAGCGCCAACGCGATGGCGTTCCGCGTCGCCGATGGCGAAAAGGCGCGCGACCTCGCGCTGGAGCGCGGCGCCACCGAAGTGAAGGGCGAACACGGCCCGGGCGAGCTCGACATTCCGGCGATCGAGGGAATCGGCGGCGCCAACCTCTATCTCGTCGATGCCAAGTCGAAGATCTACGAGACCGATTTCGTCCCCACCGGCGCCGGCGTCGACGACCATTCGGTCGGGCTGCACACGCTCGATCACCTGACCCACAATCTCAACCGCGGGCGGATGGATTATTGGGCGAATTATTACGAGCGGATCTTCAACTTCCGCCAGATCCGCTATTTCGACATCGAGGGTCAGTCGACTGGCCTGTTCTCCAAGGCGATGACCGCGCCCGACGACAAGATCCGCATTCCCTTGAACGAAAGCCAGGACGAGCATTCGCAGATCGAGGAATTCATCAAGGATTATAAGGGCGAAGGCATCCAGCATCTGGCGCTGGCGACCGACGACATCTTCTCGACGATCGACCAGCTGCGCGCCAACGGCATCCGGTTCCAGACCGCGCCCGACACCTATTTCGACCTGATCGACAAGCGCCTGCCCGGCCATGGCCACGACGTCGCCGAGATGCGCAAGCGCCACATCCTGATCGACGGATCGCCGGAGACCGGCGGTGGCTTGCTGCTGCAGATCTTCACCGAGAACATGGTCGGCCCGATCTTCTTCGAGATCATCCAGCGCAAGGGCAATGACGGCTTCGGCGAAGGCAATTTCAAGGCGCTGTTCGAGAGCATCGAACTCGACCAGATTCGCCGCGGCGTCGTGCCGGCGAAGGCGGAGGCTTGATCAATACAGCCCCTCCCTTTCAAGGGAGGGGTTGGGGTGGGTCGCGAGCACAGCGAGCGTCCTGCCGTAGAACCGAAGCGACGCCGGGGCATCGAGCCCCGTCGCCGCTGCCCCACCCCTAACCCCTCCCCTGAAGGGGAGGGGCTGGAGAGTAGCGATGCCCGACTACCAAACCGGCTTCGGCAACCATTTCGCCACGGAGGCGATTCCCGGCGCCCTCCCGGTCGGCCGCAATTCGCCGCAAAAGCCCGCTTTCGGCCTCTACACCGAACAGCTGAGCGGCACCGCCTTCACCGCGCCGCGCCACGAGAACCGCCGCACCTGGCTCTACCGCCTGCGTCCCTCGGCCGCGCACCCCGCCTTCATCCGCTATGAAGGCGCCAAGCGCTTCGCCCCCGGCCTGAGCAAATCCCCCCTCGCCCCCAACCGCCTGCGCTGGCGGCCGCTCGAAGAGGCAACCGACGCCGACTGGCTCGACAGCCTGACGACGATGGTCGTCGCCGGCGACGGCCCGCGCACCCAGGCGGGGGTGGCGATGCATCTCTATCACGCCACGCGCGACATGACCGACCGCGCCTTCGCCTCGGCCGATGGCGAGCTGCTGATCCTGCCCGAGCAAGGTGCGCTGCTCCTGCTGACCGAAATGGGCCGGATCGACCTCGCGCCGGGCCAGGTCGCGGTGATCCCGCGCGGCGTGCGCTTCCGCGTCGAACTGCCCGACGGACCCGCGCGCGGTTATGTCGCCGAAAATCACGGCCAGCCGTTCCGCTTGCCCGACCTCGGCCCGATCGGATCGAACGGCCTCGCCAATCCCCGCGATTTCGAGACCCCGGTCGCCTGGTTCGAAGATCGCGAAGGTGATTTCGCGCTGATCCAGAAATTCGAGGGCGCGTTGTGGGAAACCCAGCTCGGCCGCAGCCCGCTCGACGTCGTCGCCTGGCACGGCAATTACGCGCCGTACCGCTACGATCTCACTCGCTTCAACACGATCAACACGGTCAGCTTCGATCATCCCGATCCGTCGATCTTCACCGTGTTGACCTCACCTAGTGACGTGCCCGGCACCGCCAATGCCGATTTCGTCATCTTCCCGCCGCGCTGGATGGTCGCCGAGGACACGTTCCGCCCGCCCTGGTTCCACCGCAACACGATGAGCGAGTGTATGGGCCTGCTCTACGGCGCTTATGACGCCAAGGCCGACGGCTTCCGCCCCGGCGCGATGTCGCTCCACAACCAGATGTCGGGCCATGGCCCCGACCTCGCCTCGTGGAAAGGCGCCAGCGACGCCGAGCTCAAGCCGCACAAGATCGACGGCACGATGGCCTTCATGATCGAGAGTCGCTGGGTGTTCCATTGCACTGACCATGCGTTGGAAACGAGCGCGCTCGACGAGGATTACGATCAGGTCTGGTCGGGATTCCCCAAGGCGGAATTGCCCTAGCGCTAACGATCAATCGTCGTCTTCGTCGCCTTTGGTCAGAAGGGCCTTGGCCTCCTCCGCCTTGCCGGCATCGATCAAGTGCAGTGCATCAAGCGGGATGTTTTTGGCGCGCAGGCTGTGCGGAGTGAAGGCAATTGGCTGGAGCAAGGTGCGCGCAGTGGCCGCGTCGCCGTCCAGCAGGAATTGCTTGGCGAGCGCCATGCGGACATCGTCGCTCTCCGGCGCCAGGACGGCGGCGCGCATCAGGCCTTTGATCGCGCCCGGGCTGGGCTTGGTCTTGGCGCTGACGAAGCTCATATAATAGAGATAGAGCGGCATGACCTGATTGGGATCGGCGCGGTTCGCCTTGAGAAACCAGGCACGGGCTGCCGTCCACACAGCGGGATCGCTGGCCTTCGCTTCGTGTGCCCGGGCGATCCCAACGCTTCCCTTCTGGAGGAGCGCCAATACCGAATTGGGATCGACCGCCAGTGCCTTGTCGGCCGCCGCGTCGGCCTTGTCGAAGCGCCTCGCCACCGTCTCGATCTCGGCAAGCTGTGCCGCGACCACCGCGTCGTCGGGATAACGCTTAGCGATGCCTTGCGCGCTCTGAGCAAGACCGATGCGATACAATTTTGTCCCACCGGTCCGCATCGCGGCATAGACCGGCAGCATCGCCGCTTCCCCGGGAGTCAGCGTCGTGACGACGGCGGACACCGGTTTGCCCGGCGGGACCCGAAGCGGCGCCAGAAGCAGACTTCGTCGATAGCCGCTGAGTTCTTTGTCGAGCGCCGCCAGATCGCCGAACGCCTGTTGCGCGGCCTTGAGGCTCGGCACGCCTGCGTTCATTGCCGAGAGATAGGCGGCAAGCTGGCCACGACGCTCCGGCTTGAGCATCAGATAATGGGTCAGTAGCCATCCATACCCATAGATCAGATCGGGATTGTCGCCATATCCGTACTGGTTCGGATCAAACAACCGCTTCAGCGACGGTTTGGAACCGTTCAGCAACCCGTCGCCACGGTAATTGGCCGGATAGCCGATGATCAGCGACCCGTCCTTTTCGAATGACGTGTTGGCGTTGAATTCGGCGAAGCCTTCCTGGAACCAATAAGGATAGGCGATCGGAAAATTCGTCGATACGAAATGGTGGGTATATTCGTGCAACAGCAGTGCCTGTGAACTCCACCCTCCCGTCTTTGCCTTGCGATCGATGTTGGGAAGGTGGAGCGTCATGATGAACGAGCTGTCGGTCCGCGCCGAATAGAAGCCTGCCGTGGCGGGACAGCGGCACGCAGCAAAGAACAGGCCTTCCTTGAACGCGTAGATGGCGACGGGGCGCAGATGCTGATCGGGGTTGTCGGGCACGCCGTAGAGCAGGCGCAGCGCCGCATCGAACCGCTCCAGCCGCACCGCGAAATCGCGCGCATTCTCTTCACTGTCGTCGATTGTCAGGATGAAATGATCGGTTCGCGCGTGCCGCCATTCCGCCCTCGCTGGCGACATTATCGCCAGGATGAGCCCGATCATCACGATCAGCCTGCGCATTTTTCCCCCTCGAGAAACTACCCCGTTTCCGCATGATAGGCGAACAATAGCGGTCGAGGAAGGGGCGCGGCCCGCAGGGCCCTCAGGCCGGCAACACCGTCATCGCTCGCCAGCTTATCGCGATCAACACGGCCGCGAGCACCAGCACGCCGATCATCATAGCGAGGCTGCGCCGACCGGTAATGATCATCCACAATCCATAGGTGATCGATCCAAGCCCGAACACGATCACCGCGGCGAACACGGTCAGGATCGTCTTTCCCTGCTCCGCGGTGCCGGTGAAGGTGGTGCCGCCGGTCAAGTCCCCGGGGTGCGCCATTGCGGGGGCGAGCACGGTCCAGAGATAGCTCATCAGCCCGACGAGGAAGACACCGCAGGCGAGCAGCAACCAGCCCAGCGCGCGTATCGTGCGCGGCGTCCGCATCTTGCCGCCGCAATTGGGGCAAGGGTTGACGGTCCCCTCGACCTTGGTGCGGCATGACGGCGCAAGACAAGTGCTGAAGGCTGGCATCGATTTCCCCTTTTTGAACCGAGCGGTAACCAGCCGGACAATCGCACGACGGGTTGACGAGTCAACGCCGGGAAATCGACATTCAGCGCTTCTTGCCGCCCCCGTTCGCCGCTGATGCCGCGCGGACCAGTGCCTTGAACGCTTCCTCGTCGATCGCGTCACCCTCGTGGAAGTCGATCGCGCGGCGGACATTGCCGTCCAGGCTCGAGTTGAACAATCCTTTGGGGTCGTCGAGCGCCGCGCCCTTGGCGAATGTGGTCTTGACGCCGTTCTTGTAGGTCTCGCCAGTGCAGGTGATCTTGCCATTGGCGTACCAGGTCGGCACCCCGCGCCATTTCCACTCCTCGACGACATCGGGCTCGGCATCGCGGATCAGGACACGAATCCGCGCCAGCGTCGCGCCGCGCCAGTCGCCCAGCGACGCGATCCGGTCATCGATCAATTCGGACGGCGATTTGGCGTCTGCTTCGGTCGTGGCCATCATTCTTCCTTCTCGATCGCTCAGGCGGCGTCGCGTGCGGGCGACGCCGTCCGGCTCTTCGCCAGATAGGGCAGCGCGAACATATAAAGGCCGGTTATCATCAACAGGATCAACGGAAAAAGTGCTGTCAGCCCGACCCATGTCGCCTGGCGGCCCAGCACCAGCATGACCGTATTGAAGATCACCGCCACCACGAAGACGATCGACGTCCAGCGGTGAAACTGCCGAATAGCCGAATTCCCGTTCATCCCTTCCTCCCTATGTGCTCGAAAAACATGCCGATCAGTCGATCCGCGCCACGACCTCGTCCAGATTGGCGAGGAATTTCTGCCAGCCGAACTTGGCGCCGGCGAAGGCCTGCTGCTGATCGGGGCGGAAACCGGCCTGCTCCATGCGCACGTGCGTGCCGGCGGCCGATGGCGTCAGCGTCCAGGTGACCACGCTCTCCAGCCCCATCGCATCCCAGCTATAGGCGAGCGCCCGCTGCGGCTCGACCTCGAGCACCTTGCAATCGACCGATCCCCAATCGCCGCTCAGCGTGAAGCGGTGATCGAGCGTCGGCACGAAATCGTTCTTCATCAGCCATTCCGCGATCAGATGCGGCTGGGTCAGCGCGCGCCAGAGCTTGTCGGGCGCATGCGCGAACTCGCGTTCGATCACCACGGAACGGGTTTCGGTCGAAGTCGTCGTCATTGGTCCATCCTCTTGAGCAAATTATCGAGATCGTCGAACCGGCTTTCCCAGAATTCGGTCATCTGGCTGGTCCAGTCGACGAGGGGTGCGAGCGCCTGCCGCCGCGCGGTATAATGGGTCTGGCGCCCCTCATGCCGATCGAGCACCAGCCCGGCCTTTTTCAGCACGCCGAGATGCTTGGACACCGCCGGCTGCGAGACACCTGCCATCGCGGTCAGTCCGCCCACCGTCTGCTCGCCGCCACGGCACAGCCGCTCGAAAATCCCACGACGCGTGGGATCCGCCAGGGCGCTGAAAATAACGTCGTGTTGAGTCGACATAAATATATAACTCGCTGGCTATGGATACGACCCATAACCGCGAGGTTATATATCAGTCAAGTGGTGACGTGCAGCCGCTCGCGCGCCCGAAGCAATGCGCCGACGATGCAGGCAGCGAACAGCGCGCCCTCCACGCCCCCGGTCACGACTTGTGTGACCAAACCGAAGTCCTGATCGCCCACCAATATGCCCAACTGACCGAGCCGCAGGTGCGAGCCAGGAAAGGTTCGCGCCAGCAGATCCAGACTGCCGCCCATCAGCCTCCCGCCCAATAGCGACACCAGCACGCCACCCACCGCTCCGACCAGACCGGCGACAGCGATCCTGCGCCGCATTGAGCCCGATCGCGGCCGGCCGGCCAGCCATGCGCCCAGCCCCACCGCGCCACCGAGCAACAGCCCCTCGGGCGCGCCGGCGATGCCGCCCGGCGATCGGCCGAGCAGCAAGCTGAACGCATCGAGGCCAAGTAGCTTGACGATCCCGCCGATCGCCATGCCGCCAAGCGCTCCACCGACGATGGTCGACCAACCGCGCCGGGTGAAACCAGCCGCGGCAATCCCAAAGCTCACGCCGGCGCCGCCGACCAGCGCCACCACGATAGTCAGCCACAGCAGCACGAACAGCACCGACGCCCCGCCGCCGGACTCGAGCGGCTGCGATGCTGCGACGAAGCCGTAGAACAGCCCGCCGATCGCGCCGGCGATGCCGGCCCCGATCGTTCCCGCGCCGCCGAGCAACACGACCTCACGCCAGGAATAGGAAGAGGTCGGCGGTATCGGGGTCGCCGCTGTCGGCTCGATGCTCGCCTGCTCTACCCAGTCGACCGGCGCGACGAAACGATAGCCGTGCTTGGGAATGGTTTCGATGAAGCGCGGATTGGCCGCGTCGTCGCCGAGTTGCCGCCGCAGCGTCTTGACGCATTGGGTCAGGGCTTCGTCGGTGATCGGCACGCCGCGCCACACCTCATCCAGGAAGCGATCCTTGGTGACGAGCTTGCCGCTTTCCCGCAGCAACAGGACGAGCGCATCGAAATAGCGTGCGTTGAGTTCGACCACGGCGCCGTCGCGCATCAGCCGGCGCTGGGCCGGGTCGAGCTCGAAACCGTCGAAGCGAAAGCTGCCGGACGCCATTTTTCAGCGAAACCTCAGGAGTTGCTCATGCCGCTCACCGGCGAGTCCGTCAGGATGATGTCTCATTCAAGCATGGAGGCGACGTGATGGCAAAGGCGATTGAGCGCGGAGGTGGAATGAACCCCTGGAGGGTTGCGGGCTGGAGCATCGCCGCGCTGCTGCTGCTGTTGCCGCTGGTGGCGATGCAATTCACGCGTGAGGTCAACTGGACGCCATTCGACTTCGCTTTCGCCACGGTGATGATTGGTGGAGTCGGCATCGCGTTCGAGTTGACGGTCAGAGCCACACGCAACAATGCCTATCGCAGCGGGGTCGCGATCGCGCTGGCCGCAGCGTTCCTGCTCATCTGGATCAACGGCGCGGTCGGTATCATCGGCGACGAGGATAACCCGCTCAACCTGCTCTATATCGGCGTCATCGCCATCGCGTTCGGCGGCATGGCCTGGGCGCGCTTCCGGGCGAGTGGCGTGTCACACGCGATGACGATGGCGGCGATCGCCAATGCCGCGGTCGGCGTGGTCGCGGTCTTGGCCGGCCGAAATGAGCCGCCCGGTATCGTCGGACTGATCGTGCTGAACGGCTTCTTCGTCTTGCTGTTTCTGGGGGCGGCGCGGTTGTTCGGCATCGCGGCGGCAAGCGGCGGTACGCCGAACGAGGCCTATCCGAGCACCGACGCTTCGTGATCGCAACGCCACGCTATTTTGTGTCGCGGTTAGCATGCCTCCACGTCCGGAGATGTCATGCGCGTAACGGATTAATGCGAAGAACGCTTCGGGATAAGCTTATGGTAGATTTCTTCGCTGATGAGTTTGGCACTCACGCCCTCGACATTGCTCAAGACGATTACCGTTACATCTGACTCCGGGTAATAGGCCATTTCGCTGTTGAACCCATTGATATTGCCGCCATGCTCGATCTGATGAATGCCATCCCTAACGTGATTCCAGAGACCAAAAGCATATTCGTCCTTCACCGGCTCCGTCATAAGCTTGCTATCTTGCGGCGACAGAATCCGGCCCCCAAACAGCGTGCGCTCCCAAGTGAGCAGATCGCGGCCCGTAGCCACCAGGCCGCCGGCCGAGAATGGAACGCTTTCATCCATGTAGTTGGCGTTAGACAACGCGTTCGCCTCATTGCGATAGCCATCGGCACGGTGTGGCATGATCCGATTTACCGAATCGAACGCCGTCCCTTTCATTCCCAGCGGCGCAAAAAGGGTCTCCCGGAGAAAGACCGCATAAGGTTTCCCCGACACGTCTTCGATTAATTTGCCGAGAACCAAATAGTTCGTGTTGCTGTACCGCCATTTTGACCCTGCCGCGAATTCGGGGCTCTTATCCGCCACCAGGGCTATCAGCTCGCCCGGCTTGGTCGGTTGGCGGGATACGGCCGAAAATCTCGGATCGCTGGTATAGTCCGGCAATCCCGCGGTCTGATCGAGTAATTGCTGGACAGTCACCTTGCTCCACGTCGCCGGAAGGTCGGTAACATAGGTAGAGACGGTCGCGTCGAGTGCCACCTTTTTGTCGGCAACCAGCTTCATCACGGCAGCCGCTGTAAATTGCTTCGTCATCGAGCCAATGCGAAAGCGCGTATCAGGCGCAAAAGCGACGTTCCATTCGACATTGGCGTAGCCGTAAAAGCGATCAAACAGAATGGTGTCGCCCTTCGCTACAAGGACTTGCCCCATGAACGACTTGTCAGCCACGTGCGCTGAACGATCGCATCCAGGTTGGCGGGTGTTATCAACGTCGTGGGGAGCGGCGCCGTGCCGGCCATCAGAGCAGCGGCTACCGTGCTCTTGATCCATCCCATCCCAATTCCTCTCTGGTCGTCGACTGCCGCTCAAAGGCATCACTCGGATCATGGGAAGTCAATCACTGGAGGCGATCCGCCCGTCGGCAAATGGCGAGCGTCCGTTAAAGGGACTTCGGAATCGGAGGCTGCCGTTCGCCTTTCCACCCACTTCGCGCCGTTCGCGGTGGGCAAAGCGAGCCGGCGGGAAGTACCCCAAAAGGCTATCGCGCCGCTTTCCACCAGGCAGAGCCTTTCGTCTGCGACCTCAAGATTGGGCTATAGATATCCATAGGTTCGCAGCAGATAGGTAGTGCCCAGCATTCCGCCGAACCCTGCCACGGTGCACGCTAGAGCTATCAAATTGCCGAAAAGGGTCAGGCGCTTCTTCTCCGCGTTACGCGTCAGGGCTTCCGTTCTCGCGCCGAATATCATCATCGTCAGGCCGATTATGATCAGCGGTCCCACCAAGAAGGAAGCGAGCGACCAAGTGCTGATCTCAGGAACACCCTGCTCGGCCAGCCGGAGGCGATCGAAAGTGGTGGGCCATGATATCGCAGCGCCGGCCAAAACGCAGGCAATGCCGGCAAGCCGGGTTTTTACATCGGGATTCATCCATCTCTCCGGTAAAATGCGCTACCGAAGCTATGCTATCGAGTGACTATTACGCCAGCAATCGTAATTGCTTGCCGCAGGCGTATCAGCAGGTTTCCACCATTCTCGAACGTCTCCGTTCGACCGCGACCCTACTGTTTCCGGGGCAGAGTGGTTTCGGTTCTCCCTTGAGGAAGCAACGTAATCGAGCAAGGAGGCGCGATGAAGTTCACTGAATATGCGGCCCACGATGCCGTCGGCCTGGGGGAATTGATCCGGCACGGTGAGGTCTCGCCGCTCGAGGTCGTCGACGCCGCGATCGAAGGCATCGAGCTTTATGATCGCGAGATCAACGCCGTCGTCTATCGCGCCTTCGACGAGGCGCGGGCGGCTGCGGCCGGACCGCTGCCGGAAGGTCCGTTCACGGGTGTTCCCTTCCTGGTGAAAGACTTGCTGCTGCAGGTGGAGGGTTGGCCGCGTACGTCGGGCAGCCGCTACGCCGCGAATGCGGGCTTCACGGATGCCCAGGACAGTGGCCTGATGCGCCGCTACCGGGCGAGCGGGGTCGTCCCCCTGGGTAAGACCAACCTTTCGGAGTTCGGGATCGCCGGCACGACGGAAGGGGCACTGTTCGGGCCCTGTCGAAACCCCTGGGACCTCGGACACATTGTCGGCGGATCGTCGGGCGGTTCGGCGGCAGCGGTGGCGTGCGGCATGGTGCCGATGGCGCATGGCGGCGATGGCCTTGGCTCGATCCGGATTCCCGCCTCATGCTGCGGCCTGGTCGGGTTGAAGGTGACGCGCGACCGCAATCCGGATCTGCCCGACGGCTACGATTTCGCGCAAGGCAATGTCGTAGAGCACGTGATCACCCGCACTGTCCGCGATACCGCGGTGATGCTCGACGTGACCGGCAATCCGGAGCCGGGGTCGCCCTATGCCATCCCGCCGAAGGAACGGCCCTATGCGGACGAAGTCGGGCGCGATCCGGGACGGCTCCGCATCGCGTGGTCGGGCGGGACGCCGCTCGCGCGCGCGATTCATCCCGACGTGCAAGCAGCGCTCGAGGATACCGCGCGATTGCTCGACGGGCTCGGCCATCACGTGGAGGAGCGCGCGCTCGGCACCAATACGCTGAGCGACTATGTCGCCAATCTGCCGCTTGCCGGCGCGAACTTCGCTGCCGGCATGAAGCGGATGATCGAGGCGATTGGGCGCGAGCCGGCAGCGGACGAGCTGGAACCGCTGAGTTGGGCAGTACTCAACGGCGCGCGCTCGGTGTCGGGTGTCGACGCGCTCTACAGCGCGCAGGAACGCCGGATGCGAGCCCGAACGACGCTTCGCTTTTTCGAGGATTGGGACGTGTTCCTATGCCCGGTGATGGGCACTCCACCGCCCAGGATCGGCTATCTCGATCCGATCAACGTGTCGGCGGCAGACATCCAGACGCGAAATGGCGAGGTCTATCCTTTCGCCGCCCCGTTCAACTTCACCGGTCAGCCCTCAATCTCGCTGCCGCTCGGCCAATCGCGTGAGGGTTTGCCGATCGGAATGATGTTCTCGGCGCGTTACGCCGACGAAGCGACACTGATCCGACTTGCCGCCCAGCTCGAACAAGCCTGCCCGTGGCATGATAAGCGACCGAAGCTCGGCGGGTGGGTAAACGGCGAGCAAACTTGACCGCCGATTCTCGGGGGCGCCGTTTATGGCTCCCGGCCTAATCCTCGATCAGCTTCATCAGCCGCCGTTCGATCGGCGCCAGCACCGGGCCGAGTTCATGGCCGCGCTTCACTACCTGGCCATGTTCGGCGATCAGCGCCCACATCCCCTGGCGATTGCGCAGATCGGGGCGTTTCTCGATCCTGAATTCGGGGCGCTCGGCGGTGCGGCGGAACGCGGCGAACACCGCCGCGGCGTGGCCGAGCTCGATCGCATAATCGCGCCAATGCCCGGCGGCGACCATGCGACCGTACAGGTCGAGGATGCGGGTGAGTTCGAGCCGCTCGAAGCCGATCTGGCTTGGTTGGCGGCCAGACAGCGGAAACGGCGTGACCGTTCCCATCAGGCGCGATCACGCTCCGGCAACTGGGCAGGCTCGTGTTCAGCAAGCAAGGCGTCGAGCCGCTTGCGCAATGTCTCGATCTCGCAGCGGAGCAACTCGACCTTCTGCGTCTGCGGATCGAATATCTCGCTGCACGGCGTGCCGTAGGCGAGGAACGGCTTTTCGCCCTTCCCTTCGACCATCGTCGGCCGCGCCGGGATGCCGACCATCACCGCGCCCTCGGGTACGTCGCGCGTGACGACTGCATTGGCGCCGATCCGCGCGCCGACCGCGACCGTCACCGGCCCCAGCACCTGGGCGCCGGATCCGATGATCACATTGTCCTGGATCGTCGGGTGGCGCTTGCCGGCGACGCCGTCTGCGGGATTGGTCCCGCCGAGCGTGACGCATTGATAGATCGTGACATTGTCGCCGATCACCGCCGTCTCGCCGATCACGGTGAAGCCGTGATCGATGAAGAAGAACTTGCCGATCTTGGCACCCGGATGGATGTCGATCGCGGTGAAGAAGCGCGCGATATGGTTCACCCAGCGCGCCAGGAAAAACAGCCGCGCATTGTACAAGGCATGTGCGATACGGTGATAACCGAGCGCCCAAACGCCCGGATAAAGCAGGATTTCCACGTTCGATCGTGGCGCTGGGTCGCGCGCCCGAATCGAGTCGAGATAAGCCCTGAGGCCAGCAAGCATTGGCGCGTCCCCTTCGCCGATTTCGCTATATCTAGGACGCCCGGCTGACGATTTCCATAACCGCCCTGTCGCAACTTCGTCGGAGAAAAGCCCATCTTTGTTGTAGGAATTAGGTTCGCGCGTCATGCAACGGACAGGGCCCCGGGGAGTTTGCGCTGTTGATGGTCGATGTTTCGCTGGCCTCGATCGAGGCGATCCTGCCGTTCATCGCGATCGGGTTCGCCGCACAATTGGTCGATGGCGCGCTGGGCATGGCGTTCGGCCTGATCAACTCGACATTGTTGATCAGCGTGATGGGCCTGCCGCCGCGCGTTGCCTCGGCCAGCGTCCATGCGGTCGAGACCTTCACTACCGCGGCGTCCGGCATCAGCCATGTCCTGCACCGCAACGTGAACTGGCGGCTGTTCGCGCGGCTGGTGATCCCCGGCATGATCGGCGGCGTGCTTGGCGCCTATGTGTTGTCGTCGGTCGACGCCTCGATCGCGCGGCCGTTCGTGATGGCCTATCTGAGCGCGATCGGCCTTTATCTGCTGTTTCGCGCCTGGCGCGGTCGGGTCGAACCGAGGACGCCCAAGGTGATCGAACCGCTCGGGCTGGTCGGCGGCTTTCTCGACGCGGCGGGTGGCGGCGGCTGGGGTCCGGTGGTGACGAGCAACCTGCTGGTGCAAGGCGCCTCGCCGCGCGAGACGATCGGCACGGTCAACACCGTGGAATTCTTCCTGACGACGACGATCTCCGCGACGTTCATCTTCACCTTGGGATTCGCCGCTTTCACCCTGCAGACCTTGGGTCTCCTGATCGGCGGGCTGCTCGCGGCGCCGCTGGGCGGGTGGCTGGCCAAGAAGGTGCCGGCGCGTCCGCTGATGGCGATGGTCGGCGTGCTGCTGACGCTGACCAGCGCGTTCTCGATCTATCAGGCCCTGGCGCGGTAGCGCTCTTAGACGTCGAACATCTGCGGGGCGCTGTCGATGACGCGGCGCGTGACCTTTTCCAGCGCGGCATTGAGCGCCACCCGCTCCGCGTCGCTCAGATCGGTGAGCCATTGCTCATAGAATTTGCCCCGCGCTCCGCGGATGGCGGCGTGGACCGACTTGCCCGCTTCGGTCAGCGACACCAGGCTGCTCTTGCGATTGCGCGGATTGGCCTCGCGCTGGACGAAGCCGCGCTGCTCGAGTGACGCGACGGCCCGGCTCACTTCGGCCCGGTCCGAATAGGCGACGCTGGCCACTTCCGCGGCGCTGCACTTCCCGATCATTTCGACATGCGTCAGCACCCGCCATTCGGCGAGAGAAAGCTGTGCCGTATCCCGGACATGCTGCGCCGTAACCCGATCGATCATCTTGCTGAGCAAAAGGATGCGATAGGGAATGTGCGAGGGGCCGAATTCGAACGATGGTCGGCTGGACTTCGCCTCCGTCGGTGGTTCGGTACGGATGATCTTCTGCTGCATCGCGATTTTGTAGCCGCCAGAATCGCTATTGTCTTCTCGCCGTGAGGTATCGCGCCTGATCGTTGACAAATCAACAAATGCGGCGTTTATCCGCTGTCCATGAGCGGACACCATCCTTTCGCGCCGGGGCTCGACTACGCCTTCACCATCTCGATCACGCTGTCGAAGCCCTATTGGATCAAACCCGGCGCGCGCGGCGACACGCGCGCAGCAATCTACGCAGCAGAGGGCACGGTTGAAGGGCCGCGGCTCAATGGTCGCGTGGTCCCCATGTCGGGCGGCGATTTCCCGCTGTCGCGGCCGAACGGCGTGATCGATTTCGACGCCCGTTACCTGCTCGAGGCCGACGATGGCGCGATCATCTATCTCGAAAATCGCGGGTTTCGCTGGGCGCGAAGCCCCGAGATCGCCGAGAAGATGCGTCGCAACGAGCCGGTGTCGTTCGACGATTATTATATGCGCGTCACCCCGCGCTTCGACGCGCCGGCGGGTCCGCATGAATGGATGTCGCAGCACGTGTTCGTCGGCGTGGCGGAAAAGGTGCCGAACGCCAACCGGATCCATTATTTCGTCGTCTTGTAGGGAGGCAATGTGCGTTTTCGGCCGCTGATGCGCGCGGGGAGCGACCCTTTCGGTCACCCCACCAAGCCGCCTTTGCCGCCGGCCGACTTCTCCTGCCGGACCGAACGCGGCCTGACGATCGAGCGCAATTGCCGCATCCCCTTGCGCGATGGGGTGGAAATCTTCGCCGATCTCTATCGCCCTGAGGGCGCGATGGCGAACGTGCCGCTGCTGTTGGCCTGGGGCCCTTACGGCAAGCATGCGCTGACCAACCGCGTCTTCTGGCCGCGCTCCGGCGTGGACCCGGAATGGCTGTCGGAGCTGACCCCGTTCGAAGGGCCAGACCCGGTCTGGTGGGGCGGGCACGGTTATGGCGTGGCAGTGGTCGACCCGCGGGGCGCCTGGCTGTCGGGGGGCGATTTCCACCACAATGGCATCCAGGAAGCGGAGGATTGCGCCGACGCGATCGAGTGGCTCGGCCGATTGCCCTGGTCGAACGGACGGGTCGGGATGACCGGCGTGTCCTATCTTGCCAACATCCAATATCTGGTCGCGCCGCTGCGCCCGGGGCCACTCGCCGCGCTCAATCCATGGGAAGGGTTTTCCGACTGGTATCGCGAATTCGCCTATCATGGCGGCATATTGGAGACGAACTTCCTGCCGCGCGCCTGCGACAACATCCAATGGTCGCTCAATCGCACCGAGGATAGCTGGGCCAATATCGTCGCCCACCCGCTGATCGACGATTATTGGCGCTCGAAGGAGCTCGACCTGGAGGCGATAGGCCAGCCGGCTTATGTCGTCGCCAGCTGGTCCGATCAGGGGCTGCATTTGCGCGGCACGATCGAGGCGTGGCGCCGGATGGGATCGGCCGAGAAATGGCTCGACATCCATGGCCAGAAGAAATGGGCGCATTATTACCGGCCCGAGAGCCGCGCGCGCCAGCTCGCCTTTTTCGACCATTATATGCGCGACCGGCCCACGTCCCTCGCCGCCTGGCCGAAAGTGCGGATCGAGGTGCGCGAACGGCATGGCGTGGCCGAGGAACGCGCGGAGAATGAATGGCCGCTCGCGCGCACCGACTATCGCCGGCTCGCGCTCGACGCGGCGAGCGGTACGATGGACGACGATGCGCCGAGCGAAAGCGAGGTCCGGTATCCGGCATCCGACGGGCGCATCTGCTTCGACTATCTTTTCGCCGAAGCGACCGAGATCACCGGCCATGCCAGCCTGAAGCTGTGGGTCGAAGCGGTCGGGAGCGACGACATGGACCTGTTCGTCGCCCTGCAGAAGATCGACGCGGCGGGCGAGCCCGTCGGCTTCACTTTCTACGCCTTCTATGAAAACGGTCCCGTGGCGCTTGGCTGGCTGCGCGCCAGTCACCGGGCGCTCGACCCCGAGCGTTCGCGCCCGGAACGGCCGGTCCATCGACACACCAGCGAAGACCGGCTCGCGCCCGGCGACTGCGTGCCGGTGGAGATCGAGATCTGGCCGTTCTCGGCTCGCTTCGCGGCGGGCGAGACATTGCGGTTGATCGTCGCGGGGTCGGACATCTATCCGAAGGAGGAAGGCGTGATGCTACCGTTCCCGCTTCACCAGCAGACGCGCAATGCCGGCACGCATATCATCCGCACCGGCGGCGCCTTCGATTCCGCGATCCTGCTTCCCGTCATCCCGTCAAAGGACTCCTCGCAATGACCGCCGCGGACTGCACGCTCGAGCATGTTTTCGACATCGAAGTCTTGTTCGGCGCCGACCGGCACATCTTCGGTCCGCTGCCCGGCGGCGGCAGCCAGGGCTATACCCCAGCGATCGGCGGCACGATCAGCGGACCGCGCCTTTCGGGCCGCGTGGTTCCGCATAGCGGCGCCGATTATGCCCTGGTCCGCGACGACGGCACGGTCGAACTGAGCGCGCATTACATGCTGGAGGCGGATGACGGCACGAGCATCTATATCCAGAATCGCGGCTACCTCGTGCGGGCCGCCGCCGGCAGCGCGCAGCCATCCTATTTCCGCCTGACGCCTTATTTCAGGGTCCCGGCGGGGCCGCACGACTGGCTGTCG
This sequence comes from Sphingomonas sp. P4_D12, assembly GCF_056401895.1. Classification (NCBI taxonomy): domain Bacteria; kingdom Pseudomonadati; phylum Pseudomonadota; class Alphaproteobacteria; order Sphingomonadales; family Sphingomonadaceae; genus Sphingomonas; species Sphingomonas sp. P4_D12. Next base: position 25,855 of record NZ_JBFUIL010000008.1, on the reverse strand, counting down.
CGCACCGTGATCGTGGGCGGCGGCGAACGGCGGACGGCGCCCGATCGGTCGCTGTTCCGCTATTACGCCCTGGTGTGACGGGATGAGGCAAAGCGGCCCGCTCCGAGCTATGGTCCGCCGATGAACTCGACTGGACCCAAGGCACCGAGCGGTGCAGCCGACAGGCTTGCCTATCTCCTCAAGCTCGTCGCCGCGGGACCGCCTCAGTTCACGCTCGGCGAGCTGGCGGCCGGCGCCGGCTTGCCGGCAAGCTCGGTTCATCGCCTGCTCCAGGCGCTGGTACGATCGGGCCTGGTCGAGCGCGGCCATGGCCAATCCTACCGCCCCGGGCGCGAGCTGCATCGCCTGGCCTCGCAGCTCGTGGCGCGGTTCGACCTCGTCCGCTGCGCGTCGCCACTGCTGGAGGAACTGGTGACCCAATGGCACGAAACGGCGGTCTTGTGCACCTACAGCCCGTCGGCGCGCGCCGCGATCATCGCCGATGTGGTGATGACCCCTCACCCGCTGCGCTTCGCGGTCGAGCGCGGGCTTGAGGTTCAATTGCCTTGGGGATCGCTTGGCCACGCCATCCTCGCCTTCCTGCCATATGGCGACGCGGAAGCGATCATGCGCGAGGCCAAGGTCGGACCGTTAAGCGGTCGCCCGCGATCGTCGCGCCCGGAGATCGAGGCGGAGCTGCAGCAGATCCGCGAACGGGGCTTCGCCCGCTATTTCGATCCACGCTATGACATCGCCGGTATCGCGGCGCCCGTGTTCGGCGCCTTTGGCGAGATTTTGGGCTGTCTCGGCGTGACCATGCCGTCGAAGCGATACCAGCTCCATCTCGAAGACGATCTCGCCACGGCAGTGCGCGCATCCGCCGAGACCCTGAGCTCAATGGCTGCGATCTCGCACAGCTGATCACGCATCTTCCGTATTCCGGAATTGAGCTTCCGGAATTTGGAATTGCCTTGACAGTTGATTGTTCAACATGTCCATCTCCACTTCGGCGATGCCGCAAAGGCACGCGACGAACCCTAGGGGGGATGCACTATGGCAATTCGATTGACTGCGCTCCGTGCGGCTACTTCGATCCTCGCGCTTGCCGGCTCCGTGTCCGTCGCAGCACCCGCGCTGGCCCAAGACACACCGGACGCCAGCGCACAGGATCAAAAGGACAGCCAGGCGCCGTCCAAGGACGACATCGTCGTGACCGCGCAATTCCGGTCCCAGCGGTTGCAGGATGCGCCGCTGGCGATCACCGCGGTGTCGGGAGCCATGCTCGAAGCGCGCGGCCAGACCAGCATCGCCGATATCGGCAACCAGGCGCCCAACGTCACGCTGCGCCAGGCGCCGGCAACCTATGGCCCGGCGGTCGTCGCCTATATCCGCGGCGTCGGACAACGCGACACCAGCTTTGCGCTCGAGCCCGGTGTCGGCCTCTATATCGATGACGTCTATCTGCCGACGTTGCACGGTTCGCTGCTCGACCTGATCGATCTCGACCGGGTCGAAATCCTGCGCGGCCCGCAGGGTACGCTTGCCGGGCAGAATTCGATCGGCGGGGCGATCAAGCTCTATTCGAAGAAGCCGGACGGCAAAGGCGGCGGCTATGTCCAGGCGACCTATGGCGCCTATAACCGGGTCGAACTGCGCGGCGGCGCCAACTTCACCATCCTGCCGGACCTGTTCGCGCGCGTCTCCGGCACGGCGGTCCACAAGGATGGCTACATCACGCGCTACGATTATGCGTGCACGCATCCCGGCACGGCGATTCCGTCGACATTGGTCAATTCCCAGTCGTGCAAGCTGGGGACCGAAGGCGGCAAGGACTATGTCGCGGGGCGCCTGGCCTTGCGGTATGAGCCGAGCAGCAACGTGACTCTCGATGTCGTGGCCGACATCACGCGGGACGACAGCGAGGCGGGACCGACGACCCTGCTTTATGTCGGGCAGAACGCCAATCCCGGCGTCGCCAACACCGGATCTGCAACGACGGGGACATCGGTTCCCGCTTATACGCTCAATGGCGTGCGGTACGGAACGTCCACCGGATCGCAATTCATCAGCTATTCGCCGTTCGGCAATTACGCGCAGGATACGTTCAGCTCCAGCCCGTACATCAGTTACGAAAATTACATGGAACTCAAGCCGCGCGACGGATCGGCACCTTGGTCCGCCCCGATCAAATCGGCGATCAATTCCTGGGGCGTGTCAGGAAATCTGAAAGTCGATCTGTCGCCCGATTTCAGCATCACGTCGATCACCGCCTATCGCAAGTTCGATGGCGTCTACTCTTCGGCCGATGGATCGCCCTTCTCGCCGACCTTGCAGGCGAGCCAGATCTACAATCGCCAGTTCAGCCAGGAGCTCAGGCTCAACGGCAATATCGGCTCGGCGTTCAACTTCACCGTCGGCGGCTATTATCTGCACAAGCGCAGCCAGAACATCACGCGCGTCACCCTCACGACGCTCAACTTCATCGAGAACAACAAGATCCCGGCGACCACCAAAGCCGTGTTCGCCAATGGCGATTGGGAACCCCTCAAGAACCTGCATCTGGTCGGCGGCATCCGATATACCGACATGACCAAGAGCTTCATTTACGGGCGCAAGGGGATTCCCGGATCCTCGACGGGAGGCGCGACGCCGCCGTCGATCGCTTCGCTCGACGGCCTGGTCGGGACATTCAAAGGCAATCGCGTCGATTGGCGCGCCGTGCTCCAATATCGCTGGTCGGACGAGATCATGACCTACGCCCAGGTTTCGACCGGCTTCAAGAGCGGTGGCGTCAATCCGCGGCCGTTCTTCCCGGCCCAGGCGCTGGCGTTCGGACCCGAGACGCTGACCGCGTATGAGGCGGGATTCAAGAGCGACCTGTTCGACCGTCACGTACGGCTGAACGTCAGCGCCTTCCTCAACAAATACAATGATATCCTCGTTACCGTCGCGAGTTGCCCGCTGCCGGGCGTACCGGCGGCGCCGTGCGCGCTTCCGCTCAACGCCGGCAAGGCGGACGTGAAAGGCGCGGAGGCCGAATTGACGCTGCGCCCGGTCGAGGGCTTCACCATCGATGCGTCGCTTGCCTATCTCTACTTCAAATACACCTCGATCTCGGCGACCGCCGCGACCTCCGGCATCGGCATCGAGGACAAGGGGCAATATATCTCGCCCTGGCAATGGAGCCTGGGCGTGCAATATGATTTCGAGTTCGCCAGTGGCGCCAAGCTGACGCCGCGGATCGACGTCGATCACCAGGATTCGTTCAATCGCAACGCGAACAATGTCGACGCCGTGACTGGCGGCAAGGACATCTTCGGCGAAGTGAAAGGACGCACGCTCGTCAATGCGAGGCTCACCTTCCGGACGCCGAAGGACGATTGGTCGCTCGCGATCGAGGGCCGCAACCTCACCAATAAACTCTATTATACCGATATTTTCGACAATCGCGGGTCCACCAATTCGATCCAGGGTTCACCGGGCGAACCGCGGACATGGGCCGTCACCCTAAAACGGAAATTCTGAGCCGCGGCGAAACAGCCCTGCCACCACCCGCTCGCCTCGATTCCGAATCCAGTGGAGTTTGCCATGGTCTCTCAGCCCAACCCCATCGCCACCGCAGCGCCAAGCGGGCCGATCGTCGCGGGGCTGCCCATGCCCGATTTCCGCCGGATCGGCGTGAAGCCGATTTCGGGCGCGTGCGGATGCGAGATCAGCGGCGTCGACCTGCGCCAACCGCTCGACGACGAAACGCTCGCCGAGGTGATGAAGGCGTTCGAGCATTTTCTGGTGATCCTGTTCCGCGACCAGGATCTGACGCCCGAGCAGCACAAGCATTTTTCCCGCTATTTCGGCGAGATCACCGAACTGCCCCAGGCGCCGATCTATGACGGGCATCGCGACATGCAGGAGGTGCGCCGCGAAGCGCACGAGCCCGAAAATGTCGTGCCGTCGTTCGAGCATTTCCACACCGACAGCCCGTTCCTGCTTCAGCCACCCAAATGCGTCGTCATGCGCGCGCTGGAGGTGCCGCAATGGGGTGGCGATACGGCGTTTTCCAACGCCTATCTCGTCTACGAACATATGTCCGACGGGCTGAAGACGCTGCTCGACGGACTTCAGGTAGTGTATTCGGGCAAGGACATCTGGGCAAAGAACGCCAAGCTCGCACCCGACAAGCGGCTGCGCCTGCGCGAGAGCCATGATTTCACCGAGGACGAGCTCGAAAATGTCCATCCCGCGGTGCGCGTCCATCCGGTGACGGGGCGCAAGGCGCTGTTCGCGACGACCGCTTACTTCAAGCGTTTCGTCGGATGGAGCGAGGAGGAAAGCCGGGCCTTGCTCGCCTATCTGCAGAGCCTGGCCCAGCACCTCCATTATCATTGCCGCGTGAAATGGGAGAAAGACACGCTGATCGTGTGGGACAATCGCTTCACGCTCCACCGCGGCGTGCATGATTTCAAATATGAGCGGCGGCATCTGGTCCGCACCACCGTGATCGGTGAGCGGCCCCTTGGTCCATCGGACCTCGAGCGATCATGAAGGTCAGCGCGGCGATCGCGGAAATACTCGCGCGCGAAGGGATCGACGTCATCTTCGGCTATCCGCGCAATGCCGTGCTCGAACAGGCGGCGGCGATCGGCATCCGCCCGATCATCGTCCGCCAGGAGCGCACCGGCGTGCACATGGCCGACGCGCTGTCGCGGCTCTCCCGCGGACGGCGGATGGGCGTGTTCGCGATGCAGCACGGGCCCGGCACCGAAAACGCCTATGGCGGCGTCGCCCAGGCCTATTCGGAAAGCGTGCCGATATTGGTGCTGCCGCAAGGCTATACGCGGCGGCTGGCGCACGTGCCCGACAATTACAACGCCAGCATCTCGATGCGCGACATCACCAAGACTTGCGAGCCGATCCTGCGCGCCGAGGATACGCCCGCCATCCTGCGCCGCGCGTTCACCGCTCTCCGCAACGGTCGCCTTCGCCCAGCGCTCGTCGAAATGCCGTGGGACGTGCTCGACGAGGAACTCCCCGAACCGCTCGATTACACGCCGGTCGTCACCACCCGCAGCGCGCCCGATCCGGAAGCAATTGCCCGGGTGGCGGATCGCCTGGTCGCGGCAAAGCGGCTGGTCATCCATGCCGGGCAAGGCGTGCATTGGGCCGAAGCCTATGCCGAATTGCGCATGCTCGCCGAATTGCTCGGCGCGCCGGTGTCGACCAGTCTGGAAGGCAAGAGCGCGTTCGACGAGACGCATCCGCTAGCGCTCGGCTCCGGCGGCGCGGCCATTCCGGGACAGCTCCGCCATTTCCTCGACCGCGCCGACCTGATCCTCGGCATCGGCTGCAGCCTGTCCGAAACCGCCTTCGGCGTGGCGATGCCGGCAGGTGCGGCAATCGTTCACGCAACGCTCGATCCCGCCGACATCAACAAGAGCGTGCCCTGTATCGACGCGCTCATCGGCGATGCGAAACTGACGCTCGCGATGCTGGTCGCGGCCTGTCGCGACCGGCTGGACGGCTCGCGCAATCCCGGCCCGGCCGCCCGCGAGATCGCCGAGGTCGAAGCCCAATGGCTCGCCCAATGGCTGCCGCTGCTCGAAAGCGACGATACCCCGCTCAGCCCCTATCGCGTCCTGTGGGACCTGCAGCGCACCGTCGATGTCGCCAATACGATCATCACGCATGATGCGGGGTCGCCGCGCGATCAGCTCTCGCCTTTCTGGACGACGACGTCGCCGCTCAGTTATATTGGCTGGGGCAAGACCACCCAGCTCGGCTACGGCCTCGGCCTGGCGATGGGGGCGAAGCTCGCCTGTCCGGACAAGCTATGCATCAACGTCTGGGGCGATGCCGCGATCGGGTTCACCGGCATGGATTTCGAGACGGCGGCGCGCGAGCGGCTGCCGATCCTGTCGATCCTGCTCAACAATTCGGCGATGGCGATCGAGCTGCCGATCATGCCTGTCGCCACCGAGCGCTTTCGCGCGACCGACATTTCGGGAAATTATGCCGATTTCGCGCGTGCGCTGGGCGGTTATGGCGAACGCGTCACCTCGCCCGACGAGATCGTCCCGGCCATCCGGCGCGGGATCGCGGCGACCGAAGCCGGGCAGCCGGCGCTGCTCGAATTCATCACCGCACAGGAAACACGGGCATCGCGCTTATGAGCAATTCCGGCGAGACGCGGCGCTGGCCCTGGTCGGCGACCTGGCCGTTATTCGTCCTGACGCTGGTTTCGGTGTCGAACTATCTCGACCGTTCGCTGCTCGGGCTAGCGCTTCCCGCGATAAAGCGCGAACTGGGGTCGTCCGACACCGTGCTGGGCTTGGTATCGGGACTCGCCTTCATCCTCTTTTACTCGTTGCTCGGCATTCCGATCGCCTGGCTGGCCGATCGCGCCAACCGGCGCAACATCATCGCCGCGGGTCTCGCTTTCTGGAGCGTGATGACAGCGTGCACGGGATTGATCGGCGGCATCTGGCAATTGGCGGTGGTGCGGCTGCTGATGGGCGCCGGCGAAGCCTGCGGAACAGCCCCATCCAATTCGCTCATCGCGGACCGTTTTCCGGCGGAACGGCGGCCGCTCGCGCTGGCGTTGTTCGGAACGGCTTCGCCTTTGGCCTTCATCCTGTTCTTCCCGCTCGCGGGGTGGATCGCGCAAACCTATGGCTGGCGCGCGATGTTCATCGCCATCGGGCTGCCAGGACTGTTGCTCGCGCTGCTGGTGATCTTCACGGTTCGCGAGCCGGAACGGACCGTCCCGCCTCCCCCTCGCCTGCCGATCGCCAGTTCGCTGCTCACCGACCTGCGAGCGCTCTTCGCCAATCGCTGCTTCACCTGGATCTTCGCCGGCGTGACGCTGATGGGGGCGAACGTCTGGGCATCGGGGGCCTGGGTGCCGTCCTTTTTCATGCGCGTGCACCATCTGGGCGTCAGCGACGTCGCCAACATCATCGGCCCGACGCGCGGGTTCATCGGCCTGTTGGGCATCTTGATCGGCGGCGTGCTGATCGATCGTCTACCCAAGGAGCGCATCGCCTGGCGGGTCGGCCTTCCCGCCATCGCCTGCTTGCTGGCCGGCCCCGCTGAGGCCCTGTTCCTGCTCGGCAATTCGCATTCGGCCTGGCTGGGCGGGTTCGCGCTCAGCAGCTTCTTCATGCTGATCCATCAGGCGCCGATCTACGCCGCGGTGGTGAACATCGTCGGCGAGCGGCGCCGTGCGCTCGCCACGGCAGTCATCCTGCTCGGCGCGAGCCTGATCGGCGACGCGGCCGGCCCGACCGCGGTAGGCGTGCTCAACGACCTGCTTGCCCCGCGTTTCGGCGACGAAGCCATCCGCTATTCGATGCTGATCGTCGCCGCTACGCCGGTGTTCGCCGGATTCTGCTTCCTGCGGGCGGCAACCCTCTATGCCGCGGCGGCAAGTGCTGGCCCGAAGGAAGCTGGCGCGACGAGCTAGCGCTTTATGCTATCGCTGCATGCACCGTCGCGACGGCCTTCATCACCGCCGCCCAGCGCACCGCGTCCTGGATCGCCTGCGCCGTCACTCCGGCCTTCTTGAGCACATTCTCATGCGCGTCGATGCACAAGCCGCAGCCGTTCATCGCGCTGATCGCCAGGCTGAACAGCTCGAAATCGTCCTTCTCGATGCCCGGCGCGCCGATCACGTTCATGCGCAGCTTGGCCGGCATGTTGGCATATTCCTTATTCCCGGCGAGGTGGGTGAAGCGGTAATAGACATTGTTCATCGCCATCACCGCCGCCGCCGCGCGCGCCGCGTTGGCGGCTTCGGGTGACAATTTGCCGGTGACTTCCGCCTCGGCCGCTTCGACCAGCGGCTTGTAGCCGGAGGCGTGCGCGCAGGCCAGGATCAGGCCGTATTTGCGCTGATCGCCGAGCGACGCTTCGTTGAGCAACGACCCGACATTGAGCCGGATATCTTTGGCGAAATCGGGCAGCGACTGGGCGAAATCCTTGAGCGACATGCGATATGCTCCTCGCGGCGGTGATCGCCGTCGTTGGGATAAGCGCCCCGGCCGAAGCCGGGGCGAGAGATCGGGAAAGGGTGGCGCGGGGCCGAGGGGGGGAAAGACCCCGCGCCGGGGGATACGGCCCCTGATTCAAAAAGGCCGCATCTGTTAGACGAAGTCGTTAGGCGGCAACCTTGAGGACATCGTCGCCTTTATTCCAATTGCACGGGCAGAGCTCGTCGGTCTGAAGCGCATCGAGCACGCGCAGCGTCTCCTGCGGGTTGCGGCCGACATTGAGGCCGTTGACCTGCACCGCCTGGATCACGCCGTCGGGATCGACGGTGAAGGTGGCGCGATAAGCGACATTCTCGTCGGCATCGAGGATGCCCAGCGCAGAAGCGAGCTTGCCGCCATTGTCGGCGATCCACGGAAAGTCCGCGGCCGCCAGGTCCGGATCCGACTTGCGCCACGCCAGGTGGACATGGCTGGTGTCGGTCGAGGCGCCGATCAGCACCGCGTCGCGATCCTCGAAATCGCCCTTGAGCTGCGAATAGCCGACGATCTCGGTCGGGCAGACGAAGGTGAAGTCCTTCGGCCAGTAGAACACGATCTTCCACTTGCCGGGAGCGGCGGTGGTGACGTCGATCGTCTCGCCGGCGGGCAAGGCGTCGACGCCCTGCTGGACGGGAACGGTGATAGCGGGGAACTTGTCTCCGACGGTCAACATGATTCTGGGCCTCCTGCCTGAATTGGGGTCGGCCTTCTTGGACATCCTCTCGGGGACAGGCGGGCCTTCAGGCCTCTTTCGTTCGAGCCGCATATAGGCTGGCTTTTAAACGATCCAATAGGTTATTTAGCCGTTGTTGATCGATTGAGGCGATGAATGAGTACTACCTATCTTCCGACGCTGAAGCAGCTGCAATATCTCGTCGCCTTGAAGGACCATGGCCATTTCGGCCGCGCGGCCGAGGCGTGCTTCGTCACCCAATCGACCATGTCGGCGGGGATTCGTGAGCTCGAGACATTGATCGGCGTGACCCTGGTCGAGCGGACGCGGCGTGTCGTCCGGTTCACCCCACTGGGCGACCGTATCGCCGACAAGGCGCGGCGGGTGATTCGCGAGGCCGAGGAACTGGGCGACATGGCGCGCGCCGCCGGGCGTCCCTTGTCGGGAGAGATGCGAATGAGCGTCATCCCGACGATCGCGCCGTTCATGCTCCCCCACATCCTGCCGGCGCTGCGCCGAGACTATCCGGACCTGAAACTGTTCCTGCGCGAGGAGACGACGGGCACGGCATGCGAAGGCCTGCATAACGGCCGCACCGACTGCGTGCTGCTGGCGCTGCCTTATGCCTGTGGCGAGGTGACCGCGGCGCGGTTGTTCGACGATCGCCTGTTCGTCGCCTTTCCCGATGCCGAGCTGCCCAATCCTCCCGCCATGATCGCGGCAGCCGATATCGACGAGAACCGATTGCTGCTGCTCGAGGACGGGCATTGCCTGAAGGACCATGCGCTGGCCGCCTGCAACCGGCCCGAACTGGGCGCGCAGGCGATGATGCTGGGGACCTCGCTCCACACGATCGTGCAGATGGTCGACAATGGATTGGGCGTGACGATGCTGCCCGAAATGGCGGTGCAATCGGGCATATTGGACAATACCGCGATCTCGGCGCGGCCGTTGGCGGGGGATCACGCCACCCGCACCATCGCGCTGGTCTGGCGGCGCGCATCGCCGCGCGAACGCGACTTTCGGCTGTTGGCGGACATCCTCAAGGCGGCGGCCTGACGCTTTTCCGCGTCGGGCGATGGGAAACCGAACGGCCATCCGCGCGTATCCTTCAGGACACCCGGCACGGGTGCACCCATGAAAGGATGCTCATAGAATGAAGCTGTTACGTATCCCGGCGCTTGCTCTCGCGCCGGTCCTTGCCCTTCCCGCCTTCGCCCAGACCACGCCTGCCGCTCCGCCGGCCGGCCCAGCACCTCAGACCACAGCGCCTGCTCCCGCAGCTGCAGCCGCTCCTAATCCTTCGGTTGGTGGCGCGGCGATGGACGCCAGCAAGACCATCATCGCCAACGCCTCCGCCGCGCCCAACCTCTCGACATTGGTCAAGGCGATCACCGCCGCGGACCTGACCGCCACCTTGTCGGGTCCCGGGCCGTACACCGTGTTCGCACCGACCGACGACGCCTTCACCCGGCTGCCGCCCGACACGCTCGCGCAACTGATGAAGCCCGAGAACAAGGCGCTGCTGGCCAAGGTGCTGACCTACCACGTCGTACCCGGCACGATCGATTTCACCCAATTGAAGGCGCAGATCACCGCCGGCAACGGCACCGCTACCTTGACCACCGTCGCCGGCCAGCCGCTCAAGGTGACGATCACCGGCAATAACGTCGTCACGCTGACCAGCGTCAACGGCAATGTCAGCTATCTGGAGACGCCCGACGTCCACCAGTCGAACGGCATCGTCCACGTCGTCAACGGCGTGCTGCTGCCCAAGCTGAACTGATCTCGGCAGAAATCAGCCTTCCAATCCCCTCCCGCCAGGAGGGGCTATCGCATAAGGACCGGTATGGCGGTGAGGCTGCCACGATTGGCTTCCACCGTCATGCCGGCCTTGTGCCGGCATCGCTGATGGATGTGCGGCACAGTGGATGCCGGCACAGGGCCGGCATGACGAGGAGGGAATGGCCCGAACATATCTTCAATAGCCGCGGTCACTGTTTCCAGCGGTCGGCGGCGTGAAGATCGCTGTCGCGCTCGCCGACCCAGCGCGCGTCCTGGCCACGCGTCTCCCGCTTCCAGAACGGCGCGTCGGTCTTGAGCCGGTCAATCAAAAAGGCGCACGCCTCCAACGCCCCGGCGCGATGGGCCGCCGCGGTGCCGACAAAGACGATGCGTTCGCCCGGTTTCATCGCGCCGACGCGATGGATGACCGTCGCCGCCGCCAGCGACCAGCGTTGGACTGCTTCCGCCGCCAGGTCGCGCAGCGCCTTATCGGTGGCGTCGGGATAATGTTCGAGGAACAGTTCCTCCACCCCGTTATCGTCGCGCACCAGTCCGGTGAACGTCGCCACCGCGCCGCCTCCGGCGCGTTCGAGTGAGTCCAGTTCGGCGGCGACGTCGATCGCCGCATCGGTGACGAGAACCCGGATCATCCGCCGGTCACCGGCGGAAACAGGGCGATTTCGCGCGCGCCGACGATCGACGCGTCGAGCGGCACGAACAGCTGATCGACCGCCGCCCTGAGCTTGGTCTTGTCGCCGAGCGCTTCGGCATAGCCGCCGCCGCGCGCCGCGAGCCAGTCGATCAGCCCGGCGACGTCGGCTATCTCGGCTGGGGGCGTCGCGCGTTCGTGGCCGGTCCCGATGCTTTCGCGCACCCAGGCGAAATAGAGCAGGTCGATCGCCGCCATCAGTCCATGTGCTTCAGGCCGGCGCGCAGATAATCCCACCCGGTGACCAGGGTGAGCGCGGCGGCACCCCACAAAGCGACCAGGCCGATGCTATGGACGATCGGCCAGCCAGGGAGCGCCCCTGCCAGGATCATCGCGCCGAGCGCGACGAGCTGGAGCGTCGTCTTCCATTTAGCGAGCTGCGACACCGGGACCGAGACTTGCAGGCCGCCGAGGAACTCGCGCAATCCCGACACCATGATCTCGCGCGCCAGAATGATGATCGCCGCGATCACATGCCAGCCGCCGATGTCGCGCGTCGCGACCAGCATCAGGATGACGGCCGCCACCATGATCTTGTCGGCGATCGGATCGAGGAAGACGCCGAGCTTCGACACCGTCCCCTGGGCGCGGGCGAGATAACCGTCGAGATAATCGGTCAAGGCGATCAGCGCGTAGAGGACGAAGGCGAACGCATAGCCGAGCTCCCAGCCCGGCCACCACAGAAAGGCGACGAGCAAAGGCACGCCGAGGATGCGCGACAGGGTAAGGATGTTGGGGAGCGTCCACATGATCGTTATCCCTAGGACGCCCGGCGGGAACCGGCAACGCCCCGGATCGAGCGGTGGAGGCAATCGCCTATCGAGCTTGCGTGGTGAACTGGCTCGTTTGTCGCATTTCGCATCCCCTCGACGCCGGGAATACGCCGCTCATTATCGAGGTGATTCCGCGTCCACCTTCGTCATGCCGGGCTCGTCCCGGCATCCACCGTGGTACCTGACCAACGGCCGCTGGATGCGCGGCACGGTGGATGCCGGCACAGGGCCGGCATGACGGCGGAAGCGAAGGGTGTGTTGGGGCCGGGCGCAATCGAGCGCTAGCGGCGATTTCAGGACGCCAAACCACATTTACCAATTGAACGATTGTCGCGGCCTATGCCCCTCCGCTAAGGGACCGGCTTCTTTCGCCACGACGGGGCCCCAAACTCGTAATGCATAGTGCGCTCGGCTTGTTGAAGGAGCGCCGATTCCTGCCGCTGTTCGTCACGCAGTTCCTCGGTGCCTTCAACGATAATCTGTTCAAACAGGCGATGGTCATCGTCGTGGTTTATCAGATTTACAACAACCCACAGTACGAACAGAGCTTCACCGCGCTTGCCACCGCGATCAGCATCGTACCCTTCTTTCTGCTGTCCGCGCTTGCCGGCCAGCTCGCCGATGCCAACGACAAGAGCAAGATCATCCGCATCGTCAAGACTGCGGAAATCGTCATCATGGTGGTCGGCGGCGGCGGGCTATTGCTCGCCAAAGCGGGCCACACCGCCATCGGCATGGCGTTCATGCTGACCGCGGTGCTGGCGCTCGGCATCCATTCGACCTTTTTCGGCCCGATCAAATACGCGATCCTGCCGCAGCATCTCGAAGAGGATGAAGTGCTGGGCGGCACCGGGCTGGTCGAATCGGCGACCTATCTGGCGATCCTGCTCGGTACCGTGCTCGCCGGCTTCATGAAGGTTGAACATGCCGTCATCGGCACGCTGGTCGTCGCGGCGATCGGCTGGTTCGCCGGACGGAAGGTCCCCCCGGCTCCCCGCGTCGGGCCCGAGCTCAAGATCAACTACAACCCCTTCACCGCCTCGTGGCGGCTGATCAGCGGGACGATGCACATCCCCCGCCTGTTCCTGGCGATCTGCGCGATCAGCTTCTTCTGGACGATGGGCGCGGTGCTGATCATCATCTTCACGCCGCTGGCCAAGAACGTGCTGACCGCCGACAAGCATGTCGCGACCTTACTGACCGCTTTATTCTCGATCGGCATCGCGATCGGATCGGTCGCGATCAACTCGCTGCTCAAGGGCCATACCTCGGCCAAATACGGCCCCGCCTCGGTGCTGATCATGGGCGCGTTCGTCGTTTTGTTCTCGCTCCTGTGCAAGACGTGGCCGCCCGCGGTCGGCCATTATTACGGCTGGCTCGAATTCATCGCGATGCCGCGCGCGCTGCTGGTGATCGGCGCCTTGATGGGGATCGCTATCTTTGGCGGGATGTTCGTCGTGCCGCTCTACGCCTTCCTGACCACCACGGTAACCAAGGACGAGACGTCGCGCACGGTCGCCGCCAACAATGTGGTCAATTCGGGATCGATGGCGATCGGCGCGGCGATGGTCACCGCGCTGTCGCATGCCGGGGTGACCCCGACCAATATGCTGTTCGTCGTCGCCGCAATGTGCCCGATATCGGCCTGGCTCGCGCAGAAGCTGCACAAGGCCTGCGACTGAGCGGAGGCCCGCCAGCGCGGGCTGTCAGAGAATGAGCGTGTAGATGCAGATGAAGAAGGCGGTGAAGCTCATCACGAAGAGCTTCAGGTCGCCATCGTCATTACGTCGCAACGTCTCCCCGCCAAGGCCGAGCCGGCGGCGGAAGGAATGGCTGGCCCCACGCGGGGCGATTTCGAGATACCCTGGCATAGGCAGCAGTTAACGCGCCGTTTACGATTTCGGCCATCGTTAAGATTGGTTAACCACTGTCCGTGAATGGGACGGTCGCGGAAGGAACTTTCTGCCAGCCGTCGGGCGATACTCACGCTTGGCGAGCAAGCACGGTTTCGGTGTCGCCCGCCATCGTCGATCCGGCTGCGGCAAGCACGCCGAACAGGTCGCGCGGATCGCTCGGCCGCGCGAGCAGGTCTATCGTGCTGTAGAGGCCCGCCTCGCCCACCACGTCGTCGAGATAGCGCAGCGCCGAGAAATCCTCGATCGCGAAACCGACCGAATCGAACAGGGTGATCTCGTCGCGATGCGCGCGGCCCGGCGTTTCGCCGGCGATCACGCGCCACAATTCGGTTGCCGGAAAGTCGGCCGGCTTCTGCTGGATCTCGCCCTCGATCCGCGTCTGGGGCAGATATTCGACGAACACGCTGGCGCGGTCGAGGATCGCCTCCTGCAATTCGGTCTTGCCCGGGCAATCGCCGCCGACCGCGTTGATATGGATTCCCGAGCCGATCATGTTGTCCGACAGGATCGTCGCGCGCTTCTTGTCCGCGGTCACCGTGGTGACGATGTCGGCACCCTCGACCGCTTCCTGCGCGGACGGCGCCACCGTGATGGCGAAATCGCGGCCGGCCATGTTGGCGCGAAACTTGGCGGTCGCGGCGGGATCGACGTCATAGATGCGCAAGCGGTCGATACCGAGCAAGGCGCGAAACGCCTCCGCCTGGAATTCCGACTGCGCGCCCAGCCCGATGATCGCCATCGTCCGCGCCCCGGGCCGGGCGAGATAGGTCGCGGCCAGCGCCGACATCGCCGCGGTGCGGAGCGCGGTCATGATTGTCATCTCGGCGATCAGCCGCGGATAGCCGGTCGCGACATCGGCCAGCACGCCGAAGCCGGTCACCGTCTGCAACCCCGCCGCCTGGTTGGCGGGATGGCCGTTGACATATTTGAACCCGAAATCCTGTTTGTCGGCGATCGGCATCAGCTCGATCACCCCGCCGGGCGAATGGCTGGCGTAGCGCGGCGATTTGTCGAATTCGGGCCAGCGGCCATAATCCGCGGCGATATAATCGGCGAGCTCGCGGAGCAGATTGCCCAGCCCTTTGCGCCGGACCAGTTCGACGACGTGACCTACCTCGACTAAGCGCATGACCCTCATCCTTTCGAGCGAGGATGCTAGGCAGGCGAACCGCTGCGCATAATTGCATTATCGCTGGATAAAAATACAACGATGGCGCAGAATGCTCAGCGGCAAGGAGCATATCGATCATGCAGGAGCTCGACTCGACCGACCGGCGGCTGATCGCCGAATTGCGCAAAGACGGCCGCGCGCCGATGGCGCAACTCGCGACGCGCATCGGCATCTCGCGCGCGACGGCCGAGAAGCGCGTCGCGCGGATGGTCGAGAACGGCACGATCCTGGGCTTCACCGTCCGCGCGCGCGACGAGACATCGAGCATCCGCGCCGTGATGATGATCGAAGTGGCGGGCCGCGCCACCAGCGCGGTAATCCGCAATCTGAAGGAAATCCCCGAGCTCCACACGCTCCACACCACCAATGGCGGCTGGGACCTGATCGCCGAATTGCGCGCCGATAGCCTGGGCGATTTCGACCGCGTGCTGCGCGAAGTGCGGCTGATCGACGGCGTGCTGAACAGCGAGACAAGCTTGCTGTTGAGTTCGGCTTGAGGGAAAAGCCCTCTCCCGCCTGCGGGAGAGGGGTGGGTGAGGGTCTTCTTTCTTCTTCCAAGCGGCTGGAATTCGAGAAGAAGTAAGAAGACCCTCACCCTCCCACCGCTACGCGGCGGGCCCCTCCCTCTCCCGCGAGCGGGAGAGGGGGTAAAAGGCCGGCGGACAGCCTCTACCGCTCTTCATCAATCCGCATCGTCGTCCGGCCGACAGTTTGAGCGATTTCGACTGCGTGCTGCGCGAGGTGCGGCTGAGCGATGGGGTGCTGAATGGCGAGACGAGTTTGTTGTTGAGTTCAGCTTGAGGGGGAAAGCCCTCTCCCGCTCGCGGGAGAGGGTTGGGTGAGGGTCTTCTTTCTTCTTCCAAGCGGCTGGAATTCGAGAAGAAGTAAGAAGACCCTCACCTTCCCACCGCTTCGCGGGCCCCTCCCTCTCCCGCAAGCGGGAGAGGGATAAATCGAACCCCGTTACCGCTCCTCGTCGATCCGCGTCGTCACCCCGGTCGCGACGATCGTCCGTGTCGCGTCGATCGAGGCATAGGTCCAGAAGATTGCCATCTCCTCGCTGTCCGAAATATTCCGAAAGCAATGCGGGATTTCCGCGGGGATCCAACTCGTGTCGTTAGGCGCCACTGGATGGTCGGTCCCGTCGATATGCGCGACGCCATTTCCCGACAGCACCACCACGCATTCCTCGCAATTATGCGTGTGGAGCGGCACCGCCGCACCCGGCGCGATCCTGGTGATCCCGGTCAGCATCGCGCGCGATCCGCGGCCGGCGGTGACCAACGGCGTGGTGACGATGCCGCCGCCGCGATCCTTGACCGGCAGGCCTTGGGGCGTGAGGACGATCGGGGTCATGCGGCGCTCCGGATGGTCTTGGCGTTGGTGAATTCGCGTAAGCCCAGGTCGCCGAGTTCGCGGCCGTAACCGGACGCCTTGATCCCGCCGAACGGGACGCGCGGGTCGGACGCGACCATCGCGTTGACGAACACCGCGCCGGCATCGATCCGCCGCGCGAGATCGAGCCCGCGCTGCGTATCGCGCGTCCAGATCGAGGCGCCGAGCCCGAACGCGGTGCGGTTGGCGAGCGCCACCGCTTCCTCGGTGTCACGCGCCCGGATGATCGCGGCGGCAGGGCCGAACGTCTCTTCGTCGAATGCGGCCATGCCCGGCACGACGCGATCGAGGATAGTCGGCTGATAGAAGAACCCTGCCCCCTCTCCCGCCGCGCCGCCGATCACCGCGCGCGCGCCGGCCGCGACGCTGCGCTCGACCTGATCGGCGATCGCCGTGCGCAGACTGGCGCGCGCCAGTGGTCCCAGCGTGGTGCCGTCGGCAGTCGGATCGCCCAGCACCAGCGCGCTCGCCTTGGCCGCGAACGCCTCGACGAACGCATCGGCCACGGCCGCATCGACGATGAAGCGCTTGGCGTTGACGCAGCTCTGCCCGGCATTGGTGAAGCGCGCGGTCACCGCCATCGCCGCGGCACTCTCGATATCGGCATCGGCCAGCACCACGAACGGATCCGACCCGCCGAGTTCGAGCACCTGCTTCTTGAGCGCATGGCCCGCCTGCCCCGCGACGATCATCCCGACCTGGGTCGAGCCGGTCAGCGTCACCGCGGCGATGCGCGGATCGGCGATCAACCGGCCGACCGTCTCGGGCTCGACGCGCAAGCTGGCGAACAGCCCTTCGGGCGCGCCGGCCCCGGCGACGATCCGCTCGATCGCCATCGCGCATTGTGGGACGTTGGCGGCATGCTTGAGGATCGCGCCGTTCCCGGCGGCGAAGGCTGGCGCGAGAAAGCGCACGACCTGCCAGATCGGATAATTCCACGGCATGATCGCCAGCACCACGCCGAGCGGCTCATAGGCAACGAAGGCGCCCGGCGCACCAGCGACCGGCGCATCGGCGAGCATCCCGGCGGCAGCATCGGCATAGAAATCGCAATTGAACGCGCATTTCTCGACCTCGGCGCGCGCCTCGGCGATCGGCTTGCCCATTTCCTCGGTGACTAACGCGGCCAGCACGTCGCGCTCCCGCCGAAAGCCCTCCGCCAGGCGTTTGAGCAGCGCGCGGCGCTCATCATGCGACGTCCAGCGCCATGCGCGCTGCGCTGCGACGGCGCGGTCAAGCGCGGCATCGACCGCACGGTCGTCATGGAGCCCAAATTCGGCGATCGTCGCGCCGGTCGCGGGATTGATCGTCAGGTTCATAGCGCGGCGACCACTGCTTGTGCGAAGGCCTCGGTGCCGAGCGGCCCGCCGACATCGCGCGTCCGCATCTGCGGATCGTCGAGCACGCGATCGACCGCGCGCTCGACCCGCGTGGCGGCATCGGTCAGCGCCGCATCCGATGTCCGTCGTCCCAGCCAGTCGAGCAGCATTGCCGCCGACAGGATCAGCGAGGTCGGGTTGGCGATGCCCTTGCCGGCGATATCGGGTGCCGAACCGTGCTGCGCCTGCGCGACGCAGATATCGTCGCCGGCATTGATCGATCCGCCCAGCCCGAGGCTGCCGCTCAGTTCCGATGCTTCGTCGGACAGAATGTCGCCGAACATGTTAGTCGTGACAATCACGTCGAACCGCGCCGGATCGCGTACCAGCAACGCCGCGGCGGCATCGACGATCACCTCGTCGAGCGTCACCGTCGGGAAGTCGGCAGCGACCGCGCGAACTTCGCGCAGGAACAGGCCGTCAGTCAGCTTGAGCACGTTCGCCTTGTGCACCACGGTCAGCTTGCCCGAACGCGCCGTCGCGATCTCGCATGCCGCGCGCGCTACCCGGCGCGACGCCGCACCGGTGATCTTTCGGATCGAAAAGGCGCTGTCGGCGTCGGGCATGAATTCGCCCGGACCGGCGTACATCGAGCGGTCGGCGTAGAAGCCCTCGGTATTCTCGCGCACGATGACCAAATCCATCGGTTGGCGGAGAATGCTGAGCCCTTCGCGCGACCGGCAGGGCCGGACATTGGCGTAGAGCTGAAACCCGGTGCGCAACGCCGCCGACGGATTGGGCTGGCCGGCGGGATAGGTGTAATGCGACACCGGCCCCAGGATCACGCCATCGGCTTGCGGCACTGCCGTCATCACCGCCTCTGGCAGAGTCGAGCCTGATGCCGCCAGGCTGGCCTCACCGATCGCCATCTCGTCGAAGGTCACGCCGCCGCTCGTCGCCGCGCGCACGACCGCGATCGTCGCGGCGGTGATCTCGGGCCCGATCCCGTCGCCCGGCAACACCAGCAATCGCGTCATTGACCGACAACCTTCATCGCAACTTTCTCCCGTTGATCTTGGGCGCGCGCGGCTTTGCGCGCCCGCTCGCGCCGCGTGCGCGTGAACCACAGCCACAATCCGCTGAGCGCCATGCCGAACAAAGTGAGGCCGGTGAGCAGCATGATCGCTTGGGTCACCGCTCCGCCCCACAATCCGGTGTGCACGGTGTAGACCCAGTCGAGGAACTCGGCCCCGCCCGATTGCCTGCCCGCAATGTAATGGGCGAGCTCGCGGCCGTCATAGCGGTTGAAATAGATTTGGTTGGTACCGTCGGCGCGGATCGTATGATTGCTGCCCAGGAACACCGCGACGACGCGGCCGCCACTCGAAAAGCGCAATTGGCGAAGTGGCGTGTCGCCATAGGCCGCCTTGGCCCGCACGATCAGCGGATCGACCGGCAGCATCGTCGCGCCGTCGCTCTTGGCGACCTTGGGCGACGGGCGGCTTTCGGTCTTCGCCACCAGGTTCATGCCCGCGCGTACCTGTTCCTTCCACACCATCAGCACACCGGTGGTCGCCGACATCAGCAGGATCACCGCGACCCCGCCGCCGACCGCGCGGTGCAAGGTCCGCCAGCGCAGATCATTGTTGCCGTCGAGCTTGACCCGGAACCCCTGCTTCAGTCGCTTTCGGCCGGGCCACCAATAGGAAAAGCCCAGGATCGTCAGGAACAGCAGAGAGACGCCCTCGATCCCGATCAGCGTCTCCCCGATCGGCCCCGACAGCAATTGCTCGTGGATGTTGAAGATGAATTCGAGCGGCCAGGCGGTGGCGGTGCCGTCATGGACGACATGACCGTCGAACGGATCGATCGCGGTCAGCCAGCGTGCCTTCTTGATGGTCGATTTGACGATCACTGCCTGATTGGCGGCGTCGGGAAATTCGACGCGCGTCAGCTCGGCATCGGGGTGCGCGCGATGAAATGCGTCGAGCAGAACCTGGACCGGCAACCGCACCGGACGCTCCGCTACGATCAGCGACGGCACCACGACCGGCTCGAGCGCATCGCGAAACGCCATGACCGCGCCGGTCAGCCCCTGCACCATCAGGAACAGCCCGACCGTCAGGCCGAGCCAGCGGTGCCATTTCAGATAGGTTGGTTTTCGGATCACGCCGCACCCAAAAGACAGAGAGTCGGAACAGGCGCGAGACGACGCCCGAGCCCGTTCGCGGTCGATAGGCAAATTTTGAACTATTGACAAGAATAATACAAAATCATTGACGATGGACCGGGCGGACGGTAACCGTTCGAGACCCTTCAGCCCCTGTCCGGGACCCCTTCGTGGCCTCTTCTCTTCCGTCTGTTGCAACCCCTTCCCCGGACGGCCTGCGCCGCGGCTCGCCGTCGAGCGCGGGGGTCGATTCGCGCGAAATCCTGGGGTTCATCGACGATGCCGAGGCGGCCGGGCTGGAGCTCCACAATCTGATGCTGTGGCGCGACGGTGTGGTGGTCGCGGAGGGCTGGCATTGGCCGTATAGCGGCGACCGGCTGCGCATGACGCATTCGATGACCAAGAGCATCACTGCCTGTGCGATCGGCATGCTGGTCGATGCCGGGCGGCTGACGCTCGATCAGAAAGTCGCGCCACTGTTCCCCGAAGTGACGCTCGATCCGGACAGCCCGGCAGCGCGGATGACGGTCGAGGATTTGCTGACGATGCGCTCGGGCCAGGGCACCGAAGTGTCGGGATCGATCTGGCGCGGCATCGCCACCAGCTGGATCGCCGAATTCTTCCGCATCCCGTTCGACCACGAGCCGGGCACGACCTATGTCTATTCGAGCGCGGCCAGCTACATGCTGTCGGCGATCGTCACGCGCGTTACCGGACAGACGACGTTCGACTATCTGAAACCGCGGCTGTTCGATCCCCTGGGCATCACCAATATCCGCTGGGATGTCGGCCCCGACGGGATCAACCCCGGCGGCAACGGGATCAGCTTCACCACCGCCGACGGCCTGAAGCTTGGCATCCTGCACGCGCAACGCGGCCTGTGGCAGGGCCAGCGCATCCTGTCCGAACGCTGGGTGGCCGAGGCGACCCGGATCCATGCCGGCGAACCGGGCGACCAATATGGCTATCACTGGGTAGTCGGCGACGGTTACTTCGCCATGCTCGGCGTGTTCGTCCAGATGGTCCGGGTGTTTCCGGGATCGAACGCCGTCCTCGCTTTCAACGCCGCGATGGACGAGAGCAAGGTCGTGACGCCGTATCTCGATCGGCACTTTCCCGCCGCGTTCAGGAACGGCACCGATGCCGCCTCCGATGCCGCGTTGGCCGAACGCCTAAAGGGATGGAGCGAGCGCCCCTCCTTCGTCTCGACCGCACCGATCGATCCCACGGCTTTCGCCGGGCGCTGGACGATGGCGCCGAACGACAAGGGGCTGGCCGGGCTAGCCTTCGACTTCGGTCCAGACGAAGCGCGCATCACGCTGAGCGACGGCGAAGGCGAGCATCGCCTGACCGCCGGGCGCGATGGCTGGACGATCGCCCCCGCCTATCTGCCCGGCGCCGACCTTCACCACGGCTATCGCATGGAGGGCTTGCCGATCGCGGCCGCGCTTCGCTGGATCGCCACCAACAGGATCGAACTGGTCGTCCACTTCCTGGAATCGGCATTCCGCGACACGTTCGTATTCGAGGTCGACAGCGACCGGCTGACAATGGACCGTTCGGTCAACATCAACTCCGGCGCCCGCGCCTGGCCGACGATGACGGCGGTGCGGGCGAGTTAGGCCGAGGAGGCGCTATTTCGCGCGGCCCGTCACGGCGTTTGCCCGCGACGAATAGGTAATGCGGCCCGCGCTGTCCGATCGCACACGAGTGCGCATACGGGCTTTCAGCCCCGCTTTGTCACTATCGCTCATGTCGCGGGTGGCCTGGGTCATACCGATGGCGATCTCGACCGAGCCCCAGAAGTCGTCGAAATCCTCGAAAGTGCGAGATACCGTGATCTCGCTCGTCGCGACATCGGTCAGGCCGGCATCGAGCCATAGCGAACGAAGCGCATCCATGCGCGACACCTCGGCGCTTGGCGGCAGCAAGGGCTGGATGCCTGACGAGCGCATCTCTTCCTGGAGCGCGGCCATCGGAAATCCGCCGGGCTCGAGCAGATCCCAGACATACGCCGAAATCGTGCCGCCGGGTCTCACGACCCGCACCATCTCGGCCACGCCCTTCGCCGGATCAGGCACGAAGAAGATGACCAGCGCCATGACCGCGGCATCGAAGCTATGGTCGTCCACCGGCAGCGCGGTCGCATCGCCCTGCAGGAACTTGGCAATGCCGGCCTGATGGCGAGAGCGTGCGAAAGCGAGCTGCCCTTCCGAAGGGTCGACACCGACAATCTCCGACGGCGCGCAACGCTCGACCAGCAACTCGGTAAAGGCACCGTTGCCGCAACCGACGTCTATCCAGCGCAGCCCGGTGGCGGGCGCCAGCCAATCGACGAAGTCCTCGCCGACCAGGCGACTCCACACGCCCATCATGCGCTCATAGGCCGCGCCATCATCGAACCGTATCTGGTTGTCGCCCATCGTCATGGCCTCCATCCGTAAGGGATCGCTCATATCCAGGTGGAGAGCAACAACTGGGATCGACAGCTTTGCGAGATCGCAGATCTTGATAACCCGGCGTGGTACTGTATTGTTGCAGTATAACAGTAGCCTTCAAGAGGGATGAAATGGCGATACTCTCGACGGTCATCGCGGCGGTGCTCGCCGCAGCCGAAGTCGCTTCCGCCCAGTCCGTGCCGCCGCCGTCGGCATTGGTCCGGGCGCATTCCGTAGCGAACGCCGCCGAGCACATCATTGTCCGCGTGCCGAAGACCGCGACCTACGTCGGCAGCGACCGTTTCGACCTCGACGGCGTTGCCGATGCTGAAGTGCATGTGTTCGCCGAGGCCGACGCGAAGAAGCACCTGAAGAGGCTCTACTGGATCCAGTTCGAACATTATCTGCCGAGCAAGCCGGATCTCGCACACGATTACACGAGCGACCGGCGGACGCAGCAGTGGGGCACGACGACCTGGCTGCGCGGGGGGCCGTCTTCGACCTCCTCACCGTCCCGGCCCGGGTCGGACACCGAGCATGTCCGAGCAATCCTCAGCCGAGCCGGCTACACGGCGTCGCCTGGAGTCATGAGCCTGCGCATGGTGCAGCTGCTCGACGACCCCAAGGGCACCGGCCATGGACGCGACGAGTTGATGCTCATCTACAGCGAGGACTTGGCGCCGACCGGCAAGACGCTCGCGGAACTGACGACCGACGGCAAGCCGAACGCGAGCTGGGCGCCCCTTGAGAAGGGGCTGATCGAACGGGCAACGAAGGCCTTCTCGGTGGAGCGGAATCCTCGATGATCGCGGGTCGATCCCGGGCGAACGAATTCGCGCTATCCAATTTTCTTGGAATTACGGTGACGGGAGCATAAATCCCTAAAAGATAATTCGGTATTGTCGCACCCGTCACCGTAATTCCAACGCTCGACCAGCAACTCGATAAAGGCACCGTTGCCGCAGCCAACGTCTATCCAGCGCAGCCCGGCGGCGGGCGCCAGCCAATCGACGAAGTCCTCACCGACCAAGCGACTCCATGCGCCCATCATGCGCTCATAGGCGCACCGTCATCGAACCGTATCTGGTTGTCACCCATCGGCCTTGCCTCCATCATCGCTCTTCATATTCCACGGGGCCCAGATAGCCCAGTGTCGAGTGTCAGCGCCTCGGGTTGCAGGAGCGCTCGAGGCAGTCGAACCCATCCCCGTCTGGGCTATCCGCCCGCATGGTCGTCGCCACCGTGCGCGGCGATGAACATGGCGACGGCCGACCGGCAGTAGGATTCGATTTCGTTGTCGTCCGCTGCTCTCTCCTCATCGAAGCGTGCGATAAGCAGGAGATCGGATCCCTTGAAAAGCGCGGCAAACAAGCGGGCGGACCAGAGAGGATCGGGCACATTCAGCGCCCCCTTCGCGTGTAACTGACGCAACAGGCCCTCGATTTGGGCGATGACATGGGCTGGGCCGGCTTCGTAATGGACCTTGCTGAGCGACTTTTGATTCGTCTTGTCGGCCATGACCATGGCTTCGACGCTGCGGACGTCCGAGCGCAACAATGTGCGAAGCAGGGACGATCCCGCCGCCATGAGCTGGTCTTCGGCCGAACCGTCGACGCCTTCGAAAAAGGCCTGTGGTACGAACTGTTGGCAGCGAGCCGCCATGGCCGCGCTGAACAGCGCCTCCTTGTTCTCGAAGTGCCGATAGATGCTGAGCTTGGATATCTTCGCCCGCTGGGCGACCTTGTCCAAGGTCGTCGCTTGAAAACCCAATTCCACAAAAAGTTCGTACGCGGCATCGACGATCGTTTGGCCAAGCGCCTCGTTGGCGGGCCGGCCGCGCCGGGCCTGGTTGCTTTCGGTCACGACAATTCCAGTACTTGACAGTATCCAAATCCTGCATTACGATACCACACAGTTTCTAAAATGTGCAAGCCAGGCCCAGCACAGCCACAACTCGGAGCCCATCACCATGGATGACGTCATCATCATCGGCGGCAGCTTTGCCGGCCTCGCCGCCGCCCTGCAGCTCGGCCGTGCCCGCCGCAAGGTCACCGTTCTCGATACCGGCCTGCCGCGCAATCGCTTCGCCGGCCACTCGCATGGCCTGCTCGGGCACGATCACAAGCCACCGCTGGAAATCCTGGCCGAGGCGCGGCAGCAGTTGGCGCGCTATCCCACGGTCAGGCTGGTCAATGCCCGGGCCGACAGCGTTTTCGGCACCATCGACGATTTCTCTGTCATCACTGACGATGGCGAACGCCTTGGGGCGCGCCGCCTGATCCTGAGCTATGGCGTCGTCGACCAGATGCCCGATGTTCAGGGCTTTGCCAAAGGCTGGGGCAGGTCCATCGTGCCCTGCCCCTATTGCGACGGTTTCGAAGTCGCCGGCCAGCATTGGGGTCTCGTCTGGTCCGGCCCACAGTCGCACAATCAGGTCAGGCTGTTTCACGATTGGACCGACACGTTGACGGTCTTGGCCGATGGTCACGAAATTGCATCCGATGTCCGGGCCGATCTGGCGCGCCGCGGTATACCTGTCGTCGATGGCCGGATCGCCGAAATCGCCCATCTCGGGGACCATAATGCCATCGTCATGCTCGATACCGGATCCAAGGTTGCGGTCGACATCCTGTTCGCGCATCCGCGCAACAAGCCGTCGGCAAGCCTGCATGAATCACTGGGCCTCGCCACGGTCGATACGCCCCTCGGCATCGTCCTCAAGGTCGACGAGCGCCGCGAAACCAGCATGCCCGGCATCTACGCCGCGGGCGACCTCACCAACCCCGTCTTGCCCTCGGTCACCACGGCATCATGGCAAGGCGCGATGGCGGGCATCTTCGCCCAACAGTCGATGCTGGTTTGAAAGCAGAGATTGGAGGATGAGCATGGCCGTCGAACCGGACAGCGCGGGTGTGCGCTTCCCTCCGCCCTTCGTCTATCTGGGAGCGCTGCTGTTGGGGCTGGCGGCGGAGCGGTTCGTCGTCCTGCGCTCTTTCGGCATCGACTGGCGGTTGCTGCTCGCGACGGGCGCGCTGCTGTTCGTTGCCGGCGCGGCGATAATGCTTGCCGCGGCGGGGCTGTTCCGGCGGCTGGGCACCAACATTCCGCCGGCGCAGCCAACGACCCTCATCGCAACGACCGGTCCTTATCGGTGGACCCGCAATCCCATGTATCTCGGCATGGCGCTTGTCTATGCCGGCCTTGCGATCGGCTTCGACGGGCCGATTGCCTTCGCCTTGCTCCCGTTGGTGCTGATCGCGATCCAGACGCAGGTGATCGCCCGCGAGGAGCGTTATCTCGAGGCGAAGTTCGGCGACGACTACCGCCGCTACAAGGCCGAGGTTCGCCGCTGGCTCTGACTATTCCGCCGCTGCCGCCTGCGGGGCCTTCTGATGAACCAGCACTAGAGTTTGTTTCAGCAAAGCTGAAACGGTAGCGGTGCCGGCCCACTCCCCCACCCGGCCTCCCATAGAATACCCTGATTGGGAGGCCGGGTGGGGGAG
>NZ_JBFUIL010000007.1:0-140281 GCF_056401895.1 Sphingomonas sp. P4_D12 | reverse complement strand
ACGCCATGCCCGCCGACATCGCGCCGTCGCCGATCACCGCGATCGCCTTGCCGGGTCTCCCCGCCAGCTTGTTGGCGATGGCGAACCCCAGGGCCGCCGAGATCGAGGTCGAGCTATGCGCCGCGCCGAACGGGTCGTATTCGCTCTCGGAGCGCTTGGTGAAGCCCGACAGCCCGCCGCCCTGGCGCAGCGTGCGGATACGATCACGCCGTCCGGTCAGGATCTTGTGCGGATAGCATTGGTGCCCGACGTCCCAGATCAGCCGGTCGTCGGGGGTGTTGAACACATAATGGATCGCGGTCGTCAGTTCGACCACGCCCAGCCCCGAGCCGAGATGCCCGCCCGTCGTCCCCACCGCCGAAATCGTCTCCGCGCGCAACTCGTCCGCCAGCTGGCGCAGTTGCTCGGGCTTCAGGTTGCGAAGATCCGCCGGCGTCGAAACAGTGTCGAGCAGCGGCGTCGAAGGAAGATCAGCCATCGGACCGCCTTACCCCAGCGCCCGGTTCGTGTCGATTGATCGAGTTATCTGAGCCATCTGATCATTGCCGGATATTGCTCGCCGTCATCGGCTGTACGGCGCGCGAGTCCGTAATATTGCAGCATCGGGACGCCCAGGAAGCGGCCCTCGGCGAAATTCTCCAGGATGGCCTGGCCCCCTCCTCGATAGCCAAAGTCATGAAACACCACGCGCGGATCGATCCCCGCCGCCAGTGCTGCTGCATAGGACCAGCCCATCGCGGCCATCTCGTCGCCACCATTGCCGTCAAACTCGCTGACCGTCGGGCGCAGCTCCGGATCGGTCACGGCAATGTGTCCAGCTTCGTGCAGCAAGTCGCCCGGATATTGCAGGCGGTCGGGATCATAAATCAGCCGTCCATCGCGCACCGCGATCGCCGGCAGGAAGCCGTCTTCCGGCAGCGCCGCCGTCTCGACGGCAATGCCGACGCCGCGAATGAAATCGATGATCGTCGCCAGGGTTTCGGCATGCTCCATGGCCCGCGACGATAACCGGACCCAGGATTGACTCCAAGCGCGTTCTGTCAGATATTTCTGTTATGACAGAAATTACCGATGAGTCGAACCAGCTACCTCCTGCAGCGCTCCAGTTCGTGCTGCATTGGGGAGAGATGGGCGGGCAATGGGGCGTCAACCGCTCGGTCGCGCAGATCCATGCCTTGCTCTACCTCAGCGAGCGACCGCTCCATGCCGAGGAGATGAGCGACGTGCTCCGCATCGCGCGTTCCAATATTTCCAATTCGCTCAAGGAGCTGATGGGCTGGAAGCTGATCCGCCGCGTGCCGGTGATGGGCGACCGCCGCGACCATTATGAGGCGGAAGTCGATCTGTGGCAGATGCTGACTCGCATCGCTCAGGGACGCAAGGAGCGCGAGATCGATCCCGCCGTCGCAGCCCTGCGTACCTGCGCCGACACCGCTGCGCGCGACCCGAGAATCGGCCGCGTCGCGCGCCAGCGGATCGACGATATGCGCGACTTCGTGATGACGATCGACGATTGGTACCAGCAGATGATCGAGGTGCCGCCGAGCCGGCTGATGATGCTGATCGGCATGGGCAAGCGCATCCTCGCTTTCCTGCCCAAGGCCAAAAAGGACACCTGAACACAGGGGATCGATCATGGCGACGCTGGCAAACGAGGTGACGGGAGCGGGATATGCGGGATGGCGGCGGAATACCGCCCGGCCGTCAGCCTTTGGCACGAGCCAGTTCGCGCGATTGTTGCCGCCTGGACATTGGAATGCCCTGCCCGCCGCCATCCGCCATCGCTTCGAGCGCAAGGCAACCGCCAGCGCTGCGATCACTTATGCCGGCGAAGTGGTCGAAAGCCGGATGACCGCGGCGGGCTGGCTGTTGGCCCAGGCCGCGCGGCTGATCGGTGCGCCCTTGCCATTGGGGCGCGATACGGGCGTCCCCGCGACGGTCTGCATCACCGAGGATCGCGCCGGACACGGCCAATATTGGAGCCGCCATTACGGTCGCGCCGAAGGCTTCCCGCAAGTCATCCAGAGCGCCAAGCGCTTCGCCGGCCCGACCGGGCTAGAGGAATATCTCGGCCATGGCATCGGCATCGCATTGCGCTTGGCGATCGAGGACGGCGCGCTGTTGTTCGTCGGCGATCATTACTTCCTGCGTCTGTTCGGCGTGCGGCTGCGATGGCCGCGCTTGCTGGCGCCCGGGGAGTTGGTGATCCGGCACCAGGATATCGGCGGCGGGCGGTTCGTTTTCGCGCTCGACCTGATCCATCCGTGGTTCGGCGAACTGGTCCATCAGGTCGCGTTATTCGCCGATCCGATCGAGCGGTGATGGAGAACCGCCCGATCATCGTGTTCGACGCCGAATGCCTGTTGTGCTCCGCCAATGCGCAATTCGTGCTCGACCATGACCGCCAAGGCCGCTTCCTGCTCGCGTCGATGCAAGGAGAAGCGGGCAGCGCGCTCTATCGCCGATTCGGGATCGATCCCGCCGATCCCAACACGCTGATCGTGGTCGACGGCGATCGCGTGCGGCGCGACAGCGATGCGATATTGGCGATCTGGTCCGGGCTTGGCTGGCCATGGCGTGCGGGCGCGATGTTCCGCCTGGTTCCGCGACTGCTGCGCGACCCCGTCTATCGCTGGGTTGCGCGCAATCGCTACCGGCTGTTCGGCAAGCGGGACACATGCTGGTTGCCGGACCCTGCGTTCAGGGATCGGCTGTTGTGAGCCGCATTCTGGTCATCGGCGGCTATGGCGGGTTCGGCGCGCGACTGACGCGACGGCTGATCGCAGCGGGGCATGACGTGCTGGTCGCCGGGCGCAGCGCCGACAAAGCGGCGGCTTTCTGCCGAGGATTGGACCACGCCGAGCCGGTAGTCGCCGATCGCGACCACGGCATTGGCCTCGTCATGGCGCGCCACCGCCCCGATCTGGTGATCGACGCCGCCGGACCGTTCCAGGGCAGCGGATATATCGTCCCCGAAGCGTGCGTGGCGATGAGCATCCCCTATCTCGACCTCGCTGATGCGCGCGATTTCGTCTGCGGGATCGGCGCGCTCGACAGGCAAGCCCGCGTCGCGCGCATCGCGATCATATCGGGGGCTTCGAGCGTGCCTGCGCTTTCCGGCGCCATCGTGCGGCGACTCGCCGCAGACCTCACCCAGGTCGACAGCATCGAAATGGCGCTGAGCGCCTCGAACCGCGCGAGCGCCGGCAAGTCGATCGCCGAAGCGATGCTGAGCTATATAGGTCAACCGGTGCGCTTGTGGCGCGGCAAGCATTGGGAGACGGCGCACGGCTGGCAGGAACTGCGTCGCCAGCCGATGCTGGTGGGGAGCAGCGGGCTTCCTGGCCGCCTTGTCGGGATCGCCGATGTGCCCGATCACGCGATCGTTCCCGACGCGCTGCCCGGCCGCCCCGCGGTGACTTTCCGCGCAGGCACCGAACTCGATTTCCAGATGGCGTCGCTATGGCTGCTCAGTTGGCCGGTGCGCTGGGGTTGGCTCCGCTCGCTGCTGCCATGGAAACGCGGATTGATGGCGCTCTATCGCGCCTCCGCCAGGCTGGGAGGCGACCGTTCCGGCATGACGATCACGCTTAAGGGCCGGCGCGGCGGCGCGGGCATCGAGCGGCGTTGGACGATCGTAGCGACCAACGGCGAGGGTCCCGAAATTCCGACGCTTGCGGCAGAGATTCTCGCCGGACGGATCCTCGCCGGCCAGGTCATACCGGGTGCGCGCCATGCGTGGCACGAGTTGGAGCCGGACGATTTCGAGCCCCTGTTGGCTAGACTGGCGATCCAGCACGAGACCGTTGAGCGGGCGCTGCCGCCGCCGCTTTATCAGCGGCTGATGGGCGAGCGCTTCGGCGACCTGCCGCGGCTGGTCCAGGTGATCCACAGCGTCAGCGGCGACGGCGGTGCGGCGGGCGAAGGGGCGGTCGAGCGCGGCCGACGCCTATTGGCCCGGCTGCTCGGCGGGCTGATGGGCATGCCGCCAGCGGGCAGCTATCCGCTCCACGTCGGCTTTGCCGAGCGCGACGGGCGCGAGACCTGGACACGCGATTTTGGCGGAAACCGCTTCAGAAGCGAACTGAGCGCGCGAAAGGGGCTGGCAGTAGAGCGCTTCGGCCCAATCCGCTTTGCCTTCGCGCTTCCGTCGGACGGCGACGGACTGAGGATGGAGTTGCGCCGTTGGAGCGTCTTCGGCGTGCGGCTGCCCCGCTTGCTCGCACCGCGGATCGACGCGCGCGAATGGCAGGAGGGCGATCGTTTCCGCTTCGCCGTCGCGGTGTCCGCACCGCTCGCCGGGCGCATCATCCGCTATTCGGGCTGGCTACAGCCGTTGGACGAAGCCGTGCCGACAGCCGCCGAGCGACGGGCACCCGAGATGCCGACAAAGATCGTCGGATCAAGCAGGAACGGACTTGCGGCCGAATGATCAGGATGGGCGGCCCGTCGCCGGACCGCCCCCCTCATCCGTTACCTAAGCGATCGGCTGCGCGATCAACATCTGCTCGTGATCGACCGAAACCTCGCCCTTGATGAACGCCAGCAAATCGGCGTTGAATTTCTCGGGCAAGGTCTCGGCGAGGCCGTGGGGCGCGCCATCGTAGATCTTGAGCGTCGCATTCGGCAGAATCTTGGCCGATTTCAGCCCAGCTGCGGCGATCGGTACGATCTGGTCGTCGCTACCATGGATCACCAAAGCCGGCACCGCGATCTTCTTGAGATCCTCGGTATAATCGACTTCCGAAAATTCGTGGACGCAGTCGTAATGGCCCTTGAGGCCGCCGAGCATGCCCTGCAGCCAGAAATTCTCACGCAGCCCTTCCTGCACCGTCGCGCCGTCGCGATTGAAGCCGTAGAACGGCATCGACAGGTCCTTGTAGAATTGCGCTCGGTTGAGCGTACCCGCGCGGATACCGTCAAACGCCTCGATCGGCGTGCCTTCGGGATTGCTGTCGCTCTTGAGCATGATCGGCGGCACCGCGCCGACCAGTACGATCTTGGCGACACGATCGGTGCCGTGGCGCCCGCAATAATGAGTGACCTCGCCGCCACCGGTCGAATGGCCGACCAGGATGATGTCGCGCAGGTCGAGTTGCTCGATCAGTTCCGCGAGGTCGTCGGCATATTGTTCCATATTGTTGCCGTCCCAGGTCTGGGACGAACGGCCATGGCTGCGGCGGTCATGCGCGATCGTGCGGAAACCCAGATGCGCAAAATCGACCAATTGCCGGTCCCATGCTTCCGACGACAAAGGCCAGCCATGCGAAAACAGGATCGGCTGACCCGACCCCATATCCTGATAATATATTGTGGTTCCGTCGCGGGTAGTGATCGTCGCCATGACTGCCTCCTGTCGAATCGCCCGCCCCGGCCATTTTTAGAATGCCATCGAACCGTCCAACAGGCGAGCCCGCAACCCGATGCGGACGCAAAAAAGGCGGCCCGTTGCCGGACCGCCCCTTCTGATCTTTGGCCGGATCGCCGAAGCAATCCGAAGCCGCTCGCGTCTTAGCGCTTCGAGAACTGGAAGCTGCGACGCGCCTTGGCGCGGCCGTACTTCTTGCGCTCGACGGTGCGGCTGTCGCGGGTCAGGAAACCCGCGCGCTTGACCGGGGTCCGCAGGATCGGCTCGAACTTGGTCAGCGCCTGGCTGATGCCATGCTTGACCGCGCCGGCCTGGCCCGACAGGCCACCGCCCTTGACGGTGCAGATCACGTCATACTGGCCTTCACGGCCGGCGACACCGAACACCTGGTTGATCACCAGACGCAGGGTCGGACGCGCGAAATAGACTTCCTGGTCGCGGCCATTGACCGTGATCTTGCCCGTGCCCGGCTTCAGCCAGACGCGCGCAACGGCGTCCTTGCGGCGGCCGGTCGCGTAAGCGCGGCCGAACTTGTCGAGTTCCTGCGCGCGCAGCGGCGCGGTCTGGACCGGCTCGTCGATCTTGCCTTCGAGATACTCTTCGGCACGCTGTTCGGCGGCAGCTTCGGCGGCCTCACCCTGCTGCTGCAGGACAGTGCCGAGATCGGAAAGCGACTGGCGCCCGTCGGTGTTGTTGGTGTCGACCATTATGCGCCCACCTTGTTCTTCCGGTTCATGCCGGCGATGTCGAGGACTTCGGGGTTCTGGGCTTCGTGCGGATGCTCGCTACCCTTGTAGATGCGCAGGTTGCGCATCTGATCGCGACCCAGCGGGCCGCGCGGGATCATCCGCTCGACGGCCTTTTCGAGCACGCGCTCGGGGAAGCGACCCTCGAGCACCTTGCCCGCGGTGATCCCCTTGATGCCGCCGGCATAGCCGGTGTGCTTGTAATAGATCTTGTCGGCCAGCTTCTTGCCGGTGAACTTGATCTTGTCCGCGTTGATGACGATGACATTGTCACCGCAATCGACGTGCGGGGTAAAGCTGGTCTTGTGCTTGCCGCGCAGCACATTGGCGATCACGACCGCAGCGCGGCCGACCACCAGATCGGTGGCATCGACGATGTGCCACTTCTTTTCCACCTCGTGCGGTTTGACCGACTTGGTGGTCTTCATCAGCGCCTTCATGGGCTGTTGACCTTCCGGTTATGGCGTTAAAAACAAACGCGCGGCCCGTCACCGAGCCGCGTCCGTGGCGGGCAAATGCCGCCGGACCCCGCGAAAGTCAAGCAAAACCGGGCTTTTGCTGACGGGTATTATGATACCGGAGCGAGTTACGCGCCGCGGACCTACCCTGTCATGTCCCTGACCCACGCCGCGACCGCGTCATCGACCGCGACAGGCCAGCGTTCGATCACGGGCAGGTCATAGCTGTGCAGCTGGCCGATCCGCGCCGCCACCTGCGTCGCCAGCTCGATCGTCGTCTTGGCGGTCATTACCGTTTCCGCCGCTTCCTGGGTCACATCCTCCCAGCGATAGATCGAGGTGACCGGCACGAGCGAGGTGCACGCCGCCAGCCGTTCTTCGAGCAGCTTGCGCGCGACCAGTGCGGCTTCGGCGGGATCGCCGAAGCTTGACTGGACGATAGCTATGTCGGTCATGCGCGCCTCCTGCCGATGGCATGCGCTCCCCATACCACGCTGACCAGCAGCAACGCGCCAACCAATTGGTGGAACGCGGCTAACGCGATGTTCACCTGGGTCATCACCGTCGCGATGCCGAGCAGGATCTGGATGCCGAACGCGCTGTGGATCGCGATCGAGGCCGGGCGATCGACCTTCTTCACCGCGCGGGCCAGCACGACCAAAATCGCGACCACCACCCAGGCCCACCAGCGGTGAATGAAATGGACGATCGCGGGATCCTCGGTCAGCAGTTGCCCGAGCGATTCGCCCGACTGGCTGGCGCCGGGGAAGAAGGTCGAGAAGGCCCCGGTCATCCCCGGCCAGGTGTCGCTGACCAGCCCGGCGCGCAGCCCCGCCATCAGCGCACCATAGAATAATTGCACGAACAGGATGACGCCTGCGGCGAGACCCAGTCCGGTCAGGCGCGCCGGCAATGCCCGGCGATCACGCGCCAGCGCCTGCAGGTCGAGCGCGGTCCAGACGATGCCGGCAAGCGTGAACAAGGCGGTCAACAGATGCGCGGCGAGCAGCAACGGTGCCACCTCGGTCCGCACCGACAATCCCGAGCGCACCATGATCCAGCCCAGTGCGCCCTGTAACCCGCCGAGCGCGAACAAGGCGACCAGCCGCCACCAATAGCCGCGCGGGATCTGCCGCCGGATCGCGAACCACAAGAGCGGCAGCGCGAACGCCATGCCGATCACGCGGCCGAGCAAGCGGTGGATATATTCCCAGAAGAAAATGCTCTTGAACCCGGCCAGCGTCATGCCGGCATGGATCGCCTCATATTGCGGGATCTTACGGTAATTGGCGAACTCGGCCTGCCATTGCGCATCGGTCAGCGGCGGGATGATGCCGGTCAGCGGCTTCCACTCGGTGATCGACAGACCCGATTCTGTCAGGCGCGTGATGCCGCCGACCACGACGATCGCGACGATCAAAACGGCGACGCACCACAGCCAGGCCGCGATAGCGCGCGGACGCTTCCGATTGGGAGAGAAGGAATTCATCGCGCGCCATTATCCGGTCGTGTGCGCGTTGTCGAAGCGGATATGGTGGCCTCGCCGCTACCCCCCCAACCGTCATCCCCGCGAACGCGGGGACCCATCTCCGACGAGCGCAACAAACACTGCTGGCGCAATGGTGGAGAGTGCACGAGATGGGTCCCCGCGTTCGCGGGGATGACGTGATTGGAATTGGCTGACGCACCTCTGAATCCGCCGCTCGACGGACTTAGTGCGAAAACTCAGTTCGCGGTCGTCCGCGCGCTCTGGCCGTCGCCTTCGGGCGCGGCGACGATGTCGCGGGTGGTGCCGCCCTTGTCGACGATCTTAGTGTCGGGGTCGCCGGCGTCCGAGCGAATGCCCGGGCTGGCCGAATCACCGCCGGCAGAATCGAGCGTGCCGTTCTCGGCCTGGCTGCGCGGCGCCGGGCCGCCAAACAGAGCGTCGAGCGCCTGCGCCGACGGGTTATTGTCCTGCGGGCGAGTCACGCCCGGCTGTGGCGGCTGAAGCGAGAAATCGGGCGGCACGACCAGCGGCTGCGCGCGCGCGACGGCATATTCGTCAGGACGCGCGCGGTCGAACCCGCGATGGCCGCATCCGGCGAGCAACAAAGCAACGCCCGCCACGGCTACAATCGGCACAACCTTACGCATTCGATTTCTCCACGTCCGCTCCATCCTCTCGCGGCTTGTCGCGCACCAAAAGTGCCCGCGCGAGCAGGATGAGCACACCCACCGTAATCGCAGCGTCGGCAAGATTGAAGTTCAAAAACGGCGACCATGCGCCGAAGTGCAGATCGGCATAGTCCTGGACGTAGCCCAGCCGCACGCGATCGAGGATATTGCCGAGCGCGCCGCCGGCGATCATGCCGAGCGCGAACTGGTCCTGGCGATTGCGCTCGCGCCACATCCACACCAGCACCGCGACCGCGATCGCTCCGGTCATCCCGACCAGCAGCCAGGTCGACGCCGCGCTGTCGGCGCGCAGGAAACCCAGCGACACGCCGTGATTATGGACGTTGCGCAGGGTGAAGATCGGCAGCACGATCCGCTCATCGCCTTCATAGGTCAGCCCGATCGGGCCGATCACCAGCCATTTGACGAGCTGGTCGAGGATGAAGAGCGATAGCGCGCTGATCAGCCCGATCTTGGGCAGTTTCCAGGTCACGAGAGAACTCCGGTGCAACGATCGCACAAAGCGCCGTCCGCCGTTACTTCGGGCAGGAGGCGCCAACAGCGACCGCATTTGTGATAGTCGGTGCGCGCGACCGCCAGCGGCCCCTTGCTCACCTTGGCGACGATGAACGCCTCGGCGAGATCGGCGGCCGACAGCGGCATTTCGGGCACGGTGACCTCGGCCTCGAGGCTCGAGCGGATCACCTTGTCGCGGCGGAACGGCTCGATCGCTTCGGTCACTTGCGCGCGCAAGTCGCGGAGCCCGGTCCATTCGGTCGCGACGACCTTATCGGCGGGGATCTTGGGCAAATCGGGCCATTCGAGCAAATGGACCGAGTCCGCGTCGGGGAAGCGCGCCTGCCACGCTTCCTCGGTAGTGAAGACCAGGATCGGCGCGGCGTAACGAACCAGTGCGTGGAACAGGATATCGAGCACGGTGCGATAGGCGCGGCGCTTCAGATCCGTCGGCGCGTCGCAGTAGAGCGAATCCTTGCGGATATCGAAGAAGAATGCCGACAGATCATCCTGCGCGAAGTCGGTCAGCAGGCGCAGATAGCGGTTGAACTCGAATGCATCGGTCGCCGCCTTGAGCTCGACATCGAGCTTGCCGAGCAGGTCGAGCACATAGAGTTCAAGCTGCGGCATGTCCGCGGGCGCGACCCGCTCGTCCTCGCTGAACCCGTCGAGCGCGCCGAGCAGATAGCGGAAGGTGTTCCTGAGCTTGCGATAGGCGTCGCTGGTCGTCGCCAGCACTTCCTTACCGATCCGCACGTCCTCGAAATAATCGACCGACGCCACCCACATGCGCAGGATGTCGGCGCCCGATTCCGAGATGATCTTGAGCGGGTCGACGACATTGCCGAGGCTCTTGGACATCTTGCGGCCATTGCCGTCGAGCGCAAAGCCATGCGTCAGCACCGCGTCATACGGCGCGCGCCCGCGCGTGCCGCAGCTTTCGAGCAGCGACGACTGGAACCAGCCGCGATGCTGATCCGACCCTTCGAGATAGAGGTCGGCGCGCACGCCCTCCCCGTACCGCGCCTCGACGGTGAAGACATGGGTCGAGCCCGAATCGAACCACACGTCGAGAATGTCGTTCTGCGGCTCGAAATCGTCGAGCTTGTAGTCGGGGCCGAGCAGCGCCTGATGGTCCGCGGTGAACCAGGCATCGGCGCCGCCGGACTCGAACGCCTCGACGATGCGATCGTTGACCGCCGGGTCGCGGAGATATTCGCCGGTCGCGCGATTGAGGTAGAGCGCGATCGGCACGCCCCAGGCGCGCTGGCGGCTGATCACCCAGTCGGGGCGGCCTTCGACCATCGAGCGGATGCGGTTCTGGCTGCGCTCGGGCACCCAGCGCGTGCGCTCGATCGCGTCGAGCGCAACTTCGCGCAGGGTCGGCCCGTTGCCCACGGCATGACCGATCGACGGCGCGAAGCCGGCGAGGTCGCCCGGCTCCGGCAGGTCGATCGCGACCGCGGCGGCATTCGCGCTCTTCTGCGACTGGTCCATCGGGATGAACCATTGCGGCGTCGCGCGGAAGATCACCTTGGCCTTGGACCGCCAGCTATGCGGATAGCTGTGGGCGAAATCGTCCGACGCGGCGAGCAACGCGCCTGCCTCGCGCAAGTCGTTGCAGATCGGCCCGTCCGAGGCGACGAACTTCTTATTGATGACGCTGCCCTGCCCGCCCAGCCACAGCCAGTCGGGGCGGTAGAAGCCCGCGCCGTCGACCGCGAACACCGGATCGATGCCGTGCGCCTTGCACAGCAGGAAATCGTCCTCGCCATGGTCGGGCGACATATGGACGAGCCCGGTACCCGCGTCGGTGGTGACGAAATCGCCGGCCAGGAACGGACGCGGCTTGGCGAAGAACCCGCCGAGCTTGTGCATCGGGTGGCGCGCGACGGCGCCGGCAAGGTCGGAGCCCTTGATCGGTTCGCCGGCGCGATCCCATTTGAAGGTTCCTTGCGGACCGAGGTGCTCAAGCGTTTTCTGCACCCGGTCCAGGAAAGGGATCATCAGTTCCCGTGCGACCAGAAACTTCTTGCTCGCGAATGGGCAAGCCAGGTCGTTGTCATCGCCATATTCGACGACAACGTATTCAACCTCCGACCCATAAGCCAAAGCCTGATTGACCGGGATCGTCCACGGCGTGGTCGTCCAGATCACCGCGTGAGCGCCGACCAATTCAGGCGCATTGGGCGCCTCGGTGATCTCGAACGCGACGTCGATCTGGGTCGAGACCACATCCTCATATTCGACCTCGGCCTCGGCCAGCGCGGTCTTTTCGACCGGCGACCACATCACCGGCTTGGCGCCGCGATAGAGCTGACCGCTTTCGGCGAACTTGAGCAATTCGCCGACGATCGCCGCCTCGGCATCGAACTTCATCGTCAGATAGGGATCGTCCCAGTCGCCCATCACGCCCAGGCGCTTGAACTGCTCGCGCTGCACCTCGACCCATTTGGCGGCATAGGCACGGCATTCGGCGCGGAACTGGTCGACCGGCACCTGGTCCTTGTCGAGCTTCTTGTCCTTATATTGCTTCTCGACCTGCCATTCGATCGGCAGGCCGTGGCAGTCCCAGCCGGGCACGTAAGGCGCGTCCTTGCCGAGCAGCGACTGGCTGCGGACGATGATGTCCTTCAGCACCTTGTTCATCGCATGGCCCATATGGATGTCGCCATTGGCGTAGGGCGGGCCGTCGTGAAGGATGAAGCGCTTGCGCCCGGCACGTTGTGCGCGGAGCTTGCCGTACAAATCCTCGCTCTCCCAGCGCGCGAGAATCGCCGGCTCCTTCTGCGCGAGGCCGGCCTTCATCGGGAAGTCGGTCTTGGGCAGGAAGACGGTGTCGCGATAATCCGCGGTGCTGGGCGTTTCGTCAGTCATAAGCCGGCGGGCATTAGCGTGGGAAATATCTCACGTCACTACAAACTCCCCTCCCTGCAAGGGAGGGGCCGGGGGGTGGGTGGCGAGCGCAGCGAGCTCCCTTCGGTCGCACCCACCC
Organism: Sphingomonas sp. P4_D12; assembly: GCF_056401895.1. Classification (NCBI taxonomy): domain Bacteria; kingdom Pseudomonadati; phylum Pseudomonadota; class Alphaproteobacteria; order Sphingomonadales; family Sphingomonadaceae; genus Sphingomonas; species Sphingomonas sp. P4_D12. Next base: position 128,041 of record NZ_JBFUIL010000007.1, on the reverse strand, counting down.
CTAACCCCTCCCTTACGGGGAGGTGGACAACATTTGCCGCGCCGTCGCCACATCCTCGGCCATCTGCGCCATCAGCGCATCCATGCTATCGAACTTCGCCTCGGGCCGGATGAAATCGACCAGTTCGACCTCAATCGTCTGGCCATACAGATCGCCGGAGAAATCGAAGAAATACGGCTCGAGCAATTCCTTCGGCGGGTCGAAGCTCGGCCGCACGCCCAGGTTGGCCGCGCCGTCTACCACGCGCCCGCCGGGCAAATGCCCGCGCACCGCATAGATACCGAACGCAGGGCGCAGATAATTGGCCATGTCGATATTCGCGGTCGGGAAACCGAGCGTCCGCCCGACCTTGTCGCCATGCTGGACCACGCCCTCGATCGTATAAGGCCGGGTCAGCAGCCGCGCCGCTTCGCGCGGATCGCCGGCGCGCAAGGCCTCGCGGATACGGGTCGAGGACACCGTCTCGCCGTCGAGCTGGACCGGCGCTATCGTGTCGACGGTGAAGCCGTGGCGCTCGCCCAATTGCCGCATCAGCGGTATGTCGCCGCTGCGCCCCTTGCCGTAGGTGAAGTCTTCGCCGGTCGACACGCCGGCGACGCCGAGATGCTCGACCAGACATTGACCGACGAATTCCTCCGCCGAGAGCCCGGCAAGCGCCGCGTCGAATTCGAACACGTACATCGCATCGACACCCGCCGCCTCGAACAAGCGCGCGCGCTGGTCCATGCTGGTCAGCCGGAACCAGGGACTGTCGGGACGGAAATAGCGCATCGGATGCGGGTCGAAGGTCGCGACGATCGCGGGACGGCCCGAGGCGCGAGCGCGCTCCACCGCGCGGCCGACCACGGCCTGGTGCCCCAAGTGAAATCCATCGAAATTGCCGAGCGCGACATAGCCCCCGCGAAACCGCTCGGGCACCGTCGAGCCGCCGGAAAGCCGCTCCATGGCGGGTGCCTATAGGGGCGTCATTTGCCAGGCACCATCCCCGCCGTCAGCACGCGGATGACGTTGCCGCCCATCACCTTGCGGATGTCGTCGTCGGAGAAACCGCGGTCGAGCAATGCCTGGGTGATCGCGGCGACCTGGCTCGCGTCGAACCCGGTGGTGACCGCGCCGTCGAAATCCGAGCCCAATCCGACATGGTCGATCCCGACCAGATCGCGGACATAGGCGATTGCCCTGGCGGCATCCTCTGGCTTGTTCGAACAGATCGCGGCGTCCCAATAGCCGATGCCGATCACGCCGCCGGTTGTCGCGATGCCGCGGATCTCGTCGTCGGTCAGGTTGCGGTTGACCCTGCACGTCGCCTGGACACCGCCATGGCTCGAGACGATCGGGCGCCGCGCCATCGCGATCACTTCGGCGACGGTCTGGTGGCTCGAATGCGCGACGTCGACCACGATGCCGAGTTTCTCCATCCGCGCGACGGCCGCGCGGCCGAGCGGAGTCAGCCCGCCTTTTTTCACGCCATGCATCGAGCCGGCGAGGTCATTGTCGAAGAAATGCGCGAGGCCGGCCATGCGGAAACCGGCGGCGTGGAGATTGTCGAGATTGTCGATCCTGCCTTCGAGGTCCTGCAGCCCCTCGATCGACAGCATCGCGCCAACCACGCCGCTGCCGGCGCGGCGATCGGCGATCAGCTTCTGGAGATCGGCGGGCGAGGTGATCAGCCGCAATTGCCCGTTCGAGCGGTCGGCGAAGCGCTTGAGCTTCTCGGCATGATAGAGCGAGCGTTGGAGCAGCGAATTCCATGTCCGCATCGGCTGCAGGTCGGCGATCACCAGCTGCGTGATATTGTCGGTGTCGCCCGAATTGGCGTCATAATTCTGGTGCTTGGGGGTCTTGGTGACCGACGAGAAGACTTGCAGCGCGTAATGCCCAGCCTGCAGCCGCGGCAGGTCGACCTGGCCGCGATCGGAGCGCGTCAGCAGGTCGCGTTTCCACAATAGCGAATCGGCGTGCATATCGGCGACGTCGAGCGTCTTTTGCAACGCCAGCGCGCGCGGCGTGATCCTGAGCGCGACCGGCTGCACCTTGTTCATCGATTTCTCGACCATGCCGGGAGCGAGGATGAAGAACAGGATCGCGGCGATGACGAGCAGCGCCAGAATCCCCAGCAGCCATTTGCGCATCCTGGCTTTACCCCCTCCGTCATGCCGGGCTCGTCCCGGCATCCAAGGTGCCGCGAGCCAACCCGCCCATGATGTGCGGCACGTTGGACCCCGGGACAAGCCCGGGGTGACGACTAGAATTTGGTGAGCGTCACGAAACTATACGCCGGCCGATTGCCATCGGCCGGGTGATCCTCTCGCGCGGTTTCGCGCCAGCCAGTGAAAGCCGGCACCGTCGCATCGCCCTCAGGCGTGGCATGAACCTCCGTCAGCTCCACTCGATCGGCGCGGTCGAGGAACAACGCAAAAACCTCGGCCCCGCCAATCACCGCGGCGTCCTCACCGGCCAGCGCCAGCGCTTCCTCGACCGAATGCGTGACTTCCGCTCCCGCCGCCGTCCAGTCACGATCGCGCGTCAGCACGATGTGGCGACGGCCGGGCAGCGGAGCCGGGAAGCTCTCGAACGTCTTGCGGCCCATGATCATCGGGCGCCCGATCGTCTGTGCCTTGAAGCGCTTGAGGTCGGCCGGCAGATGCCAGGGCAGCCGCCCGTCACGGCCGATCACGCCGTTATCGGCGCGCGCGAGATGGAAGGAGATCATTAGTTCCCCTCCCGCTTGCGGGAGGGGCTAGGGGGGGGTCTGTCTAAAATCAGCACGGGTTCGACATGCCCTCCCCCAGCCCCTCCCGCAAGCGGGAGGGGAGTGTCAAACCGCCACCGGTGCCTTGATATGCGCCTGCGCCTCGTAGCCGACGAGCTGGAAATCCTCATATTCATAGGCGTCGATCGAGGGCGGCTTGCGCAGGATCTCGAGCCTGGGCAGCAGGCCGGGCTCGCGCCCCAATTGCTCGCGCGCTTGGTCGAGATGGTTCGAGTAAAGGTGGCAATCGCCACCGGTCCAGACGAACTCGCCGACGTCGAGCCCCGCTTGCTGCGCGAGCATATGGGTGAGCAGCGCGTAACTCGCGATGTTGAACGGCACGCCGAGGAAGATGTCCGCCGAGCGCTGGTAGAGCTGCAGGCTCAATTTGCCGTTAGCGACATAGCATTGGAACAGGCAATGGCACGGCGCCAGCGCCATGGCGTGGAGCTCGCCGGGGTTCCACGCGCTCACCACCATGCGGCGGCTGGCGGGATTGGTCTTCAGCGTCTCGATCAGTTCGGCGATCTGGTCGACATGCCCGCCCTCGGCGGTCGCCCAGTCGCGCCATTGCTTGCCGTAGACGGGACCGAGATCGCCATTCTCATCGGCCCATTCGTCCCAGATGCTCACCTTGCGGTCGCGCAGCCATTGGACGTTTGTGTCGCCGCGCAGGAACCACAGCAATTCGACGATGATCGACCGAAGGTGCAGCTTCTTGGTGGTCAGCACCGGAAAGCCCTGCGCCAGATCGAAGCGCATCTGGTGCCCGAACACCGATCGCGTGCCGGTACCAGTGCGATCCATTTGCTCGGCGCCATGGTCGAGCGCGCGCTGCATCAGGTCGAGATATTGCCGCATGATGATGGCTTACTCCGCACCGCGCGCGCCGCCAAGCCGAGCATGTATCGAATTGTGGAAAACGCCCCGCTATTCGGATGCGGTCAGGACGCGGGCGGCGTCGGCACCAGCCGGCAGGCGCGGATGTCCTTGGGTTCAGGGCGAGGCCCTACCGCCTGGAACCGTGCGAGATAGCCGCCCGCCGAGGGCATCTCGTCGAACGAAACGAGCTTGTAGCCGACCGCGGCGAATTCGCATTCGAGCAATTTGGGCGGCGTGCCGTGATTTTCGGTGCGGCGATTGGCGTCGACGACGATCACTTCGCCGTTCGGCTTGAGCGACGGGCGCATCCGCCAGAGGAATTCGTAGGGCTGCTCGATCTCATGGTACATGTGCACCATCAGGATACGGTCGAAGCTGTTGTCGGGCAATTTGGGATTGGCCGGTTCGCCCAGCCGCACGCTGACGGTGTCGAGCCGGTCGCGCGCGACGCGTTCGGCCAGCGCGKCGCGCACTTCGGGCACGATGTCCTCGGCCAGCACGCGGCCGTCCTTGCCGACGCGGCTGGCCAGGCGGATCGTGTAATAGCCCTCGCCCGCGCCGATATCGGCGACGGTCATGCCCTTGGCGATGCCCGCCTTGTTCATCACCTCGCCCGCTTCGTTGAGGCGATCACGCGCCTCCTCGGTCGACCAGCGCGGCGAGATGATCCGCGCGACCGGGCGGTCGGCGGCGGGGAACGGACCGACATTGTCCTGTTGGTTATGGACGACCGGCGGGCCGCCGTCGCAGGCGGCGAGCATCAGCAGGCCGACGATCAGCGCGCCCGACCACCGCATCACTCGACGTCCTCTACCTCGACCGTCTCCCCGGTCACGCGCTGCGAGAGCGCGGCCGCCATGAAGGCGTCGAGATCGCCGTCGAGCACGTCGGACGGGCTGGTCGAGGTCACGCCGGTGCGCAAGTCCTTCACCAGCTGATAGGGTTGCAGCACGTAGCTGCGGATCTGGTGGCCCCAGCCGATATCGGTCTTGGTCGCGTTGACCGCGTTGGCTTCTTCCTCGCGCTTCCTGAGTTCATGCTCGTAGAGGCGCGCGCGCAGCTGGTTATAGGCCTCGGCCTTGTTCTTGTGCTGGCTGCGCTGGTTCTGACAGGCGACGACGATTCCGGTCGGCAAGTGGGTGATGCGCACCGCCGAATCGGTCGTGTTGATGTGCTGGCCGCCCGCGCCAGACGAGCGATAGGTATCGATGCGCAGTTCGCTTTCGTTGATCTCGATATCGATCGAATCGTCGATTACCGGATAGACCCACACGCTGGAAAAGCTGGTGTGGCGCCGTGCCGCGCTGTCGTACGGGCTGATCCGGACCAGGCGATGCACGCCGCTCTCGGTCTTGGCATAGCCATAGGCATTCTCGCCCTTGAGCAGCAACGTCGCCGACTTGATGCCCGCTTGTTCGCCGGCATGATAGTCGACCAGTTCGACCTTCATGCCGTGACGTTCTGCCCAGCGCGAATACATGCGCTGGAGCATCTCCGCCCAATCCTGGCTCTCGGTCCCGCCGGCGCCGGCATTGATTTCGATATAAGTGTCGTTGGCGTCGGCCTCGCCCGCCAGCAGTGCCTTGACCTTGTCGGCTTCGGCGCGTGTCGCGAGTTCGGCGAGCGCCTCGACCGCCTGACTTTCCATATCGGCATCGCCTTCGGCCTCGGCCATCTCGACGAGTTCGATATTGTCGCTCAGTTCGCTTTCGATCGCGCGCGTCGCGGTGATCGCCTCGTCGAGACGACGGCGCTCGCGCATCACGTCCTGCGCCGCCTTGGGATTTTCCCACAGGCTCTGATCCTCGACGCGCGCGTTGAGCTCGTCGAGCCGCCGCAGCGCGCGGTCCCAATCGAGGAACCGGCGCAACAGGCTGAGCGCATCATTGATCGTATCGACATGCGATTGCGCTTCGGCGCGCATCGGTAACTCCAAATTCTAGTTCGTCGCCCCGGCGGAGGCCGGGGCCGTTACGTAAGAAGATCGGTCCTTTGCCGCCAGCGGCCCCGGCCTTCGCCGGGGTGACGCCCCCTAGTAGATACCGCCCTGCCGTTGCAAGAAATCGCGATCGCCGCTCGATTCCTTGGGTTTGGATTCCTGCGGCGCTACCCTGGTCGCGGTCGGCGTCGGCAGATCGCGGCGGATCGGCGAGCGCCGCGTTTCGCTTTCGGGCTTGAACGCTTCCCAGATTACTTGCGCCTTGGGATCGCCACCAGGCGACGGCCACGCCCCGAAGACTGGCTTGCCGGAAAGGCGATCGACGCGGACCATGCGGATCCCCGGCGGTGCGCGGAACGGCATCTTGGGCAGGCCTTCATAGGCCTTGACCGCCCACTCCTTGAAGATCGGCGCCGACACCGTGCCGCCCTGAGCGTAGCCGCCCAGCCCGCTCGGTTTGTCATAGCCGAGATAGACACCCGCGATCATCTGCGGCGTGCCACCGATGAACCACACGTCGGTCGGCCCCGAATTGGTACCGGTCTTGCCGAACATCGGGCGATCGAGGTCGCGCAGGATCGTCGCGGTGCCGCGCTGGACCACGCCTTCGGCGATATGCACCATCTGGAACGCGCTCAGCGGATCGACCACTTGCTTCAGCTTGACCACCGGACGCGGCATCGGCTTGCCGTTCCAGTCGGGCGCATTGCAGCGATCGCAGGCACGCCAATTTTCCGGCCAGATCACGTTGCCGCGACGATCCTGGACGTAATCGACCAAGGTCGGCGCGCGGCCGCGGCCATTATTCTCCAGGATCGAATAGGCATTGACCATGCGCTGCACGGTGGTTTCGCCCGCGCCGAGCGAGAAGGCGAGATAAGGCGGATATTTGCCGACGCCGATCTCGTCCATCAGCTTGACGACGTTAGGCATACCGGTCTGCGCCGCGACGCGCACCGTCATCAAGTTGCGCGATTGCTCGAGGCCCCAGCGCATCGTGTGCGATCCCGAGCCACCGGCGCCGCCGAAATTGCGGAAGCATTTCGAATATTGCGTGCCCTGGTTCACGCAATAGGGGCCGTCCTGAATGATCGAGGACGGGGTCAATCCGTGTTCGAGGCCCGCGGTGTAGACGATCGGCTTGATCGTCGAGCCCGGCTGGCGCAGCGCTTGCGTCGCGCGGTTGAACGACTGGACGCGGTTGTCGAAGCCGCCCTGCATGGCAAGCACCCGGCCGGTCGCGGGCTCTTCGACGACGAAGCCGCCAGACACTTTGGGCAGGGTCTTGAGCACGTACGAGCCGCCCGACGGCGCCACCGCGATGATGTCCCCGGCCTTGATCGCGCTCGACGCCGGCCCGCCGCCACCGCGGATCGGCATCGACGCGGCGCCGCGCGGCAGCGTGCCGGTCGCGCCGTTCGAGAAGCCAAGCGTGAAATCGCCGCTGTCGTCGATCACGACGGCCGCGCGCCAATCCTCGTAATCGAGCGCGATGTTGCTCGCGAGCAGCGCGTTGAGCCAGTTCTGCGACACGTCGACATGGCCGAGCGGCCCGGTCCAGCCGCGATTGCCGTCATAGCGCAGCAAGCCGTCGCGCAACGCTTTCTGCGCCAGCGCCTGCTGCTTGGGATCGAACGACGTCCGCACCCACAGACCACCGCCATAGACGCTGAACGGATTGCGGCCGGCTTCGGAGGCCTCGCCAAACTTGTCCATCAACTGGCGGCGGACTTCCTCGATGAAATAGCCTGATGCCGATTCGAACTGGACGGTGCGCTTGTTGACCGTGCCGAGCGGCTGCGCGACCGCCCAATCATGCTGCTGCTGGTTGATATAGCCATTGGCCTGCATCTCCCCCAGCACCCAATTGCGCCGCGCGGTCGCACGCTCGGTCTGGCGATCGGGATCGTAGCCCGACGGCGCCTTGGGCAGGATCGCCAGATAGGCGAATTGCGGGATGGTGAGCTGGTCGAGGTCCTTGTCGAAATAAGCGCGCGACGCCGCTTGCACGCCATAAGCGTTGCGGCCGAGGAAGATCGTGTTGAGATAGATTTCCAGGATCTGCTGCTTGGTCAGCGTATCCTCGATGCGGTAAGCGAGGATCGCTTCCTTGAGCTTGCGCGTATAGCTGTGCTCGTTGCCGACCAGCAGGTTCTTGGCGACCTGCTGCGTGATCGTCGAGGCGCCGCGCGAACGCTTGCTACGCATATTGTCGATCATCGCCGAGACGATGCCGGGATAATCGACGCCGTGATGCGAGAAGAAGGTCTTGTCTTCGGCCGACAGATAGGCTGCGACCAACAGCTTGGGATATTCGTCGAACTTCAGCTGGACGCGATGTTCGCGCGCGAAGCTGAAGACTGGCATGCCATTGGTATCGCGGACGTTCGACGGCAGATCGGGTTCATAGGCCTTGAGCCGATCGACCGACGGCAGATCGCGCGCGACGAACAGCCAGATCAGGAACCAGGCGATGCCCCAAAGCGCCGCCAGGACGACCAATGCCTTGACCCACCAGCGCTGCCACGCGCCGCGCATGAAGCCGGCGACGCCGCCAGCCTCTCGCTTGATCCGAAAATTGACCGAGTCCGAACTGTCCGCCGCCATAATCGTCCGGGCCTTAGCAGGTCCGGCGGCTCTTGCCAGCGCCCTAGTTTGATTTTCGCGGCACCAGCCCGCTCCCCCACCCGGCCACCCATAGAATACCTTGTTGGGCGGCCGGGTGGGGGAGCGGGCTGGCGCCGCAACCGTTTCAGCTCTGCTGAAACCAAAAGCACCGCATCAATTCGACGCAAGCTTTTTGGCGAAATTCACTTGTACCGCGCGTTCGACGCTTTGCGCGATACGCTTGCGACCCTCCGGAGAGTCCAGGAAAGCCGCGTCTTTCGGGTTCGAGATGTAGCCCGTCTCGAACAATACAGACGGCATATCCGGCGCCTTCAGGACCATCAGCGATGCGAATTTGTGAAAGCCGGGGCGCAGCGGGATGTTCGGTTCGGCTTCGCGGCCGAGCAAGCGCGCGAACGCGGCCGAGGCGTTCATCGTCTCGCGCTGGGTGAGGTCGATCAGGATCGACGAGACGTCAGCATTCTCGCTGCCCAGGTCGACTCCGGCGATGACGTCGGCCTTGTTCTCGCGCGCCGCCAGCCTGGCGGCTTCCTTGTCCGACGCGACTTCGGACAGGGTATAGACCGAGGCACCCGAGGCGTCGCCCGCCCCGACGCTGTCGCAATGGATCGAGATGAACAGATCGGCCTTGAGCTTGCGCGCCACGCCATAGCGTTCCTGCAGCACCAGGAAACGGTCGTCATCACGCGTCAACGCCACCCGCACTCGGCCCGATCTGAGCAATTCGTCGCGGATCGCCCTGGCGATGCGCAACGTCACATCCTTTTCCTTGATCCCGCTGGTCGGCGAGATCGCGCCGGGATCGAACCCGCCATGGCCGGCGTCGATCACCACCAGCGGACGGCCGGCATCGCCGTCGATCCGCGGCAGTGCCAGCGTCTTGCTCGCAGCCGGCACGGGCACCGAAACCGAATAGCGCGCGCTGCTGCTGACGGTGTCGGGCAGGTTGAACGGCGGCAGGAAGCTCATCCGACCGGCCGCCGCGGCGCGCGCGAAGCCGGCATCGTCGGTGGTGCGGAGTTGCAAGGTCAGCACGCGGCCATCGGCACCGAACGAGCCATCGGTGACCACGGCCGGGCGAGTCAGGTCGAACACAACGCGGGCGCCGCCGTCGCGCGCGCCCTCGCGCACCGCATCGACCAACCCGCCGGTGGCAACGGCTCCGCCCGGCGCGGCGTCCGCGATGTCGAGCGCGACACGCTTGGGCGCGACCAGCAGGAAACTCGAGGCGTCGGCGACCTTCTGGTCGAACGTGACCACGATGGAGTCATCCCTGACGTCCACGCGCTGGATCGTCGCTGCCCAAGCGGGGCTGCCGCCGAGCCACAGGGCCAACATGGCAAGAATGAACGACACACGCACGTAATGGCGCGCGGGCCGGTAACCGGTCCAGCGAAAAACCATCTGGAAGAACCCCTTTTACTCGCTCTTCTGAAACGGGGTTACCGCGCCGCTTACTCAGACTCGGTGAAACGACAGGGTTAATCCGTCGTTCGGCACGTTTTTGCCGACATGATCGGCAGAAACGGTAGTGTCTCAGTTTGAAAATGATTCTTGAGGAGCACGCCCCCGACGAGACTGAGTGGGCTTTGGACGCAGGCATCCGCCGCGCCGTGTTAATCCTGCGTGCGGGCGGGATCGAAACCTTTGAATCCTGCGAGAGCGGAGATGGCCATTCGTTTCTTGAGCCTACCGTTCGCTTTCACGGCGATTCGTGGGCGGGCTACAAGGCGTTCGCTATCGCTATGGAGAACGGCTTGGCAGTGTCCGAACTGCGCCGCGCCTACGCTGCCCAGGATGGGCAGCTAAACGGCCCGTGGTGGGAAATGACTTTCCGGCACACCGCCACGGGCCGAGGTCGTTAAAGGGTCTGGCAGGTCTGGCACAGGCGGTGCCCGCCTGTGCCTGAAACGCGATTATACGTTTCAATGTTGTTTCCGACCGTACACTTGTTATCGTTATGATAAACTGCCGTTCCGGGCAGTTTAGAATGAAATGCTGCTACTTTAGCCATGCTATTCCCCCTCCTAAGGGCAGGAGAGACTAGGCGCTATTTGCAACGCGTCCGAATCCTAAAGCGCCCATTTTGAACTTATTTGCTGCATTTCTTATATGGCCCGCGTGCCTTCGGAGCGGGCGCATTCTCATCGATCCAAGCCACGATGTCTTCTAGCGAAAACAGGTTCTCCGTGATCCCCGCTGCCATCGCCGGGGTAGTGCGAAGCGTTTTGTGGATGCGGCAGAAATTATAGAACACAAAGTAGAGCGAGAGGGCGTGAACGTGGTTCTCCCACTTCTTTGAAAAGGCGTTCGTGAGGCGGGTGAAGCGGCGCATCCCCATGCGCATATTGAGGTTCTGACGCTCAACGATGCTAGTCGAGATATGCGCCTTGTCGGGGTTGCCCTCGACCGTGAACTTCTTGGCGCTCACGAACTTGGCGGGGCTATAGCGGCCCGGCTTCACCGTCGTTTGAGCGTAGTTCTTGACGACCTGCCCGTAGTCCACATCGCTGCCAAAGGCCGCTTCGATGGCCGGGAGGTAGCCGCCATGGCCATCGGTCGAAAGCTGCACGCGGGTATCGACGCGCGCACGCAGATCGGCCGCAAATTCCATCGCGGTATCCTGCGAACGATCGCCGACGTAGAACGACACGATCAGCTTGGTGTCGGGATCGATCGCGGTCCAGGTCCAAACGTCACCTGCCCCCAGCGGGGCGCCCTTCGCCGCGTCAACGTTCTTCTGCTTGCTGTAGCAGAACGACCAAATCTCGTCGCACTGGATACGCTCGGCCTTCACGCCGCGCACAACGCGGTCATGGAAGGCGAGACACGCTTCGCCAGCCTCCACGAGCAACTTGCTCACCGTATTGATCGACACGTCCGTAACGCGGCTGATCGAGCGCATGGACGAACCCTCGCATAACATTGCGAGGATTTGAGTCCGTTTGGCAAGCGGGAGCCTGTTCATACGCATTGCATATGAACTTTCATGCTTAGCGTCAAGCAATAATTTCACGATTCACATCGCCGTTAAGCCATGCTAAAGTGATTCTGCTCTAGCGATGTTGGTGTGCGCTCGGCCGGACTCGAACCGGCGACCGGGGACCTACGAAGAACCTGCTCTATCCAGCTGAGCTACGAGCGCCACGGGAAGGGACCGGACGGGTCGATACCGCCCGATCCCCGACCAAATCAGTGGTTCATATTATCATGTACCACCTCCCGGCCGTCTTCATCGGCGCTGTTCGGGGTTGAGACAGAGGCCGCAGGATCGCTCTCCAGAGTATCCCCTGCGGCCTCATCTTGTTCATAGCCTTCGCCTGCGTCGTCCTGGCTACCGTCCAGATTGATCGGGCGCCGACGCCGCATGGGCTTTGACGGCCCGTACCAGTCGGCCAGCCCATACAGTCCGTTCGGAAGCTTCCTAAACGTGACGCTGTTCTTGGCCAGCGACACCGACACACCCATCTTCTGGCGCTCTTTGTCGTTCGACGGAAACTGAAACCCGCCAGCGGTAAGCGCCTCGTAGATTTCATCGGTCGACGCGGCCTGTGTCATGCCAGCCGATTTGCGCATCGTGAGAATTTCACGGGCGGCCGTAGCGAGCGGCTTCCCGAAGAACGCATCAGGCGCGATTCTCAGGCCTAGGTCGGCTTTCACCGATCCCGTCATCTCAGCATCCGGGAACATCGGCTGGCGGCCGTCAAATTCGCAGATCTGATTGATGAAAAGGCGCGTCTTCATCGCTTCGGCCTCTTGCACAGCAAGCTTCGCCAAAGCTTTTTCGATCAGTGGTTGCGACGCATCAGACATGGGAACCCCCAGCAAGACCGCCAACTCTCTAGCAGACTTACCGGGCGCACGCAAATAGGGTCCAAGAAACAGCCTCCGAGGTTACGATAATCGTAACTTAGGGTCGCTAATGGACTCCCATAACCTTATAAATACAATTACTTACAATGTCTAACCTTTCGGCCTAAGTTCGCAACTTGCGAACATCGGCTTGAACACGCCATCACGAATCACTCTTTGTTCCAGCGTTTTGCAGCGGCCTTTTTGGCGATTTCAGTTCGCTGTTCTGGCGTCATGCTCAAGGCGCGCTTCTTCCCGCCCCTGCTGCCAAGTTGAGCAGCGGCGCTGGACAGTTCCTCGCGCTCGTCATCTTCCTCGCCGGTAGCGATCCTGGCGATCTTGATGGCATTGCCGATCACGTCGGCGGGGCGCTTCTCTCCGTTGGGGCCTTTAGGCATCATAGTTCCTCGGTGATGCGCTCGTATTCTACAAACGCCTTATCCACCTCGGCCTGGGACGCTCGACCTTCTTTCAACGCTTCCTTAGCCTCGATTAGGCGCTCCAAGCGGGATTTCCATTCAGGGAAGAGTGGGTGATCTTCTACAGCCATCTAGACCTCCATGCTTTCCGCTAAGCATAGGGCAGATGGGCGGCTGGCGCTACGGCTTCAAGCGTCCAAATTCAAACTGAGACACTACCGCAGAAACCTGCCAGTTGAAGCGGACGATGGCAGGTGCTACCTGAATCGTAACCGGCACCGCGACAATGATTTGTCCGGAAGTCGCCGGCCCCACGGCCGCCCCGGCGTTCATCGGCAGGCGGTCCATCAGGTTGACGTTCGCATGCTGCATTTCCCTCGCCTAGTGCTCGACCCGGCCATCGCCGGCGAGCGCGTTGGCGCGGGTGCCCCGGCCGTGATGCCCGGGCGTGCGCAGCGAACAGACGCACATCCACCATCCCGCACCGGCCGGTCACGGAACGACAATCCGTCCACCGACGCCGCGCGACTTATTGGCGCGCCCCTACCCTTATCGAAGGTCCGGCGCGCCCGGAGAGAAAATAATGACCATGCGTATGTTGATCGACGCACGCCACCGGGAGGAAACCCGGGTGGCGGTCGTCAAAGGGAACCGCATTGAGGAGTTTGATTTCGAAAGTGCCGAGCGCAAGCAGCTCAAAGGCAATATCTATCTAGCCAAGGTTACCCGGGTCGAACCGTCGCTCCAGGCGGCGTTCGTCGATTACGGCGGCAACCGCCACGGCTTCCTGGCCTTTTCGGAAATCCACCCCGATTACTATCAGATCCCCAAGGAGGATCGTGACGCGCTTCTCCGCGAGGAAGCCGAGCACGCCGCCGAAGAAGCCGCGCTGCGCGCCGAACTCGACGCCGAGGACGATGAGCACGACGATCACGAGCCGTCCGAGGAAGAGATCGAGCGGCTCGACGATGACGGCGCGCCCGATGAGGAGGTAGCCGCCGAGCAGGAAAGCAGCGGCGGCGGTCGCCGCCGTGGCCGCAAGGACAATGGGTCGGAGGATCAGGTCGAGGCGCTGCGCCAGCGCCGCATGAACCTGCGCCGCCGCTACAAGATTCAGGACGTGATCCGGCGCCGTCAGGTGCTGCTGGTCCAGGTCGTCAAGGAAGAGCGCGGCAATAAGGGCGCGGCGCTGACCACCTATCTGTCGCTCGCCGGCCGCTATTGCGTGCTGATGCCCAACACGTCGCATGGCGGCGGCATCTCGCGGAAGATTTCCAACGCCGCCGACCGCAAGCGGCTCAAGACGATCATGGCGGAGCTCAAGCTGCCGCCGTCGATGGGCTGCATCGTCCGCACCGCGGGGCTCCAACGCACCAAGGTCGAGATCAAGCGCGACTTCGATTACCTCGCCCGGCTGTGGGATGGGATCCGCGAGACCACGCTCGCCTCTGCAGCACCGGCGCTCGTCTATGGCGACAGCGACCTGATGAAGCGGGCGATCCGCGACATCTACAACAAGGACATCGACGAGGTGATTGTCGAGGGCGATGACGGCTATCGTCAGGCCAAGGAGTTCATGAAACTCCTGATGCCGAGTCATGCCCGTCGCGTGAAACATTATTCGGACCCGGTGCCGCTGTTCCAGCGTGCCGGGGTCGAGGATCAGCTGTCGGCAATGTATCACCCGGTGGTGCAGCTCAAGTCGGGCGGCTATCTGGTTATCAACCCGACCGAAGCGCTCGTCTCGATCGACATCAACTCGGGCCGCTCGACGCGCGAGCACAATATCGAGCAGACCGCGACCGCGACCAACCTCGAGGCCGCGCAGGAAATCGCGCGCCAGTTGCGCCTGCGCGACATGGCGGGGCTGGTCGTCATCGACTTTATCGACATGGACAATGGCTCCAACGTCCGGAAGGTCGAGAAGGCGATGAAGGAGGCGCTGAAGAACGATCGCGCCCGCATCCAGGTCGGCCGCATCTCGAGCTTCGGCCTGATGGAAATGAGCCGCCAGCGCTTGCGCACCGGCGTGCTCGAAGCCTCCACTCGTCAGTGTCCGCATTGCGAAGGCACCGGCCTGGTCCGCACCGCCTCGTCGGCCGGCCTGTCGGCGCTGCGCATGATCGAGGATGAGGCCGCGCGCGGCCGCGGCTCGCAGATCACCTTGCGCGCATCGCAGGAAGCGGCGTTCTACGTGCTCAACAAGAAGCGTGCGGACATCGCCGAGATCGAGGATCGCTATGGCGTCCAGGTCGTCATCCTGTCCGATGGCGAGACCGAGGGCGCGCGGATGACGGTCGAGGCGTCGGGTCCGCCGCCGGTCCACGCGCCGCGCTTCGAAGCGCTGATCGAGGAAGAGGAAGAAGACGATTTCGTCGAGGAGGATCTCGACGAGGAAGAAGAAGCCGAGGAAGAGCGGACGGAGCGTGCTGAGCGTGGCGAACCGCGCGAACGCTCGGACGACGACAGCGATGCCGGCCGCAAGCGCCGCCGTCGCCGCCGTGGCCGCCGCGGTCGTGGCCGTGACGAAGGCGGTGAGGATGTCGCCACGCAGCAACCGCGCGAAGAGGGCGACGCCGAGAGCGATGGCGAAGAGGCAGAAGCCGTCGAATACGCCGCTGCCGGTGAGACCGAAGGCGAAGGCGAAACGCGCGGCCGTCGCCGCCGTCGCGGCCGTCGCGGCGGACGTCGCACCGAAGGGCCGACCGACGCTATCGTCGACGCCGGGGAAGCCGATGCCGGCGATGCCGGTGCGGTGATCGCGACGCACGCCAATCCCGACGTGCCTGTGGCGGTTGAGCCCGACGTAGCGCCCGAAGCGGAGGCCGCGCCCAAGCGCACGCGCCGTCGCCCCAAGGCGCGGATCGCCGAGGAAACCGCTGCAGCACCGGTGGCCGAAGCGGCCCCCGCGCCGGAACCCGAGCCCGTAGCAGCAGAGCCGGCGGCCAAGCCCAAGCGCAGCCGCAAAAAAGCCGCGCCGGTTGAAGCGGAAGCAGCCAATGCAGAACCCGTCCCGGCCGAAATGCCCGCGGCGGCAGAGGCGGCGGCGGCATCTCCGTCGATCGAGCTGGCGGAACCCGCGGCCAAGCCGAAGCGCAGCCGCAAGAAGGCCGCGCCGGCCGACGCCGCGACCGAATCGGACGCACCGACCCCCTCGCCTGCGGCGGCCAACGACGCCGACAAGACGCCGATGGCGGCCGATGCCGACGGCGCAGCACCGGCCGATGATGCCGCTGACGACACCGACACCGACGGTGACGGCTCGCCGCGCCGTGGCTGGTGGCAGCGCACTTTCGGCGCATGATCGCACGGGCCGGTCCCTCGCGCTTCAGGACGGGTTCACCCGTCCCGGCGCAGGGGCCGGCCGCATGCGCCCAATGGGACCCGAACGGATGACCGGACGATGAGGCGATTGATCGCGCTGTTCGCGACGGCAATCCTTCTCTGGGCGCAGCCGGCTTATGCGCAGGGCATCCTGCGCGATGCCGAGACCGAATCCCTGTTCAAGGACATGTCGCGGCCGATGATCGTCGCCGCCGGTCTGTCCCCGGCCAACGTCCAGGTCGTGCTGATACAGGACGATTCGATCAATGCCTTCGTCGCGGGCGGGCAGATCGTCTATATCCATTCGGGCCTGATCCAGGCGGCGGACAATGCCAACGAGGTGCAGGGCGTCATCGCGCACGAGCTTGGCCATATCGCCGACGGCCATGTCGTGCTGGCCGATGCCGGCGCCAAGCCTGCCATGGGCATTTCGTTGCTCAGCCTGGTGCTCGGCATCGCGGCGATGGCGGCGGGCGCAGGCGATGCCGGCGCCGGCATCATGGCCGCCGGCCAGCAGGCCGCGATGGGCAAGTTCCTATCCTTCACCCGCGTCCAGGAAGCCACTGCCGACGCCACCGGCGCCAAGTTCCTGCGCGAGGGCAACGTCAGCGGCAAGGGCATGATCAGCTTCTTCAAGAAGCTGGCCAATGAGGAATATCGCTACGGCCTGCAGAATATCGATCCGTATGCGCAGACCCACCCGCTGTCGAACGAACGCATCAACACGCTATATGCCGACGTGAAGGCGTCCCCCGCCTGGAACAATCCGCCCGACACCGCGCTCGACGAGCGGTTCAAGCGGATCAAGGCGAAGCTCTATGGCTATGTCTCGCCCTATGCGTCGACGCTCAACAAATATCCCGAGAGCGACCAGTCGATCTACGCGCATTACGCCCGCGCTTATGCCTGGCACAAAGCGGGCTATCCCGACAAAGCCGATGCCGAGACGCGCGCACTGGTCAAGCTGAAGCCCGACGATCCCTATTTCCTCGAAATTCGTGGCCAGATCCTGCTCGAAGCCGGCCAGCCCGCCGACGCACTCGCGCCGTTGAAGGAAGCGACCGAGCTGACCCGCTACAGCCCGCTGATCGCCACCACTTATGGCCATGCGCTGATCGCGACGGAGAACAAGGCCAATTATCCCGAGGCGATCCGCGTGCTCAAGATCGCGACCAACAAGGACGACGACAATCCGTTCGGATGGTATCAGCTGGGCACCGCCTATGAGCTGACCGGCGATACCGCCCGCGCCTCTTTGGCCGCCGCCGAGCAAGCGAGCCTGACTGGCGCAACCGCGCGTGCCGTGATGAGCGCCCGCGCCGCGATGGCCAACCTCCCGCCCAACAGCTCGGACTGGATCCGCGCCCAGGACATCGCTATGACCGGACAGAACGAACTCGACCAGAAGAAGCGCAAGCGATGAGCGATTTCCTGTCGTCGCGCTTCGCGCTGCCGCTGGTCGCGGTCGCCGCCGCCTTGCTTGGCGCCGGCGCCACCTGGCTGGTGCAACGGCCGACCGATGGCGCCGAAATCCGTGAGTATCTCCTCTCCCATCCCGAAGTGCTGCCCGAAGCGATGCAGAAATTGCGGGAGCGCGAGGCGGCCGAGCAATCGCGGCAGACCGGCTCTTTCATCGCCGCCAACCGCGATCGCATCTTCCCTGCTCTGGGCAGCGCCTGGTCCGGCAATCCCAATGGCGACGTCACGGTGGTCGAATATCTCGACTATAATTGCGGCTATTGCCGCGCCAGCCTACCGATCCTCGACAAATTGGTCGCGAGCGATCCCAAGGTGAAGATCGTGTTCCGCGAACTTCCCGTGTTGAGCGAGGAAAGCAAGGTCGCGGCGCGCTATGCCGTGGTCGCCGCCAAACAAGGCAAATATCGCCTGCTGCACGATGCGCTTTATGCCGGTGGCCCGTTGAGCGACGCGAGCATGGACGCGGCCTTGCGCACCGCAGGGCTCGACCCGGCGGCGGTCAAGGAAGCGGCGAAAGCGCCGGACGTCGGTCGCGCTATCGAGAACAACCTGGCGATGGTCGCGCCACTCGGCATGTCGGGCACACCTACCTGGGTGATCGGCGACAAGGTGCTGTCGGGCTTGCAGCCGCTCGAGACGATGCAGGCGGCGGTCGCGGCGGCGCGGACGAAATAAGCCGCGCGGGAGCGGTTGCACCCGCGACCGCCCCGCCCCATTTCCCCGTTTCTAGGGGAATTGCATGACCGAACCGATCCTGAGCGTCCGCGGCGTTTCAAAGACCTATGCCTCGGGCGTCCACGCGCTGCACGCCGTCGACCTCGACATCAACAAGGGCGAGATTTTCGCGCTGCTCGGCCCGAATGGTGCCGGCAAGACGACCTTGATCAGCATCATCTGCGGCATCGTCACGCCGTCGACCGGGACGATCACGGTCGGCGGCTTCGACGCGATCGGCCAGCCCAAGCGCGCGCGCCGGCAGATCGGCCTGGTGCCGCAGGAACTCGCGACCGATATGTTCGAGACGGTCGAATCGACCTGCCGCTTCAGCCGCGGCCTGTTCGGCCACCCACAGAAATCCGGCCATATCGACGAGGTACTCAAGGACCTGTCGCTCTACGACAAGCGCAAGGCCAAGATCATGGAATTGTCGGGCGGCATGAAACGCCGCGTACTGATCGCCAAGGCGCTCGCCCACGAACCCGACATCCTGTTCCTCGACGAGCCGACCGCCGGCGTCGACGTCGAACTGCGCCGCGACATGTGGAAGCTGGTCCATCGCCTGCGCGAAAAGGGCACCACGATCATCCTGACCACGCACTATATCGAGGAAGCCGAGGAAATGGCCGATCGCGTCGGCGTGATCTCGGGCGGCAAATTGCTGGTGGTCGACGAGAAAGCCGCGCTGATGAAGAAGCTTGGCAAGCGCGAACTCGACATCGCGCTCAACGAGGCGATGAGCACGATCCCGGGCGAGCTGGGCGATTGGGATCTCAGCCTGGAGAATGAGGGCAAGACATTGCGCTACGTGTTCGACGCGCAGGCCGAGCGGACGGGCATTCCGTCGCTGCTGCGCAAACTCGCCGACCTCAATATCGGCTTCAAGGATCTCGAGACGTCGAAATCGAGCCTGGAAGACATCTTCGTCGATCTGGTCAAGGAGGGCCCGAAGTGAGCACCAATCAAATCCTCCCCGTTCACGGGGAGGGCGTTGGGGCTTTGGTTCGCCCCCGGCGAACCAAGATCGTGTCCGGGGGACACGATCTCGCCCCAACGCAAGACGCGCAGCGGCTTGGTGGAGGGGGTTCTCCCCTCGCGAATCCATCGCTGCACACCCCCTCCACCATCGCTGCGCGATGGTCCCCCTCCCCGCAAGCGGGGAGGATTTCCCGATGAACGTCCACGGTATCCTGGCCATCTACAAGTTCGAGATGGCGCGCGCGCTGCGCACCTTGTGGCAGAGCCTGGTCACCCCGGTGATCACCACCAGCCTCTATTTCGTCGTGTTCGGCGGCGCGCTCGGATCGCAGATCAAGGAAGTCGACGGCATTGCCTATGGCAGCTTCATCGTGCCGGGGCTGATCATGATGTCGCTGCTGACGCAGAGCATCAGCAACGCCTCCATCGGTATCTACTTCCCTAAATTCACCGGCACGATTTTCGAACTGCTCTCGGCTCCGATCAACTCGATGGAGATGGTGATCGGCTATGTCGGCGCCGCTGCGACCAAGTCGGTCGTGCTCGGGCTGATCATCCTGGCGACGGCCGCCTTGTTCGTGCCGATCCCGATCCATCACCCCTTCGCGATGGTCGCGTTCCTGCTGTTGACCAGCATCACCTTCAGCCTGTTCGGCTTCATCATCGGCGTATGGGCAAAGGGGTTCGAGCAACTGAACTTCGTGCCCGCTTTGCTGATCACGCCGCTGACCTTCCTCGGCGGCGCCTTCTATTCGATCAGCAAGCTGCCCGATCCGTGGCGCACGTTCAGTCTGTTCAATCCGGTCGTCTATCTGGTCAGCGGATTCCGCTGGAGCTTCTTCGACAAGGGCGACGTGCCGGTCGGGATCAGCCTGGCCGCGACCGGCGGGTTCATGCTGCTGTGCCTGGCGGTGATCACATGGATTTTCCGGACCGGATATCGGTTGAAGAACTGATGCTCAACCATTCGTCTCTGGTGAACGAAGCGCTGCGATCTTCTGAATTTTAGACGAGTTCCGGCAGGGTTAGGACGTGATGGTCATTCCAGGAGGCCATGATGTCGATGATCGTTCTTGCCGCGGCGCTCGCGGCCGCCAACCCGACACCGCAAGCCGCAATTGCCGCTTATGGTGAGGCGATCGCGCGTAACGATCCAGCGATGCTCGCTCGGGCGTTTCAGCCGAGCGCGATCATGTACTGCATCCGCGACGGTGCGATCCGCGCGACGTACCAGGCGCAATGGAAAACGCGGATGCGCACCGAAACGCCCGCGGCCGGGCCGAACTCGACCAGGATCGACTGGCTCGATCAGGGTACCGATACCGCGCTCGCACGCGTTGCCGCGGTGCGCGGCGACAAGATTTTCACCGACTATCTGTTGCTGGCAAGGATCGCCGACAGCTGGCGGGTGATCGGCAAATTGTGTCAGGCCGACGCTCGGGACATTCCGGCATCGCGCGCCGCGGTGAGCGCGGTGATCGATACCAAGCTTGCGTCGGACCGGGCATGGGATACCGACCTGCTCGCCGCGAGCATCGACCAGCGTGCATTGGTGATGACGGTCGAGGACGGTGAATTGGTCGCGGCAACGCTCGCCGAGTGGCAGGCGCGCTATCTCGACCGGCGCGCCACGTCACCCGGCAACGCCGTCATCGAGACGAGCCGAGTGATCGACGCGCGCGGTGATATCGGCGTCGCACGCTGGTCGTTCCGTGCCCGCGACGGCAGCGAGTGGACCGATCGGGCGTTGATGCTGCGCACACCAGCCGGATGGCGGATGATGGCCCTCGTGTTCGTCAAGGAACCGGCTGTGGCGCGCTCGGGTCGCAGATCAAGATAGTCGGCGGCATCGCATATCGCAGCTTCATCACGCCCAGGCTGATCATAGTGCAGCTGCCGGCGTAGAGCGTCGATCCAATTTCTAGGGATTGTTCAGCGGCCAATGCGCATGATTGGCCCTGTCGCCCAGTGCGATCAAATCGTCGTTCGGATTATGCGCCCTGCCGAGCTTGAGCGCGTGGTCTGCCTCAAGCACTTCTTCCCACGGTTGCTCGTGCCGCGGCGTTTCGACGTCGTCATAAACCTTTGCGCGTACGCGCTTCATACGCCGCCACATCAGCACCATCGCGACGAACGGGAATGCCACCGCTCCCATCAACAATATCAAGCTGAAAAAGTCTGCCATAATGCCCCCCGAATATCCGGATCACCCCATTACGGGTAACGTCACCTTCGACCCCGAACACACCTTCTGCGTCGCCTTGACGAAGTCGCTCGCCTTGGCCCGATAGGGATTGGCGACGAAGGTCTGCGGATTGCGATCGATGACCGGGAACCAGGTCGACTGGATCTGGACCATGATGCGATGGCCTGCCTTGAACACATGGTCGTGGTCGCGCAGCGGCACGTCCCAAGCGACGACCTTGCCCGGCACCAAGGGCTGGGGATTGGTGTCGCTGGCCAGGAAGCGCCCGCGGCGGACGTCCATCGCGATCGGCCACTGATAGCCGTTCAACGTCTTGGCATAATCGCCGACCGCCCATTGCTTATTTTCGGTATTCTCGAAATCGCTGGGCAAGACGTCGATCAGCTTGACCACGAAGTCGCTGTCGGTGCCGCTGGTCGAAGCCATCAGGGTCGCTGCGATCTTGCCGGTAACGGTCAGGTCCTGCTTCAGCGGCTCGGAGACATAGCTCAGCACGTCGGGACGATGATCGACGAAGCGCTGGTCGTCGCTTTCCCACCAGGCCCAGTCGGGCGTGGCATAGGTCCGGCTCATCGGGCGCTTGCGGAACGGCACCGGGTTGGCGGGGTCGCTGACATAGTCGCGGCACGCCTCTCCCGCTCGGGGCGCATCGAACGACAATGAGCCGTCGTCGTGGAGAAATAGCTCGGTCGGCTTGGCGCCCTTGGGCGGCCAGGAGGCATAGGTCTTCCACGCGTTCGATCCGGACTCGAACATCTTCGCGGTGAAATCGGGTCGAGTGCCCTTGTTGTGCAGCCAATAAGCGAAGAACGGCGCCTGGATCTGCGTCTGGAACTGGGTGCCGCTGTCCGTGCCGAGCGGGATCGGGCCGAGGAAATCGCCCTTGCCCTGCCAGCCGCCATGGCGCCACGGGCCCGAGACGATCTGCGCGAGATTGTTCGGGTCGTTCTGCTTTTGCTTGGCATAGATCTGCCACGACCCCCAGGGATCCTCCTGATCCCAGAAGCCGGCGACGTTGAGCGTCGGCACCACCGTCTTGCCGAGCGCCTTGGTCCAATTCTGATCGGTGTAGAAATTGTCGTGATTGGGATGGTCGAGCAGCGCCGTGAACATCGGCACGCTGCCCTTGAACACCTGTTTGTCGATAGTCTCGACCGGCCCCATCCGCAGATACCAGTCATAGGCATCGGTCAGCCCGTCGAGACTCAGTTCCTTGTTTTGCGTCTTGTCGACCTGCAAGCTCGACACCCATTCGGTCGCATAGCTCAGCCGGAGCGCGCCATTGCGGTGGAGATCGTCCGACAGCCAATAATCGATCCACGCCGCCTGCGGACTGACCGCCTTCAACGCCGGGTGCGGCTTGGCCAGCGCGACGGCGGCGGCGAAGCCTGGATAGGACACGCCCCACATCCCGACCTTGCCCGAATTGTTGGGCACGTTCTTCACCAGCCAGTCGATCGCATCATAAGCGTCGCTCGCCTCGTCGGTTGCCTTGGGATCGTTGGGATGGACTGCGGTCGAGAGCGTGAACACGCCGTCCGACCCGAACCGCCCGCGCATCGACTGAAACACGAAGATATAGCCGTCGGCGACCAACGGCTTCCAGCTCGCCGGGATCGCCGGCGGCAGTGCCTGGGGCACGCCATAGGGCGTGCGCTGGAACAGGATCGGCAGCTTGCCGCTCGCATTCTTCGGCGCGATGATCACCGTCTCCAGCTTGGCGCCGTCGCGCACCGGCACCATTACCTTGGTGTAGGTGAACTGGCTCGTCACATCGCTCGCCGCGGGTGGCGGCGCTGCCTGGGGTCGGGCGAGCGCGATCCCGCTCGCACCCAGCAACAATATGGCGGCGATCAGCCCCTTGGCGCGCATGTGATTCTCCCTTTGGCGCATACCCTGTCGGGCCGCGCGGAAAGGGTCAATCGGTCGTGAGCGTCACCACGCCGATGGCGTGGACGATCCCGATCGCCAGGACGATCGCCGAGCTAGTCCACAGAAAATTGGGGCTGCGATCGGGCATCACGCGGAACAGAAGTGGTAAGGCGGCTGCACGCGCCAGGAGAATCGCCGTGATCGCGATCAAGGCTGGGCGAAGCAGCGGCAGGCGCGGCAACAGGTCCGCCCCGGAAAAGGCGAAAACCGCCCAAATCGCGAGGATCGCCGCAATCGCCAAAGTGATCAATGTCGGCTTCATCATCCCGCGCTCAGCCATAACCACCATCGCGTCACCCGCGCCGAAGAAGCGATACCAGGCCGGACCACCGAGGATGCAACCGAGGTGGAGCAGCGCGGCGACACCGTCCAGCACTCCCGCCGCGATCAGCCATCGGTTCACGCCGCCGCCTGTCGCCACGCGCCGCGGATCGCTGGGCGGATCGCCAGCGTCATCAGGTCGATCGTGGCGTGGAACAGCATCGCGATCGCGAGCGACCCGCTCATCAGATACATCGCGGTAAACAGGATTCCGACCAGGCTCGTGACGGCGATTCCCTTCCATCCCTGATAGGCGTGCGCCAGCCCGAACAACAGGATGGCCGCGACGACCGCGGGAGTAGCACCGATGAATGCAGCGAGCAGCATCGGCAGGAGGAGGCGAAAGAACAATTCCTCGCCGATCCCCGCCGCCACCGAGATCGCCGCGCCGAGCAGGACTTCATCGCGGTCACGCGGCAGCAACGCGGACAGTCGTGCGAGATAAGCGGGCGCGCCTTTGCCGTTGCGCCAGCGCCGCCATGTCAGCAAGGAACCAAGCGGGATCGCGGCCAGTACAGCGAAGCCGAACATCGGCGTAAGCAACGGATCGATAGGGACCGCCGGCGCGTCGCCACGTAGCATCGTGGAGGCAGACCACAATTCAGGCGGCAATTCGGTCACCGCCCCGATCCGACCGAGTAGCAGCAAACCGATGATCGGCGGCAGCGTGAACTGGATGACCTGCGCAGTCAGCATACGGCGGTAAAAGGCCTTGCGCCCTACCTCGCCGGCTTCCGCCAGCAACCGGTAACCGCGCGGGCCCGCGACGACGTTGAGCGCGACGATCGCCAGCATGACCGTGAGGAGGATCGCGTTGGTCATGGTGCGCGCTTCACCCAAAAACTCCCCTCCCTGAAAGGGAGGGGTCGGGGGTGGGTGGCGAGCGCAGCGAGCTCCCTTCGGTCGCACCCACCCAGCGTTCGGGTGAACCATGCCCCCGGCATGGTTCAGAAATGCGCGGGACGCATTTCGGCCCGAACGCTCCCTCCCTGGAAGGGAGGGGAATATGGCAGGCACAACCGCGATCACCCGATCCTGTGCTCGCCCTTGACCCAGCGCACGGTGCCCGAGCTCGCGCGCATCACCACCGAATTGGTCGTCATGCGGTCGCCGCGGCGCTTGACGCCCGCCAGCAGCGAGCCGTCGGTCACGCCGGTAGCGGCGAAGATCGCGTCGCCCTTGACCAGCTCCGATAGGTCGTACTGCTTGTCGAGATCGGTGATGCCCCATTTGCGCGCGCGACCGCGCTCGTCGTCGTTGCGGAACAGCAAGCGGCCCTTGAACTGCCCACCGACGCAACGCAGCGCGGCGCAGGCCAGCACGCCCTCGGGCGCGCCGCCCGACCCCATGTAAACGTCAATCGTCGTGTCGGGATTGGTCGTCGCGATCACGCCCGCGACATCGCCGTCGCCGATCAGCATCACCCCGCAACCGATCGCGCGCAGCTCGGCGATCAGCGCCTCATGCCGCGGGCGATCGAGCACGCAGGCGATGATCTCGCTGGGCTTGACGCCCTTCGCCGCGGCGATCGCATTGACGTTTTCGGTCGGCGACTTGTCGAGGTCGATCACACCCTCGGGATAGCCCGGACCGACCGCGATCTTGTCCATATAGACGTCGGGCGCGTTGAGGAGATTGCCCTCTTCCGAAATCGCCAGCACCGCGAGCGCATTCGGGCCCGCCTTGGCGGTGATCGTGGTGCCCTCGAGCGGGTCGAGCGCGATGTCGATCTTGGGTCCCTTGCCGGGCGCCGAGCCAACCTTCTCACCGATATAGAGCATCGGCGCCTCGTCGCGTTCGCCCTCGCCGATCACGACCGTGCCATCCATGTAGAGGCTGTTGAGCGCGGCGCGCATCGCCTCGACGGCGGCGGCATCGGCAGCCTTTTCATCGCCGCGGCCGACGAGCGTGGAGGCGGCAATCGCCGCGGCCTCGGTCACGCGCACCATTTCGAGCACGAGCACGCGGTCGAGAACGTCGCTGGCAGTCGTCATATTCGGGGCAATCCTCTTGTCTGATTTCGTTAGATTTGTGCGCGCGGATAGGCGCGGCGCGTTACGGAGTCGAGACGGCGGCGTCGGCGGAGGACTCCGCATCCTTGGGCGCCTTGATCTGGAATACGTACGGCCAATCCTTGCCGGTGACGAACAGCCGCCGCTTCTTGGCATCCCAGGCGATGCCGTTGGGCACGTCATTCTCGGCGGTCGCGCCAGACTGGCGGTGAAGCTCGCTGACGTCGATCCAGCCGATGACATGGCCGTCGCCGGGGTCGATCCGCGCGATCAGATCGGTCAGCCAGATATTGGCCAGGATCTCACCATCGACATATTCGAGTTCGTTGAGCATCTTCACCGGCCGGCCGCCATCGGTCACGGTCAGGTGGCGCTTGACGGTGAACGTAGCGGGATCGACGAAGCGCAGCACCGGCGAGCCGTCGGACATGATCAGCCCACCCTTGTCGTCGGCGGCGAGCGCCCAGCCCTCGCCCTGATATTTGAAGCTGCCGAGTTTCTTGAAATCCTTGGCCGACCAGCGGAACCCGACCTGGTTCTTCCACGTCAGACTGAGAATTGTGCCGTTCCACGGCGCGATCCCTTCGCCATAGAGCGGCGGATCGACTGCGACGCGCGCCATCACCTTGCCGTCGCTGAGCCGGACCTTACGGATGCCCGACCGGTTGAGCTCGCCGGTGCTCTCGTAAAGATAGCCGTCCTGCCAGAAGAGGCCTTCGGTGAAGGCGCGGTTATCGTGCGGGAAGGTCGCGACGATCTGCGCGGACTGGAGCGGCACCGATTGCGGCGTCGAGCCGACCTGGGGAACCAGGCCCAGCAGCCAGAACAAGACGCCCGATATCGGCATCAGTCGCGCAGCAACTCGTTGATGCTGGTCTTCGATCGCGTCTGCTCGTCGACGCGTTTGACGATGACCGCGCAATACAAGGCCGGCTTGCCGTCGCCGCCGCCGATCGAGCCAGGCACGACCACGGCATAAGGCGGCACCTCGCCCATCAGCACCTCACCGGTCGCGCGGTCGATGACCTTGGTCGACTTCCCGAGATAGACGCCCATCGACAACACCGCGCCGTCGCCGACGCGCACGCCCTCGGCAACTTCGGAGCGTGCGCCGATGAAGCAGCCGTCGCCGATGATCACCGGGTCGGCCTGGAGCGGCTCGAGAACGCCGCCGATCCCCGCGCCGCCCGAGATATGGACGTTCTTGCCGATCTGCGCGCAGCTGCCGACCGTCGCCCAGGTGTCGACCATCGTGCCCTCACCGACATAGGCGCCGATATTGACGAAGCTCGGCATCAGCACCGCATTCTTGCCGATGAACGATCCGCGGCGCACGACCGCGCCGGGGACGACACGAAAGCCCGCGTCGCGAAAGCGGTTCTCGCCCCAACCGGCGAATTTGGACGGCACCTTGTCATAGGCAGGCGCACCCGCGGCGCCGCCGTCGACTACCGCATTGTCGTTGAGCCGGAACGACAGCAAAACCGCTTTCTTGAGCCATTGATTGACCGTCCAGCCATCGGCGCCCGGTTCGGCGACGCGGGCCTGACCGCTGTCGAGTAGCTCAAGCGCTGCCTCGACCGCGTCGCGGACCGCGCCCGTCGTGCCGGTGCCGATATTGGCCCGGTCTTCCCATGCGGCGTCGATCGTCGCGGGCAGGTCGGTCATGCTTCCTCCAAGATATCGTGCAGCCAATGGGTGATGTCGCGGGTGGTGAAGTCGACGAAATCGCGGTCGCCCTCCTCGCCCTGTTCGGAGCCGTTGTCGACCCACAAGGTGGTCATGCCGATCTGCTTGGCGGGTTTCAGGTTGCGCGCCATGTCGTCGGCGAACAGGCTTTGCGCGGGATCGAGCTCGTAGGCGTCGCAGAGATGTTGGTATGCCTCCGGTGCGGGCTTGGGGCGATATTGAGCGGCATGGACGTCGTGGATCGCCTCGAAACTCTCCCCCAGACCCAGCTTGGACAGGATCTTGCCGGCATAAAGTGCGTCGGCATTGGTGAAGATGATCTTGCGCCCCGGCAGCCGCGCGATCACCGCGGCGAGCGGCGCATTCTCGTCGAGCACGTCCATCTCGATATCGTGGACGTCGGCGAGATATTCGTACGGGTCGACGCCATGTTCGGCCATCAGCCCCGACAAGGTCGTGCCACGAGTGTGGAAATAGCCCTTCTGGATCTTGTACGCCTCGTCGCGATCGACCTTGAAGAAGCGCGCGATGTAATCGGTGATCCGCCGATCGACTTGCTCGAACAATCGCGCGCCATGCGGATAGAGCGTGTTGTCGAGATCGAAGATCCAGTTCCGGACGTGGTCGAGCCGCGCATGCATGCCGGGCGCTCTACGGTGCGCGCCGGGCAGCGGCAAGGCGCGCCTTGAGCAATCGCGACGACACACTATCTCCTCGCGATGATCCCCTATTCGCTGCTCGATCTGGTCCCTGTCGTCGAAGGCGGTTCGGTGCCCCAGACGCTGGCCAATGCCGCCGACATGGCGCGTCATGCCGAAGCCAATGGCTATCATCGCTATTGGGTGGCCGAACATCACGGAATGGACGGCATAGCCAGCTCGGCGACCGCGGTGGTGATCGCGCATGTCGGTGCGGCAACATCCACAATCCGCATAGGGGCGGGCGGCATCATGCTTCCCAATCATGCACCACTGATGATCGCCGAGCAGTTCGGTACGCTCGACGCGCTGTTTCCCGGCCGCATCGACCTCGGTCTGGGGCGCGCTCCGGGCAGCGATCAGCGCGTCGCGCGCGCGATCGGGCGAGCGCTGGACACCGATCCCCAGGCGTTCCCGCGCGACGTGCTCGAACTGCAAAGCTACTTCGCCGATGACGGCCAGACAGGCATCCGCGCGACGCCCGGCGCCGGGGCCAAGCCAGAATTGTGGATATTGGGGTCGAGCACGTTCGGGGCTCAGCTCGCGGCGATGCTCGGCCTGCCCTACGCTTTCGCCTCGCATTTCGCGCCCGACGCGCTCGACCAGGCGCTGGAGATCTATCGCCGCGACTTCCGTCCTTCGGCGCAACTCGACCGGCCACATGCGATGGCCGGATTCAACGTGTTCGCCGCCGATAGCGACGAGGAAGCGGAGTTCCTTGCAAGTTCGCAGCAGCAAGCGTTCGTCGCGCTGCGCACCGGCAATCCGCGCCAGCTGCCGCCGCCGGTCGCGGGCTATCGCGACAGCCTGCCGCCGCCGCACGCTGCCATCCTCGACCATGTCCTGCAATGTTCGGCGGTCGGCAGTTCGGCAACGGTCGAGCGTGGCATCGCGGCGTTCGTCGAGCGCACCAAGGTCGACGAGTTGATGATCGTCAGCTCGATCTACGATGTCGAGGCACGCAGGAAGAGCGTGGCGATCGCTGCCGAGGTTATGCGCGGCGTGACGGTCGCCGCGTGACCGAATGGATCATCAGCGCTGTGGCGGTGGTCGCTTTCCTGTTGCTGATGCCGATGATGGTGCGATCGTCGCGTCGGTCGAGACGCGGGCGTGGATCGGGTGCCGCGGTTGGAGACGTACTGATGGGCGCGTTCGATCCGGCGAAGCAGGCTGCCATCGAGCAGATCCGCAAGCAGAAGGAAATCGGCGATCATGAGCGCGGCTTGGTCGGCGAAAAACGCGATTAGGTCGCCGCCGGCAGCCTCAGCCGCACCAGCAGCCCGCCGAGATCCTCGCTTTCCTCCAGACTGACCGTGCCCTCGTAGATCTCGGCGACATCGCGCACGATCGCCAGGCCGAGGCCCGTACCAGGCTTGCCGGTGTCGAGCCGGACGCCGCGATCGAAAATGCGGACGCGTTCCTCCTCGGGGATGCCTACGCCGTCGTCCTCGACCAGCATTTCGACGAAGCCGGCCTGCGCGCTCACCGTCACGAACACGCTGCCGCCGCCATATTTGGCTGCGTTCTCGATCAGATTGCCGAGCATCTCGTCGAGGTCCTGGCGTTCGACATGGACCTGTAAATCGTGCGGCCCGTCGGCGTCGATGCGGACGTGCGGATAAAGTCGCGACACCGCGCGCTCGACCGAATCCAGGCTGGGCCATACTTCGGCACGGCTGTGCGCCGATCCGCGCCGGCCGACTGCGCGAGCCCGGGCGAGATGATGGTCGACCTGACGCCGCATCGTCCGCGCCTCGCGCACGACAGTATCGCCGAGATCGTCGGCCTTGGCGGTGGCGGCGTTCATGATCACGGTCAGCGGGGTCTTGAGCGCGTGTGCCAGATTGCCAGCATGGCGCCGCGCTTCCTCGGCCTGCTTGTCGTTATGTTCGATCAGCGCGTTGAGCTCGTCGACCATCGGCGCGACCTCGGCCGGCATGGCGCCTTCGATCCGCCGCGCGCGGCCACCGCGCAGCCGCGCGATCTCGCCACGCAAGCGTCGGAGCGGACGTAGACCGTACCAGGTCTGCAGCCCCGCCAGGACGATGAGGCCGAGCGCGAGCAGCAGGAAGCTTCTGACCAAGGTTCGTCTGAGCGCGTTGATCTGCGCATTGAGTCCGTCACGGCTCTGCGCCACCTGAAACCGCCAGCGCACCGGCGAGCCAGGCAGCTTGATGTCGCGCTCGACGATCCTCAGCTGCTCGCCGGCAAATTGGTCGCTGTCATAGGTGTGGACTTCGAGGTCGTTATGATCGCTGCCATAAGCAAGCCGGCGATCCCACAGAGATTGCGACGAAAATGGCTCGCGGTGGCGCGCGGCAACCTGCCAGTACAGCCCGGAATAGGGCTCGAGGAAACGCTGATCGGCGGCGGCGCGGTTGAACACGACTTCGCCGTCCGGGCCGATTTCGGCCGACGTGAACAGCGACGTCAGGACATAATTGAGCTGGTCGTCGAAATTGCGAGTCACCGCGCCGGTCAGCACGCGGTCGAGCGCGTACCCGCCGCCGGCAAGCAACAGGCAAATCCAGATCGCGGCGATGATGATCATGCGCCGCCCGAGCGACCCCGTCACCACGGCGCGCGCGGTGTTGGGCGATCGCCGCCACAACACCCATGCCAATCGCAGCAATGCCAGCACCGACAAGACGAGCAGGCCGCGCGCGGTCCACACCTGATCGGGACTGAGCAGCAAGATAGTCGCCAGCGAACCGGCTCCGAGCGCGATCAGCGCCGCGATCTCGCCCGGCCGGCGGTATTTGCGAACAAAGACGCGCCAGCGCTTGATCGGCCGTTCCGGCGGCGCGTCGGCCCCCACGACAGTCAAACGCGCCTGAGCGTCCTTGGTCAGTTCATCCGCCGACGGCACGGCGATCAGATCGCGTCCCTCGGCCACGCGCTATCTCCTATTCCGCGCGCGGCGGACCGTCGGGATCGTCCAGGCTATAGCCCAGGCCGCGGATCGTGGTGATGACGTCCTGCCCCAATTTCTTGCGGATGCGCGTCACGAATACCTCGATGGTGTTCGAATCGCGGTCGAAATCCTGGTCGTAGATGTGCTCGATCAGCTCGGTACGGCTGACGATCTTGCCCTTGTGGTGGAGCAGATAGGACAGGAGCTTATATTCCTGCGCGGTCAGCTTCACCGGATCGCCGGCGAGCGTCACCTTGCCCGATCGCGTGTCGAGCCGGACATCGCCCGCTATCAGTTCGGACGAAGCATTGCCCGAAGCACGGCGGATCAGTGCGCGCAGACGGGCAATCAATTCCTCGGTCTGGAACGGCTTGGCGACATAATCGTCGGCGCCGGCATCGAGTCCCGCTACCTTGTCCGACCAGCTGTCGCGCGCGGTCAGCACGAGCACCGGGGTAGTCTTGCCCTGTTTGCGCCAGCGGTCGAGAACGGTCAGCCCGTCGATTTCCGGCAAGCCGAGATCGAGCACGATCGCGTCGTAATTCTCGGTCTCTCCGAGAAAGAGGCCTTCCTCGCCGTCGCCCGCCGTGTCGACCGCATAGCCCGCCCCTTCGAGCGTATTCTGCAGCTGCTGGCGGAGATTGGGTTCGTCCTCGACGATCAGAACGCGCATTGTAATCCCCTTCGCGCGAGCCCCTTCACAGGAGCTCGGATTAGCCGGTGCGGCCGATGATCTGGCCCGAACGGCCGTCGACCTTCACCCAGATGACGGTTCCATCGCGCAGGAACTTGAGCGTGTAAATGCCGCTATCCGGATCGAGCTCGGGTCCGAGATATTGCGCGCCGCGCATCGAAGGCACCACGCGACGCTCGATTTCAGGCAGCGGCAGCACGCGGCCTTCGCGCCGCGCTTCCCACGCGCGCCGCTGGTCGCGCTGGAAATGCGGTTCGACGGGCGGCGGAAACGCCGTCTGAGACAGGGTCAAGGCAAGCGACGCGAACATCAACATGGCTGGTTGCATAGAGCGACGGGCTTGAACACCCTGTGAATGAGCCGAAGCGCGGCAGACGGCCACGTCCGGCTGACTCGCGCAAGGCCGGCCGGCAGGTCGCGCAAGCGAGCTGGCCGACGACACGGAATTTACTTCCGTGTCGGCCCCTCGCCTTCATCCCATCACGCCGCGGCAAAGCCGCGTCGTCGACCCTCGCCCGGAGCGAGGCCGGCCGGGCGTGCGCGGCCCCTCGATTTAGCGTTGCTAAATCGCTAGGTGCGCACGCCATGGCAGCCCCTATCCTATCGTATGAAGACCTCGGCCTCGTTCAGGGCGCCGGTTGGCTGTTCCGTCATCTCGACCTGCATATCGGCGAGCGCGACCGGCTCGCGCTGATCGGGCGCAACGGCGCGGGCAAGACCACCTTGCTCAAGCTGATTGCCGGTGCGATCGATTCGGACGAAGGGCGCCGCACCATCGTGCCGGGCACCAATGTCGTGCTGCTAGAACAGGATCCGCGGGTCGATGGCTGCGCGACGCTCGCCGATTTCGTGATGGCCGGGCCCAATGCGCCCGCGCGCCACGAAGCCGATGCGATCGCCGATCAGCTCGGCATCGATTTGTCGCGCGACGCCTCCTCGGCCTCGGGCGGCGAGCGCCGTCGCGCCGCGATCGTCCGCGCGCTGGCGCAGAACCCCGATGTGCTGCTGCTCGACGAACCGACCAACCATCTCGACATCGCCGCGATCGAATGGCTCGAGCAATGGCTGACGCGGTTCACCGGCGCCTTCGTCGTGATCAGTCATGACCGCACGTTCCTGACTCGCCTGACCCGTCAAACCCTGTGGCTCGACCGTGGGACGATCCGCCGCAGCGAGATCGGCTATGGCGGGTTCGAGGCGTGGACCGAGCAGGTCTATGCCGAGGAGCAGCGCGCCGCCGAGAAGCTCGACGCCAAATTGAAGCTCGAGGAGCATTGGCTGCAGCGCGGGGTCACCGGGCGCCGCCGCCGCAACATGGGGCGGCTCGCCAAGCTCAAGGACATGCGCGCCGAACGCGCCGCGATGCTAGGCCCCCAGGGTGCCGCCGCGCTCGTCACCGGCAGCGACGACGTCAAGACCAAGGTGGTGATCGACGCCAAGCATGCGACCAAGGCGTTCAAAGGCCGCGTCATCATCCGCGACCTCAATTTGCGCATCACGCGCGGCGACCGGATCGGCATCGTCGGCCCCAACGGCGCGGGCAAGACGACGTTGCTCAGGATGCTGACCGGCGAACTCGAGCCCGATAGCGGCGTGGTCAAGCTCGCCAAGACGCTCGATGGCGTCGTGATCGACCAGCAGCGCAAGCTGATGGCGCCGGAGAAGCGCGTGCGCGACGTGCTGGCCGATGGCGGCGACTGGATCGAAGTGCTCGGGGTCAAGAAACATATCCACGGCTATCTCAAGGACTTCCTGTTCGATCCCAATATGGTCGAGGCACGGATTGCGACCCTGTCGGGCGGCGAGCGGTCGCGGCTATTGCTGGCGCGCGAATTCGCACGGCGATCCAACCTCTTGGTGCTCGACGAGCCGACCAACGACCTCGACCTCGAGACGCTCGACCTGCTCCAGGAAGTGATCGCGGATTATGAGGGCACGGTACTGATCGTCAGCCACGACCGCGACTTCCTCGACCGCACCGTGACGCTGACGCTCGGTCTCGACGGGTCGGGCACCGTCGACGTCGTCGCGGGCGGCTATGCGGACTGGGACGCCCGGCGCAAGCGGCGGCCGGAAGCGAAGAAGGCGGCGGCGAAACCCGCCGCGACATCGCCGGCCGAGAAGCCCAGGGCGGCCAAGCTCAGCTACAAGGACCAGCGCGACTACGATTTGCTGCCCAAGCGGATCGAAGAGATCGAAGCCGCGATCGCGCGAGACGAAGCGGCACTGGCCGACCCCGCACTCTACGTCAGCGACCCGGCAAAGTTCGCCGCGCTGACCAAAGCGATCGACGCCGCGCGCGCCGAAAAGGATGCCGCCGAGGAACGCTGGCTCGAGCTTGCCGAACAGGTCGAAGCGCTGGGTTGAGAACCCAAATAAGCCTTTGCTCTTTAAGCGATCCATTTCCAAGTTCGTCATCCCCGCGAAAGCGGGGACCCATCTCGGAGAGAGAAGTCACGCGTGCCACGGCTGTTTGGCAAGCTGGAGCGAGCAGGAGATGGGTCCCCGCTTTCGCGGGGATACGACTGAAATATAAGTCCTCAACCTAGGCTGAAACGCGGCCCTCAGGCAGCTTTTGGCATCCGGGAAGTGAAGGACGCCCGCGTCACCGAGACGGTCAGTCCCGGCCCCGTATCCGAATGCTCGACGGTTGCGCCCAATTGCTTGGACAGCGCCTTGATGATGGTCGTCCCCAGCCCGGCCTCCGCTGGTATTGTCCGAGGGACCGACTGGCCCACGCCGTTGTCGGAGACGGTAAGCTTCCAGTCGGGCCCCTTGACCTCATAGGTCACCATGATCCGGGCATCGGGCTTGCCGCCGGGAAAGGCATATTTGATCGCGTTGATGACGAGTTCGGTCACGATCAATCCCAGACTGACCGCGGTAGCCGATTCGATCATGCCCTCGTCGGCCATTGCTTCGATGGTAATGGGACTTACTTCGCCGATCATCGACGCAGCCAGCCCGGCGCACAATTTGGCGAGATAGGTAGCAACCTCGATCTGATCGATGCCGTCGGTCGTGTGGAGATATTGCTGAACCGCGGCCACCGACATCACGCGTTGATGGGCGTCCTGCAAATGCCCCCTGGTCTCCTCCGACAGCACCGCCCGCGCCTTCAGCAAGAGGATGCTGGCGATGATCTGGAGGCTGTTGGCAACCCGGTGGCGCATCTCTTCGAGCAGGACTTGCTTCTGGCCGAGCAGATCTTCGGTCTGAGTCAGCAGCGCGGTTTTCTCGCGCTCGATTGCGCGCCGCGCGGTGATGTCGCGAAAGGCCAGCAGGATGGTGATGTTGGGGCTGTCCTGGTAGATGACCTTGCGCGCGTTCAGCAGCATGATCCGTTGCCCGACATCGGGGAAATCATGCTCGACCTCGAAATTGTCCATCGCGATGCGATCGGGAATGACCGTCTCGAGCAAATGACGCAGCGCAGGGATATTCCACTGCCCATCCCCCAGATCGAACAGCAGGCGGCCGTCGGTGTGGTGGGCTTCGACCTTGAAGACCTCGTAGAAGGATCGGCTCGCGGTAAGCACGCGAAACTCCTCGTCCAGAATCAGGAACGGCTCGGGAATCGTGTTGACGATCGCCAGCGCGAGCACCTGTGCCTCGGCGAGATCGTGAATCGGATCGATGGGAATGCCTCCGCTTGCAGGCGGGAGCACGTTCGTCTCTCGGTTGCCGTTGCCTGCGGGGCGGATGGGCAATGCCGCGCTATATCATCCTCCGCCGGCGCGACCTAGGACATCGTTCGCTTCACAATGCAGCCTGACCCGAGGTCGAGCTAGTTCCGGCTTACCAAATGGCTGCCGTCCGGTAGCTGATCGAACGCCCAGCGCTGACCGGTAAACTGCTGGATCACCTCCGCTGCCGTCCGCGCGTGCTGGCTGGGTTTCACTGTCGTGAAACTCCCTCCGCCGGCAAGCGCGAATGGCAGCAGCAACTGGTCCGCCAGATAGGGACCCGCGAAGGCACCCGACGCGAGGAATCCCGCCATCCGCTGCGCCGCCGTCTTCGCCAGCGATTCGGCCGATACGCCCAATTTGCCGAACCCGGTCACCACTTCGACCGCGTTCTCGAACACCGCCTCGAGCAGCAAGGCGTTGCCCGGGCCTTGCTCCTCGGGCAGCTGACGGACCGAGAAGGCGTCCTCGGGCCAGTCCGGCAGCAGCTTGCGCGCAACCTTGATCTCGCGTTCGGCGATATCGAACGGAAGCCCGGCGACTCGTTGCTCTCGACCGCCAACGACGCGGATCGGCTGCGCGATTATCTCGCCCGGTTCGGACTGGACTGGGCGATAATTTCGCAAGCCTAGCGGCCGGCAAACCGGGGCCTATCAAACCGCAAATACCGTTGACCGTTGTCCGGCGAGTGTGGCACTGCCCAGCCCGCTGAACATCCAACTGCACAAGGCACGGCAAAAAACGCGCCCTTGATGAAGCCAAGTGTTTGGAATGCGGGTGTAGCTCAATGGCAGAGCAGAAGCTTCCCAAGCTTACGACGAGGGTTCGATTCCCTTCACCCGCTCCATCGGCAACCGCAGAAATCCTTGGTTTTCACAGTCTAGCGCTGCTGCTTCGGACGTTCCCCAAAGCGATCGTTCGTTCAGCCGAACACCCGGAGGCAACAATCGAGTGCTAGCGACCAGTCGACTCCATACGTTTTTCGCATTCGGCATCGGTCTTCATTTTTTCATTTTCACTACTTTTGTGAAGATGAATTGCTCGTCAGCTGGCCACACGGACGGCGCGTAAGCGGAAATGACCTTTCCAAACGAGGCGGCTGCTACCGTCTGCAGTCGCACGAGGGACGCGCGGTTTTCGACAATCGAGATTGCGCCCGGCAATGCACCCTTTCCATTGGTGTTCGGATATATGTACCGGGGTCTTGCAGCGCAGGGCGGTTCCGGCCCGGTCGTCGCCTCACACGGCGGGTTCGACGGCGTTGGAGGCCTTCGCAAACAAGCGCGCGATCGCCATCTGGAGCGTGCCGCATTTCGATCAAAACGCAGCACGCTCCAGGCCCGAGGCAGCCCGACGGCCCATGGGCCGACGCGCTCCCGATGTCCGCTGCGCCAGTACCGTCGGCTAGAAATTCACCGTCGCGCCGATGAAGATGGTCCGCCCGAGCGGATCGTATACGCCGGGATAGGTATTGCCGTTGCCGAACGCCGACAAGATACCCGCGGCGATGGCTGGCGGATCCTTGTCGAGCAGATTGTTCACCCCCGCGCGGAACTTGAAGGCTTTGGTGACAGGCACCGTCGCGGCGAGATCGAAGTAACTATACGCGCCGATCCGGTTGTTCACGACACTGGGCGCTCCAAAGGGAGACAATTTGGTCGAGCCGAGATACCGCCAGGACAATGACAGCGTCGTGCCCTGCTCCAGGACCCAGGTCGTTCGCATGACATGGCGCCATTCCGGCGAAGGCTGGCCGCAGGTGTAACCATACAGTCCCTTGCATTCGGTCGTGCCTTGGCCGGGCAGCGGTTCGGCGGTCTGGTTGATCAGATAGGTACCGACCAGATTGAGATTGAGCTTGCCGAGGCTTCCGAGGCCGAGCGTATAGTCGGCGGTGACGTCGATCCCCGATGTCTTGAGGAAGCCGGTGTTGAGCGTGGTGGAGACGATATAGCCGTCGGTTCCGAAGATCGCGCCGCTGCGGGGGTCGCGATGGAACAAGCCGCAGAAGAACGGATCGCTCGTCTCCACGCACTTCTCGATGATCAGCGAGGGGTCGATCGAACCGATATAGCCATTTACCTTGATGTGGTAATAATCGACCGACAGCGAGAAATTCGGGACCTGCCTGGGCGTCAGCACCAGGCCGACGGTATAGGTGTCGCCGATCTCCGGCTTCAACGCGAGATTGCCCCCGCCAAGCGCCGAGCAGGTGTCAGCCGGACAGGCGATGACATGACCATATTGAGCGGCCGACACGCCGGTTATAGCGCAGGCTGTCGCGCTGGCGTCGGGCGTAGCACCCGAGCATGGATCTTGCGCCGCGACATTGCCGACCTGCTGCGAGGCGAACAGTTCACCGATATTGGGCGCGCGGATCGCGTGGTTATAGCTTGCGCGCAGGCGCAGCATATCGACCGGGCGCCAGGCCAGTTCGCCCTTATAGGTGAAGACGTTGAAGCTCGACTCGAAACCCGTCGACTGCTGCGAATTCTTGTAACGCGAATAGCGGAGCGCGCCGTTGACCGTAAGTTCGCGGAAGAACGGCTTGTCCTCCAGGATCGGGACCTCGATCTCGCCATAGCCTTCGATCACGCGGATGCGACCATCCGCGTCGGTGGTGCCGCCTTGCTTCGCGATAGCGTCGCCGGTGAAGGTGAGCGTCTCGAGCCTGTGTTCCGCACCGAGCACGAGCGAGATGCCCCGCGAGGCCCAGGGGCTGGTGATGCCATATTGGCCGAGATCGCCGGTGATGGTGCCCGAGAACACCGTCTGCCGGTTACGGCCCGCCGTGTTGCTGGGGCTGAACAGATAGGTCGCCTGATCGGCGGTCACCCCATTGGCCTGAAATACATTGGCGGGGATGCACGACGGATCGGACCCGTCCACGACAGATCGGCAGGTGGGCGTGCCATTGACCGTTACCACGTCAAGCGCCCGCTGCGCTTTCACATTGTCGACGTTATTGAGATAGGTCTCGTCGAAATTCACTCGCGAATGCAGGTAGTTGAGGTCGTAGGTCAGACCCCTAGCGATCTCGCCGCGAAGGCCGGCGGTCCAGCGATAATCCTCGTGCCGGAGATTGTCGCGGCGCGGCGCGATCGCCAGGCGATAGCCGATCAGCGTGGGCTGCAGGGTGGCGGTTCCGGCATCGGCGCCGCACAAGGCAGTGGCCTGGCTCGTACCCAATAGCGGACTGTTGCAGGGTACGTTGAACGTGGTCCCGAGGAACAGCGCGGAAGGCGCGGCCTGCGAAAAGGTGTGGTCCCGCATGTACATGAAGCTGCCATAGGCCTCGGCAGCGGGACTGAACTTGAACTTGGCGAAGCCGCCGGCGGTGACGCGGTTGTCGGAACGCTGGAAATAGTTCGTGGGAGCGTAATTATACGCGAAGCTCTGATCATAGGGCACCCAGTTCCGGCTTCCTTCCTTCACGTTGGTGAAGGTGATGCCTTGATTGGGCCCCGCGAGCGGAACGAATGTGCCATAGGGCGTGTTGCTGGATCCGCCGCACACCAAAGCGGTCCCGGCGTCGTCGGCCGGCTGCAGCGCACACGCCGACACGTCGCGGCTCGATTGCAGTACGGGGTCGAAGTGCCGGTAGCCGGCATACACAGTGATGTTGCCGCGATCGCCCGCAAAATTCTTGCCGAACGCGATGTTGAGGTCCTGCTTTGTGCCATCGTTGACGGTTCGGGGCGCCAGGTCGAAACCGCGGCTGCGCATGATCGAGCGCACATCGTCATTACCGTTGCCGTGCTGGGCAAGGCTGACCTGCGCATCGGCGCGCAAGCCGTTGAGATTGTCCTTGATGATGAAGTTGACCACGCCGGATAGCGCATCCGAACCATAGACCGCTGACGCGCCGCCCGAGACGATATCGATGCGCTCAACCAGCGCGCTCGGCACGAAATTCAGGTCGACTGCCTGTTGCGGCAACAGGCGCCGACCGTTGAGCAGGACCAGCACTCGGCTCGAGCCCAGGTCGCGCAGATTGATGTTCGACGTGCCGTCCGATCCGTTCGACACGTTCTCGTTCGCGTCCGCGGTGAACTGCGGCAGGCGGTTCAGCACACTCTCAACCGTCGTGGCGCCCTGATACTGGATTTCGTCGCGGCCGACGATGGTGAGAGGGCTATTGCTCTGAAGGTCTGAGCGGCGGATGCGTGTGCCGGTTATGAGAATCTCGCCGCCCTCCTGTTCGGGCGGCGCGGCGGAGTCCGCTGAAGGGGTAGCCGCGACCTGAGCCATTGCGCTCGTCGACAGCAACGCCGCCACCAAGGCGGCGGAAGCCGCCGCAAATTTCCCCTTTGCCACGCCCATCCTCCTGATTGCCTGCTGTGCAGATCAGTATGACGAATGGCATCGTGGGTCAATTATTTTATACGATATCCGGTATACCGTTGTTTTTGCCAGCCGATGTGCTCGACCTGGCAAAGAAGCCGAAGCGATTTCGCGTTGCTCTAAACATTATACTATATACTATCAGGCGATGAGATCAGAAAAAGGTGCTCAGCAGGTGCTGAGGTTGTCCGTCGTCAAACGCAGGTTGATGGTGACTGCTGAGAGGGCCGTCTCTTTTGCGCCTGGCGCGCGCCCGGCCGATTTGCGGCGAACAAGCGCGCCACCAAGGACGCGTACCGTGAGCTGCCGATAATGGTCGGCCCAGATCTGAGTGATCCGCCCAGGGCTGATGCGTTTGCGGTCGTCGATAACGGCACGAGAGGCGGAACCTTTCTCGGCCATCCGCTCGGGCTTTTCCTCTTATTTTTCCTCGAGATGTGGGAGCGCTTTTCCTATTACGGCATGCGCGCGATCCTGATCTTTTACCTCACCAAGCACTTCCTGTTCGCCAAAGATCATTCCTATGCCGTGTATGGCGCCTACACCTCGCTGGTCTATATTACGCCGGTTATCGGCGGGTATTTGGCCGATCGCTATCTTGGCGCGCGCAAGGCGGTGATCGCCGGTGGCATCTTTATCGTCATCGGCCACCTGCTGATCGCGGGGTTCGAAGGGCGGGTCGGTGAGCAGGGCCCGTATCTCAACGGCTTCTACTTTGGATTGGCGGCGATCGTGGTCGGCACCGGCTTTCTCAAAGCCAATGTCTCGGTGCTGGTCGGACAACTCTATGCCCGCGACGATATCCGCCGCGATTCCGCCTTCTCGATCTTCTATATGGGGATCAATACCGGCGCCTGGCTCGGCCCGATCTTCATCGGCATTCTCGGCGAGACGGTCGGCTGGTCCTATGGTTTTGGCGCCGCGGGCGTCGGCATGCTGCTCGGACTCGTCGTGTTCGTGCTGTTCCGGAAAGCCCTGCACGGCGCCGGTCCGCCGCCTTCGGCTCAACGGCTGGCCGCGCCGGCATTCGCCGGACTATCGCGAGAGTCGCTGATCTATATCGGGGCAATTGGCGCTACCGGCGTGTCATGGTGGTTGATCCGTTCGCAGGACACTGTCGGCCTGCTGTTGATCGTGTTTTCGGTGCTGACGGTGAGCTACATCGTCTACCGATCGGTCTGGACTCTCTCGCCGGTCGATCGCGACCGGATCTTCGCGGCGCTCTTCCTGGTGGCGCTCAGTCCGCTGTTCTGGGCGCTGTTCGAGCAGACCGGATCGTCGCTCAACATATTCACGGACGAGCGTGTCGACCGCGTGATTTTCGGCTGGGAGGTCCCGGCATCGGTGTTCCTGTCGATCAACTCGGCCTTTATCATTCTGCTCGCGCCGGTCTTCGCCTGGGGCTGGAACTGGCTCGCCAGGCGTCGGCTCGAACCGAACGTGCCGTTGAAGTTTGGCCTCGGCCTGGTCCTGGTCGGGTTGGGATTCCTCGTGCTTGTCGCCGGTGCGGCCGGCGGCGGTGCGCTGACACCCGCGGTCTTCATCGTGCTGCTCTATCTGTTCCATTCGATGGCTGAACTGTGCTTCTCCCCGATCGGCCTGTCGTCGATGACCCGGCTGCCGATCGCCAGCATGACCGGCTTGATCATGGGCACATGGTTTCTGTCGACCGCCGCCGGCAATTTCATTGCCGCCTTGATCGCGCAGACTACCGGCGGCGCCGGCGGCGGGCCGGACACGATCTTGCACGTCTATGCCAATATCGCCTGGTTCTCGATGGCCGTGGGCGTCGCGGTGATGGCGCTTAGCCCGTTCGTGATCCGCCTGATGCACCTGGAGACGATCGGCGATTCGTGACGGGTATCGGGGGAGCTCCGCCAACTGCGGGCGACAATTTTCGTCTGCCGCATGCGCCTCGAATTCTGCTTTTCCGTTCCACTTAAAATGTCAGACAAGTAACTTGTATACTTTATATTGTATGTCATATAATGCCTGGCTGGAAGCACGGCGGAGCGCCTTTGCTAAAGTTGGGGGTGGATTTGGCGATGAAGACGAAGGTCGTTTTAAGCCTTGCAAGCTGCGCATCAGCGCTGCTCGCCACGAGCGTTCCTGGCACTGCGTCGGCGACGCCGTTGACCGCAGGCGCGCAGGCCGCGGCGTCGGCAGAGCCCGTCAGTAAAGCCGATCGCGCCGCGGCTCGGCGCAAGGCGCGCGCGGAACGTGCGGCTGCGCGGCGGCGGGACAAGGCCATCAAGCAGGCGGCCGCGACTGGTGCCGACACCGCGAACTATGTGGGTGCGGAAGGCAACGACATCGTCGTGGTCGGCTTGCGGGGCAGCCTGAAGTCTGCCCGCGATCGCAAGCGCAATTCCAAGCAGATCGTCGATTCGGTGGACGCGGAGGATGTCGGCAAGCTGCCGGACAACAACGTGCCGGAGGCGCTTGCGCGCGTGTCGGGCGTGCAGATCGACCGTTCGCATGGCGAAGGCACCGGCGTCACCATTCGCGGCCTGAGCGACGTGCAGACGACGATCAATGGCAATGAGGCATCGAGCGCCGGCTCGCGCTCGCTCAATCTCGCCGATATCCCCGCCGAGTTGCTCAAGTCGGTGCAGGTCTACAAGACCCGCAGTGCGGACCAAGTCGAAGGAGGTATCGCCGGTACGGTCAACGTCGAATTGCGCCGTCCGCTCGATCTGAAAAAGGGCCTGACGATCGCCGGCAGTTTCCGCGAGACCTTCTCGGATCTCGGCGACACCAAGAGCCCCTATGCCAGCCTGCTGCTCGCCGAGCGTTTCGACACCCCGATCGGCGAGATGGGCTTCCTGCTCAACGGCTCATACACCAAGAATAATTATTTCGAGAATTACATCGTCAGCGAATCGCCGCAGCAGATCGGCTTCTTCACTGGCAGCCAGTCCAACGCGCAGTTGCCCGTTGCGCTGCAGGACACGATCATTCCCTATGCCATCAATTATGGCGTTGAATCGGGATCGATCAAACGCCCGTCGCTTAATGCTTCCTGGCAGTGGCGCGCGAACGAGCATCTCGATTTCGTCCTCGAAGGATCGTATCTCGGCGTTCGCTCGAACGACGAGCACAACAATCTCCGCATTCAGACCAATAGCGATCAAGGTTCCTATAGTAACCTCGTCGTCAACCCAGATGGAACAATCCGTTCGGTGACGATCACGAATAACGGCCCCGAGGGTGTCCAAGGTGGCCCGCTCAACATCTATCAAAAGACCAAGAGCGACACTTACAACGCCAATTTCGAGACGCACTGGCATTCGGACAAGGTTCAGATCAATTTTGGGACCCAGTATAACTGGTCAAATCTGCACCAATATTTTGACCAAAGTCAGTACCGCCTTACCGGCGGCAACGTGATCAATGTCGACTTCAATTCGCCCAACGTTCCCGGCGGCGGCCCCTTTGTCACTTACCCGAATACCGACATCGGAAATCCGGCCAATTACAAGCTGTACCAGATCCACGATGAACGCGGCACCAACAACGATACGATGTTCGCGACCAACCTCGACTTCACCGTCCAGACCAGCGCGACGGGCCTGGTGCGATCGGTACAGTTCGGTGCGCGCTTCACCAAGCATACCATCGCGCGCGATTACGGCTATCGCGATGCCTTCTACTTCAACACGGCCGCCGCGCCGACGATGAACGCGGTCGGCAGCGCGACCGGCATCAGCGTCGCTGCGACGACGCCGGATATATCGGGCGCGCCGACCTGGTACCATCTCGGCGGTGCCAGCCTGTTCGACAATTTCACCGCGATGCGGAACTACCTCATCGGCAACGGCGCCGATCTCACCGGGCGCGATTGGACGCTGTCCCAGCCCGCGACCACCGACCCGGGCGAAAGCTTCAAGGAGCATGAGCGCACCTTCGCTGGTTATGGCCAGCTCAACTACGGCTTCAATGCGCCCTTCCCGGTAGATGGCACGATCGGCCTGCGCTACGTCAACACTTGGGGCACGGCGGTAAGCTCGCGCTACGCATGGAACGCTTTCCTGCCCGATGGCACGCCCGATTATGGTCAGGGCGTGGCCTTCATCCCGACCGGCAGCAAGGTGAATTACGTCGACCTGTTGCCCAGTGCGACGGCGATCCTGCACTTCACGCCGAAGCTCCAGTTGCGCCTTTCCTACACCCACAATGTCGAGCGCCCGGACTTTTACAGCATGCGCTCGGCCGTCAACATCCTCGATGCGACGACGGCGGGCCGGGTCTATGCCGGCAATCCGAATCTGAAGCCGACCCAGGAAAACAATTATGATGCCTCGCTCGAATATTACTGGGGCAGTGGCAATATGGCCTCGCTGGGC
The DNA here is from genome assembly GCF_056401895.1 of Sphingomonas sp. P4_D12. Lineage (NCBI taxonomy): Bacteria > Pseudomonadati > Pseudomonadota > Alphaproteobacteria > Sphingomonadales > Sphingomonadaceae > Sphingomonas > Sphingomonas sp. P4_D12. The sequence continues at coordinate 84,229 of NZ_JBFUIL010000007.1, read as the reverse complement.
ACGTTCCTGAAGAACCAGACCGGGTTCATTTATTATACCGAGATACGCGAGGCAGTTGTCGGCTTGGCCCCCAATCCCAGAGCTGCCGACGGCCTGTATATTGTCGGCAAGCCGCGCAACGCCGGGCCGGGCAAGATCTTCGGTTTCGAGGGGCAGGTGAATACGTTCTTCGACTTCCTGCCCGGTTTCGCGAAGCATTTCGGCATCAGTGCAAACTTCACCTATATCCCGAAAGCGTCGCTCCAGCTCGCCTACGCGGATGCGGCTGCGGATACCCAAGGGTTGTATGACGCACCCTATACGTCCAAATATTCCGGCAATCTGGCGCTTCTTTATGACACGCCGGTATTCAGCGCCCGCATCGCCTACAATTATCGTTCGAAGTACAAGACCGGCATCGATTATGTGAACCCGGGATATTCGATCTACACCCGATCGACGTCCCGGCTCGACGCGGCCATAAACTATACGCCGTTCAAGTTCGTGACCTTCAGCGTCGAAGCCACCAACCTGTTGCACGATAATGCCGCCTCGTATTTTGGTGCTTACGAGGCGCTTCCGGTGGGTGTCCGCGTCCAGGCACGGACGATCCAGACCAGCGCGCGTTTCAGGTTCTGATGACTCGCCGGTAGCTGTTCGGGCATTTGGGAGGGGCTGCGACAGGCGTCGCGGCCCCTCCTTGGGTGTGCGTCGGAGCTACGAGCCCGGGGTGGGCGCCGCGGTGTCGCAGGCCGGCTCACGAAAGCCGAAGACGTCGCGATGGACCTGCCGGACATGTTCGAGGTGCCGCGCGGCCGATTCGGCCGGCGCGAGTTGCGTGTCGTTTCCTTTTCAGCGGAACGCGAAACGCGCGCGCTGATACTGGACTGGCACTATTGTCGGCGAGAGGGCCACGGCCAACTGCCCGGTGACGCAGCGTGGCGCGGCGCTGGCTGGGGCGTCAGCGCGGCGTCAAGACGACAATGGTCGGCCCGGCCGACAGCGCGATCGTGCGGGCGCCGCGCTCTTCGGTTCCAGCCGTGGTGGCGTAATGCCGCCCGGCCTTGGTGGTGGTCTCGACGAACAATCGAGCCGCAGGCGTCGCGGCATTGGCCGGGTCGAGCGTCAGCGTGATCGTGCCGGTCGTCGGAGCATAGACGGCATTGGCGATCTTGCCCGCCTCGAGCGTGATCCACGTACCCGTCGGCCCCACGAACAGCCGCGTGCGCGCGCCATCCCTGGGCACGACGCTGACAGAATCGCGAGCCTTGGTCAGGTTTCCGCCATACGACACCCAGCCGAAGGTGGGATCGTCGATCAGATAGGTCGCCGCGGCATAGGCATGGCCAAAGAATCCCATGCCGTAGTCGCCGGTATAGGGGTCCCATGCCATGCGGTCAGGCCAGGAATGGAACGCGGCCGAACCGAAGCCGTCGCGATCGATATTGGTGATCCCCCCCATCATGCCACCATAGGCGACGCGCAATAGATGCGTGTCGGCCGGATTGGCGCGATAGGCGTCGAACAACGGCACGGCGTTGAGCGTGGAGCCATAATGGTGGATCTGCCGTTCGATCCGCGGAAATTTGCCCCCGTAGAGGAAATCCCAATAGCGGCGGGCATTGCCGTTATAGCCCCAGCTCGGAATGGTGGGATCGTAGCCGAGAATCGCCTCGCGCGTCGTGTCGGCCTGTGGCTGGTATCCGAAATAGCGCATCCAGGCGTACACTTCGGGCTGGCCGGTAGAGTCCCACGCCATCTCGCTGCCGAACGGATATTGCAGCGTCTTCCAATGGTCGGCGCGGCCCTTCATCAAGGTTTCCATATTGGCGGCTTCGGCGGTCAACCCCTCGCGCTTGAGATCCTTGAGGATGTCGACGAACACGTCGCCCTCCATCAGCCCGAACTGCGTGTAATAAGGCGCATCGCGCATCATCGCGGTGACGGTGCCGTAGGCGTGCTCGAGATACCAGCGCCAGTCGTGCCGCGTCACCAGCCCGGCATGGTTGCGCGCGAGGCGGTAAAGCACCCAATGCCCGATCGCGACATGCGGGTAATTATAGGCCCGGCCGAGATCGTCGGCATCCTTGTGCGACCACGATGTCCAGTTGCGCCAATTCTCGACCGGGTCGTAATAGCCGGGATGCTCCTTGGGGTCGTAGTAGAAGATGCTCTTCTTGACCGCGCCGGCATGCTCGCCGCTGGCCACCTGCAGCTTGCCGACGACGGTTTCGTCAACCAGCTGCTCGAGTTTGCCGACCTCGGCCGCGTCAGGATTGTCGAGTTGCTTCATCATCGCCGCAACCCAGCTGCCGGCGCCGCCTTCGTCGCTCATCCCCGCGATCCACACGCGCGGTTCCTGGGCGAGGATCTTGCCGGCCTCGCGGTCGTAGGACAGGATTGCGGGGGCGCGGCGGAACGGATCAGCCTTGTCGTCGAACCATTGCCTGGTCGTGGTGAAACGACCGATATCGGCCATCGCCTGCTCGAGCGGCTTGGTGATATAGTAACTCACCGTCTGCACATTGCCGTCGGCATAGGTGATGCTCAGCCGCGCTTGGCCCCAGCCATGCGCCTGGATATCGTAGCGCGCCCAGCCTTTGGCCGATGCGGTTGGCGTCGCGACCAGGGCGCCTTGCGGATAGGATTCGATCTTGGCAACCGCGCTGGCATATTTCAGGAACAGCGACGCGCGCAGATCGGTCGGTATGACATAGCCTGGAATGCCGACCGCGACCGGTCGGCGCTGCGCCGCAAGCGTGCCCTCGATCGCCCGAATAGTGGGCGATTGCACGAAGCGGACGCCGACCTCATGCCGCTCGCCCGGCGCCAGCATGATGCTGGTCGGCACATTCCATTGTGTGCCGGCCTTGCTCCATTCCTTGTCCGCATAGCCCTTTGACGCGACGGTCCAGTCGTAAAAGCCTTCCGACGTCTGGCTACGGGGACTTTTCTCGGTGAAGGTCGTGTCCTTGGGGACGGCGCGGTCCCATGGCAGCGGGACATAGGCCTCCAGCGGGCTGCGGCCCTCGGGCAGGACGAGCAAAGCGGGGCCCTTGCCGCTCAGTCGCGTGACCTGCAGATAACCGGCGTCGCGCCCGATATACGGATCGACAAAGCTCGCCTCGGCATGCGCCTGTTCGAGCGTGCGGTCGTCGATGATGTTGTCGAACACCATCGGCATGCCGAGCACACCGATCTCGACAGGTGCGTCTGACGTGTTGACCAGCGTGAAGCGCAGTGCCGGGGCTCCACGGACGTTTACCCAGCGGCGCTCGATCCGCAGCGGGATGTCGCTCCCCATCGACGCGGTGATATCCGCCGCGGCCACGGTCATGCCGCCGGTCGGCAGCGGCTTGATCGGGGCGCGATGGTGTGCCGAAGCGAAGTCGCGCCATTGGCCGCCGGCCATACGGAGCCGGATATCGATGTCGCCGACATGGTTGAAGCCGTCGCCCTGGCGCTCGGCCTCGCGCTTGCCGGGGACGAAGTCGAACACCGGATCGGCGAGCGGCGACAGGCCGGCGAGAGTCTGTGTGTCTCGGCGCAGGATAAGCTGCAGGGTGCCTATCCGCAGCGTTGTCGTCGCGATCGGCGGATAGACCGGTTTGGTCGGCTTGCCGTCCTGGGCCAAGGCGGCGAGCGGCAGCGTCGCCACCAGCGCCAGCAGCGAAACACGTGACATTGGGAAACGAGTCATCGGAGGTCTCACTGATTGGCTGCGGCGGCCAGCGCTGCTGGCTTGGCGGTCTGGTCTTCGAATTCGGCGCTGGCCGGCGGAGCTTCGTCGAGCAGATTGCGGACGAAATAATCGCGGAATTTGCGCCAGAAGAAGGGCTGGGCAACGCGGTGCGTGGTGTTGGGCAGCACTGCCATGTCGAAACTGCGATGCGCCTGGATCAGCGCGGCGCCGAGGCGGAAGCTTTCGGTGATCGGCACGTTATCGTCGATATCCCCGTGGATCAGCAGCAACTTGCCTCGCAAATTGGCCGCGACGGAGATGTTCGAATTGCGATCCCACACGGCCGGGTCCGGATTGCCCATCGTCACTTCGGGCCACCATGCCTTGTCGAGCCGCAAGTCGTGATTGCCGGATGACGCGACCGCGACCTTGAAGAAATTCGGGCGGCGCAGGATGAAGCGCGCCGCGTCATAGCCGCCGGCCGATCCGCCATAGACGCCGGCCCGGCTGGTATCGATATAGGGGTAGCGCGCCGCCATTTGCCGGATCATCGCGATATGATCGTCCAGACCGACTTCGCCGAGATTCCGGTAGGCGGGCAGGCGGAAGGCCTGGCCGCGCTGCGACGTGCCGGTCGCGTCGATCACCACGACGATCGCGCCGATCTGCGCCACGCTGGCGGGACCATTGGTCAGCGCGTCGCCAAAGGCGCTGGGGACGACGTGCATCGTCGGCCCGGTATAGACATTATCGATCACCGGATAGCGTCGGGTCGGGTCGAAGTTCGCCGGGCGATAGATCATCGCATAGAGTGGTGTCTTGCCGTCCGCCGCGACGCCCTTGAACGGCTCAGGCATGGTGAACCCGCTCGCGGTCAGCGCCGAGGCGTCGGCATGGCCGAGCTCATACACGATATGCCCGTCACTAGTGTCGCGCACGACGGTGCGCGTCGGCACAGTCGGGCTCGACATCGCATCGATCGCGAAGCGGCCGTCTTCCGACACGTGCACATCGTGTTCGAGCGGTTCGGGCGTCAGCAGGACCGGCCGCGTGCCATCCAGGTTCACGCGGTACAGCGCGTGATAATAGGGATTGCGATCGGCTTCGCGGCCGACCCCGGTGAGCAGGATCGAGCGGTGTTCGGCATCGACATGCTCGATCGCCGTCACTTCCCAATTGCCCCGGGTCAGCGGCACGCCGCCATTGGGATCGTCGGGCCGCACCAGATAGAGCTGCGCCCAACCCGAGCGCTCCGACACGTCGAGTTCGCCGCCGAGTTCGGGGGCGGGCTGCAGGAAGCTCGAGGTTACCGTGACGATCGGCTTCGTCGCCTCCCGCGCGGTGATGGTCGAGGCGCCGGTGACAGGGTCGGAAGAATAGACGACGAGCTGGCCATAACCGCGCTCGATCCACATCGAGCGCACCTTGCCGGCCGACCAGCCCATGTCGGGGTCGGCCGGGTAGAGCAGGGACTCGCTCGGCACCTGCAGCGGCACAATCTTCGCCCTGCGATGCTTGAGCGCATCCTCGACGTCGATCACGAGGCGGCTCGCCTGCGGCAGCTTCGATGCGCCCGCGAGCGGGTAGACGTACGAGAAACTGCGCGGATAGAAGGCGTCCGGCGGGGTCTCCTGCGTCATGGTCAGCCGCTGAACCCCGGTCGTGTCGAGCCGCCACGTGAGGATGCGCTTGCTGTCGGGCGACCAGCGGATCGACACCGGGAGCACAGGGTCTTCGGTACCCTGTTTGAGGATTTCCGACAGCTCCGCGATGCCGCGGCCATAGGGCCTGTCGCGCGTGCCGTCGGTGGTTAGCGCGACCTTGCGACCGGTCTTCAGGTCGATCGCTGCGAGGTTATGGTCTTCGGCGACGATGCGGAAGCGACCATCGGGTGAGGTGGCGTCGTCGCCCTTGGGCGAACCCTTCGCCGCTTGGGCCAGAGTGCCGTCGCTCTTGAGCATCCAGCGCTTGTCGAACGCGCCGAAGCTCAGCGTGCCGGTCGCGACGTCATATTCGGGGTCTTCGAGGTGGAGCTCGGCCGGGACGATCGGCTTGCCGGCCGCGCTGGACAGGAGGCCGGCCAACGCCGCCTCGGCAATGACGGGGCGCGCCTGCCGCGTCGCCAGGTCGAGAAAGAGGATCTCGCGCTTGTCGGCGGCGCCGCGCCGGAAGAGGATGCCGTTACCATTGTCGATGAAGCTGGCGTCGAGATTCTGGTCGACGATCAGCGCGCGCATCCCGGCACCGAGATAACGGTCGGCAAGCTTGTAGCGCTGTTCGACGGTGGGCGCGGCACCGATAGGGTCGGCCAACGCCGCAGCGGGAATCATTGCGCAGGCCACGCCCAGCAGGAGTGCCGCGCGGGCTCTTCCGGGGGCGGTCTGATGAACGGGCAGCATGACACGAGACGGCACGGCAATCCCCCTTTCGCCAATGTCTACAGCAGTCGGCCCTTCGCGCGTCAACAAATATTATACGGTATATGATCATCCCATGATCCATAACGCAGCCATGCCCGAGGAGCGGGCTGCCTTATGGGCGCACAACATCACGCGTGGAGGCATGCCAAATCAAAATGACATCTTTCCAGCGCTTTGGTGCGGTCCGCGATAATTGCGTCTGCACCCCTCTGCAGGACTCGATGTATGGATCCTTGCGCCAGCATATGCCGCGTTCGGCGATTGACCTCGCTGAGCAGACACAGTAATCGTATACAGTATTCTACGGGGAATGGCACATGCAGAGCACGCGTCGCGAATTGATGGCCGGAGCGGCGGCGCTGGCCGCGCTGGCGGGGCCGTCTGCCGGTCTTGCCGCGATCGCGCGGGGAGCAGGATTGCCGCGCAACGCCAAACCCCTGCCGCTCTCGGCGGTACGGTTGCGGCCATCCGATTATGCGACCGCGGTCGAGGTCAACCGCACCTATTTGCTGCGGCTGAGCGCGGACAGGCTGCTGCACAATTTCCGCGCCTATGCCGGGCTCGCGCCCAAGGGTGAAATCTATGGGGGATGGGAAAGCGACACGATCGCGGGCCACACGCTCGGCCACTACATGTCGGCGCTGGTTCTGATTCACGAGCAGACCGGTGATGCGCAGGCGAAGGTCCGCGCCGACTATATCGTCGACGAGTTGGCGGCGGCGCAGGCGGCGCGCGGCAACGGCTATATCGGTGCGATGCAGCGCAAGCGGAAGGACGGCACGGTCGTCGACGCGATCGAGATCTTCCCCGAGCTCATCAAGGGTGAGATCCGCTCGGGAGGGTTCGATCTCAACGGCGCATGGTCGCCATTCTACACTGTCCACAAACTCTTCGCGGGGCTGCTCGATATTCATGCCAGCTGGGGGAATGCCAAGGCTCTGTCGGTAGCGGTCGCGTTTGCTGGCTATTTCGAGCCGGTCTTCGCCGCGCTCAGTGACGCGCAGATGCAGGAAATGCTCGGCACCGAATATGGTGGCCTCAACGAGAGTTTCGCTGAATTGTCGGTGCGTACCGGCGATCGCAAGTGGCTCGCGATCGCCGAGCGATTGTATGACCGCAAGGTACTCGATCCGCTCGCCGCGCAACAGGACAAGCTCGCCAATTTCCACGCCAACACCCAGGTGCCCAAGCTGATCGGTCTGGCGCGAATCCACGAACTGACCGGCGAGCCGGCCAAGGCGACCGCGGCGCGGTTCTTCTGGCAGACAGTGACGCAGCATTACAGCTACGTCATCGGTGGTAATGCCGATCGGGAATATTTCTCCGAGCCTGACACGCTCAGCCGCCATATCACCGAGCAGACGTGCGAGCATTGTAACACTTACAACATGCTCAAGCTGACTCGCCAGCTGTATAGCTGGCAGCCGGACGGCGCGCTGTTCGACTATTATGAGCGCGCGCACCTCAACCATGTGATGGCGGCGCAGAACCCCAAGACCGCGGGCTTCACCTATATGACGCCGCTGCTGACGGGTGCCGTGCGGGGTTACTCCACACCCGCCGACGACGCCTTCTGGTGCTGCGTCGGCACCGGCATGGAGAGTCATGCCAAGCACGGCGAGTCGATCTTCTGGGAAGGCGAGAGCGCGCTGCTGGTCAACCTCTACATCCCCGCCGACGCGACGTGGCGTGCGCGCGGCGCCGAGCTGACGCTCGACACACGATACCCCTTCGAACCGACCTCGACGCTGACCTTGGGCAAGCTCGCCAGGCCCGGCCGGTTTGCGATCGCACTGCGCGTGCCGGGCTGGGCGGCGGGCAAGGCGGCGGTGGCCGTCAATGGCCGGCCGGTACGCCCCCGCTTCGCCGGCGGCTATGCCATCGTCGAGCGCAGCTGGAAGGCGGGAGACGCGGTTGCGATCACGCTGCCGCTCGACCTTCGCCTCGAAGCGACGCCCGGCGACGAGAAAACGATCGCGGTCCTGCGCGGGCCGATGGTGCTGGCGGCTGACCTCGGCACGACCGAGGGCGACTGGGCCAGCCCCGATCCGGCACTGGTCGGCGCCGACTTGCTCGGTGGCTTCCGCGCGGGCGCGACCCCGGCGACCTATACCACCAGTGGCGTGGTGCGGCCTGGCGATCTGACCTTCGTCCCATTCTACAAGCAATATGAGCGGCGCAGCGCGGTCTATTTCAAGCGCTTCACGGAAGGCGAGTGGAAGACCGAGGAAGCGGCCTATGTCGCCGAACAGGCGCGGCTCAAGGATATCGCGGCGCGCTCGGTCGACGTCGTCCATCTCGGCGAGATGCAGCCCGAGCACGACCATGGCCTGACGTCCGACAAGTCATGGCCGGTCAGCTATCGCAATCGCAATGGACGCGACGCGCGCGCGGGCGGCTTCTTCGAATTCACGATGAAAGCCAAGCCCGGCCCGCTCGTCCTGCAGGCAACCTATTGGGGCGAAGAGCGCGAGCGGGACTTCGACATCATGGTCGACAATGTGAAAGTCGCGACGCAGCATCTCGGCGGCGATGCGCCCGGCAAGTTCGTCGACATCGAATATCCGCTGCCTCGCGCGCTGACCGAGAACAAGACCCAGCTCAAGGTGCGCTTCGTGCCGCACGAGCGCAGCACGGCGGGTCCGGTGTTCGGGGTGGTGCTGTTCACGGCCAGGCCCGGCGCCACCAAGTGATCGACACCGAAACGTCGCCTACCGTCGTGATGACGCTTGCGGAGGTCCGCGCGCTCGCGCGTAGCGTGTTGTTGCGCGTCGGGCTGTCGAGCGACCATGCCGATGCGGTCGCCGAGACGATGATGGCGGGCGAGCGCGATGGCTGCGCCTCGCACGGGCTGTACCGCCTGCTGGTTGCCGCCAGGAGCGTGCGCGCGGGAACGGTGGTGGCGGACGCGACGCCGGTGCTGTCCGAACCGGCGCGCGCGCTCGTTCGAGTCCATGGTGGCGGCGGCTTCGCGCAGCTGGCATTCGAGACCGGCCGGGCCGTGCTAGCCGACAAGGCGCGCCGCCACGGCATCGCCGCGCTGGCGCTCAACAATGTGGTGCATTTCGCAGCGCTCTGGCCTGAGGTCGAGTGGCTGGCGGGAGAAGGGCTGGTGGCGCTCGCCTTCACGCCGAGCCATGCCTGGGTCGCACCTGCCGGCGGCACGCGGCCGGTGTTCGGAACCAATCCGATCGCGTTCGGATGGCCGCGGCCGGGCCGCGAACCGTTCGTGTTCGATTTCGCGACCAGTGCGGTCGCGCGGGGCGAGATAGAATTGCACCGCCGTGCCGGCAAACCCGTGCCCGACGATTGGGGTTATGACGCGGACGGGCAAGCGACGACCGACGCCAAGGCGGTGCTCGACGGCGCGATGCGCACCTTCGGCGGACACAAGGGCTCGGCACTGGCGGCGATGGTCGAATTGATCGCGGGGCCGTTGATCGGCGACCTGACCAGCGCTCAGTCGCTCGCCGCCGACGGCGGCGCGGGTGGGTCGCCACTCGGCGGCGAACTGATCGTGGCAATCGACCCGGCCGGCTTCCTCGGCGACCAGGTCGAAGCGCATCTCGCCCGCGCGGAGAGCCTCTTTGCCGCGGTCGAGGGACAGGGCGCGCGCTTGCCCTCGCAGCGCCGTTATGCAGCGCGCGCTGAGAGCAAGGTCCACGGCGTGCATATTCCGGCGCAGTTGCTCGCCGATATCGACGCCTTGGTGGCAGGAGCATGACGATGCGGTACGGTTGGCTGACTCTGGCGCTGGTGCTGGGCACTTCACCGGCCGCCACCGGTGCGGCGGAACAGAAGGTCGCGAGGCGCGCGATCTCGGCCGACGACCGGCTCAAGGCGATCTACACCGCCGAATATGCGTGGCGGCAGAAGATGCAGGGTCCCGACGAGAACAGCCCAGCGGACACACGGGCCCGTCTGCCCGATGTCGGACCGCAGGCGCAGGCGGCGAAGCTCGCGCGCTGGACCGACACCGAGCGGCAACTCGCCGCGATCCCTGTCGCCGACCTCTCCGCCCCGGCCAAGGTCGATTATGCAGTCTACAAAGGCCAGATCGATGCGTTGCTCGCCGCGCAGATCTATCGCGAGTATGAGAAGCCGCTCAACTCGGACACCAGCTTCTGGGGCGATGTCGCGGAGTCCGCGCGCGGGCGCTTTCATGACGAAGGCGACTATCGCAGCTACATCGCGATGCTGCGCGCCTTGCCGCATTATTTCGACCAACAGATCGGCAATATGCGCGCGGGATTGCAGCGCGGCTTCACGCCTCCGAAAGTAACGCTGCAGGGACGCGACATCGGCGTGGCGCAAGTCGCCGAGGCCAGGCCGCTCGCCGACAACCCGCTTTACGCGCCCTTTGCGAGCTTCCCCGCGACGATCCCCGCCGCGACACAAGCCGCGCTGCGCCGCGATGGAGAAGCAGCGCTCGCGGAGGCCGCGGTGCCGGCGCATGCCAAGCTGCTCGCTTTCCTGCGCACGGAATACATCCCCGGCGCGCGCACGACGCTCGCTGCCTATGATCTTCCCGACGGCAAAGCCTATTATCAGTCGAAGATCCGCGAATTCGTCACGCTCGACATGCCGCCGGAAGCGATCCACGCGATCGGAGTCGCCGAAGTCGCCAAAATCCATGGGCAGATGCTCGATGTGCTGCATCAGGTGAAGTTCGACGGCGACCTGCCGGCCTTCCTGCACTTCCTGCGCACCGACCCGCGCTTCTATCCCAAGACGCCGCAGGATCTGCTCAACCGCGCGGCGTGGATCGCCAAGACCTTCGACGGCAAGGCGAGCGACTGGTTCGGCCGCCTGCCGCGCAGCCGCTTCGCGATCAAGCCGGTGCCGGCGGATCTGGCACCTTTCTATACCGGCGGGCGCGGTGGCCCGGGCATCTACCTGGTCAATACCTGGAACCTGCCGTCGCGGCCTTATTACCAGATGGTTGCGCTGACGCTGCACGAATCCGCTCCCGGCCACGCCATGCAGATGCCGCTCGCCGCCGAGAATAGCGGTCTGCCGCAGTTTCGCCGCGACGCGTATCTTTCGGCCTATGGCGAAGGCTGGGCGCTGTATTGCGAGAAGCTTGGCGACGACATGGGGATGTATGACGATCCCTATGACCGCTTCGGGATGCTGAGCTACCAGATGTGGCGCGCCGCTCGATTGGTGGTCGATACCGGCATTCACACCCAGGGCTGGAGCCGCGAGCGCGCGCAGCAGTTCCTCCACGACAATACGGCCTTGTCGGATCACGAGATCGAAACCGAAGTCGATCGCTATATCGCGTGGCCGGGCCAGGCGCTGAGCTATTACATGGGCGAACTCGCGTTCCAGAAGGCGCGCGCGCGGGCCGAAAAGGCGCTGGGCGCCAGGTTCAATGTGCGGGCATGGCATGACGCCATGCTCCAACTCGGCTCGGTGCCGTTGCCGGTGCTAGACGCGCGCACCGACCAACTGATCAAGGATGGCGGCAAGGGCCCCTATCCCGACGAGGAATGACGTGAAGCGCCCTTCCCTTCTCATCGCGCTGCTGGCGGCGGCCCCGCTCACTGCGCAAACCATGCCGCGCGCGGAAAAAATCCACAGCAGCGGCAATCCGATCCTCGCTGACGGGCGCTATTATTCTACCGATCCGGCGCCCGTGGTGATCGGCGACAGGCTGTGGATTCTCGCCGGGCGCGATGAGGCCCCACCGGGCGTCAACGACTTCATCATGAACGAGTGGCAATTGCTCGCGACCAGCGATCCCGCAACCGGCGATTGGACGCACTATCCCGCGATCGCGCGGCCCGAGACACTGTTCAAATGGGCCGAGCCGGGCCGTGCCTATGCCGGACAGATCGTCCCCGGCCGCGACGGGAAATTCTATCTGTACGCGCCGGTGCTCGAGGCGAAGAGCGATGCGCCCGACCGTTTCGCGATCGGCGTCGCGGTCGCCGACAATCCGGTCGGGCCATGGCGCGATGCCCATCCTTCAGGACCGATCATCTCGCAGCGGACACCCGAACGCAACACGATCCAGAACATCGATCCGACGGTGATGGTCGATGATGACGGAACGCCGTTCATCTATTGGGGCACCTTCGGCCAGCTGCGCGGGATGGCGCTCGACCGCGACATGATCACGGCGAGGGGACCTGAGGTGCGGGTCGAAGGACTTCGCGGCTTCTTCGAGGCGCCATGGCTGATGAAGCGCAAGGGCGTCTATTACATGCTCTACGCCGGCAATAACGCCGGACCCGACAGCGATTGCACGCCGGCGGTGTATCATGCGTGCATCGCTTACGGCACGGCACCGTCTCCGCTTGGCCCCTGGACCTATCGCGGCGTGATCCTCAAGCCGGTATCGTCGACGACGTCGCATTCGGGGGCGGTCGAGTTCAAGGGCAAATGGTATCTCGCCTATCACACCGCCGATGCCGTTGGCGGCGGGCATTTCCGGCGCAGCGTGGCGCTCGACCGGATCGCATGGGACGATAGCGTCACGCCGGCGTTGATCCGCCCGGTCGTGCCGACGCGGCTGCCCCAGCCCGCGCCACGCGCCACGCGCAACATCGCCGGGTCGGCAACCGCCTTTGCCTCGAACATGCCCGTGCCGGTGCAATATTGGATCAACGCGATCAACGACGGCATTCGCCGCGACTCGCCGTTGCCACCCGACATGTGGGGCACGTGGGTGCCCGACGCCATTCCCGCGCATCCATGGATCGAATATCGGTGGAACAAGCCGGTCACGGTCAACGGGTCGCGTCTCTGGTTCTGGGGCGATCATCCGGCCGGCGCGGGCGAAGGCGTCGCGCCGCCGAAGAGCTGGCGGATCGACTATTGGGACAGCGGATGGAAGCCGGTGCCGCGTGCGAGCGGCTATGGCACTGCGGGCGCGGCCGCGCAGGAAACGCGCTTCGCCGCCGTCACCACGCGCTGCCTGCGCGCAACCTTCGACGCGTCGCAGGCGGCTGGCGCCACCGCCGGTGTCGCGGTGACCGAGTGGGAAGTGCTCGCGCCCAAGCCGGTGCCGCCGGTCGCGGCCGGCGCGCATCGGCCAGAGCCCTGCGGCAAGTGAGCCGCCGGCAACGGCGATATGCGACCGCGGCTTCGATCGCGGGGCAAGTTTCGCGCCGCCACGATCCGATCAGGTGGCGAAAGGGCGGTCGAGCGACGGCTGTGGTTCGGTGAACCATGCCGCGCCCGTGTCGGTCACGTGGAAATGGTCCTCGAGCCGAATGCCGAAGCGGTCGGGCACGACGATCATCGGCTCGTTCGAAAAGCACATGCCCGGCGCGAGCGGCGTGCGGTCGCCGCGCACCAGATATGCCGGCTCGTGGATCGCGAGACCGATGCCGTGGCCCGTGCGATGCGGCAGTCCGGGCAGCTGGTAGTCGGGGCCAAGCCCGGCGCGCTCGAGCACGGCTCGTGCCGCCGCGTCGACATCTTCGCAGGGCACGCCGGGCCGCACCGCGGCGAAGGCGGCGGCCTGCGCTTCCTTTTCCAGCGTCCATAATGTCCGGACATCGTCGTCGACTCGGCCGAAGGCGTAGGTGCGGGTGATGTCGCTGTGATAGCCGTCGACGGTACAACCGGTATCAATCAGGACGAGGCTGTTCTCCTCGAGCTTTTGGTCGCCAGGCAGCCCGTGCGGGAAGGCAGTGGCCTGGCCGAACTGAACCGCGCAGAAGGTCGATCCGGCCGCGCCGAGCGCGCGGTGCGCGGCGTCAATGAAGCGAATCACTGCGCTCGCTGCGATACCGGGCGCGAGAATGCGCGCCGCGCGGCGTTGCACCTCGAGCGTGATCGTCTTGGCGTGCTGCATCAGCGCCAGTTCGGCGCCGGATTTGACCATGCGGCACCCGTCGATCGCGGCGCTCCCGTCGATCAGTCTGCATCCGCGCGCACGCAAATTTTCGCCGTAGTGGAATGGCAGGAGCGGATCGACCGCAAGCGTCGCTCCGGCCGGCATCATATCGGCGAGGAGGCCCGACGGGTCGATGTCCTCTTCCCATAAGGCCACCTCCGCCGGAATTTCCAGGACCGCCTCTAGCGAGCCACGTTCGAACGCCGGACAGATCAGGCGAGGCTCGCCAACCACTGGCAGCAACAAGGCGACCAGCCGCTCGGTCGGGCTCCACGGGACGCCGGCGAAATAGCGCAGGCTGGGGCCGGCATTCACAAGCAAGGCGGTGGCGCCGATAGCGTCGGTCAGCGCGCGGGCGCGGTTCAGGCGGGCGCCGCGCTCGTCGCGTCCGATCGGCGGTGGCGGCGCCGGCCATGGAGGAAGGGTCGCCAGTTCGTCCGTCGCGTTTGATCCACCAATCATCGTTTGCCTCCCTTACCGCCGAACCGCTCGAGATCGAATGGGGCCATGTCGATGCCCTCCGGCGTCTCGTCGACCATCGCCGCGATGATCTCCGCCGTAATGGGCGCGAGGGTCAATCCGAGATGCTGATGGCCAAAGGCATAGAAGAGATTGTCGGCACGGCGCGAGCGACCGATTGCCGGGAGATAGTCCGGCAAGGTCGGCCGCGAACCCATCCAGCGAGTGAACGGCTCGTCGATCGCCAGCCCAAGTTCCCTGACATGCCGTTCGAGGCGCTCCCATTTGCGCGGATCGGGCGGGGCGTCGGTGGCGTGGATCTCGACGAAGCTCGCCGCCTGGACCTGGTCGGCGAAGCGCGTGACGATCATCGAGCGGTCTTCGAACACGATCGGCGGCAGATCTGGCGGCCAGCGCGTGGCCGTCCCGCGGATATGATAGCCGCGCTCGGCGACGATCGGCGCGCGGTGGCCGATCGCCTCGACCAATGGGCCGGAACGGACACCGGCGGTGACGAGCACCCGGCCGCTTTCGAGGCCGGGAACCACGGCCCGGCCGTCTTCCAGCACCAAGCCCGCATGCTGCGGGAGGATCGTGCCGCCTGCCGCGCGGAAGGCATCGCTCAGCGCGGTGGCGAGCGCGTCCAGATCGGTGATCTGGGCAGTGCCGGAGAAACAGATGGCGCCGGCGATCGGTGCCGTCGTGACCTTCGCCAATTCTGCTCGCTGTTCCGCAGTCGCCTCGACGAAGCGCGCCGTCCCGGTGTCGGCGGCGGCCCAGGCCGCGCGCCCGGCCGCCGCTGTGGCGGCGCTTTCCCACATCACGCAATGTCCGGCGTCGCTGAGCAGGCCCGGGGCGCCGATTGCCGCGACCAGTCGCTGCCAGGCGGGCAGCGCCTCGGCGAGCAGCGTGCCGAGCGCGCGCCTACCCTTCTCGAAACGCGCCGGCCGCGAGGCAGCGATCATACGCAGCGCGAACGGCAGCCAGGTCGCGATACCGGCAAGCGGCAGATCGAGCGCGCCGCCCCGCACGAACAACCGACCCGCCGCCGAACGCAACGTCGCGACCGACGCGAGCGGAGCGACCTGCTCTGTCGCGATGTGTCCGGCATTGCCCCATGATGCTGCATCGCGGCGGACGGATTGCTCCAGCAGCGTGACCGCGTGCCCGGACCTGGCCAAATGCAGGGCACAACAGAGTCCGACAACGCCGCCGCCAATGACCGTAATCTTCAAACCGATTATCCCCTATTGCTCCGCAGCAATTCATTTCGTATACCGTATTCCAGATGAAACAGAAGGACGGATTTCTCAAGATGGCAATCGGTTGGAAGGGTGTTTTTCCGGCAGTCACGACGCAGTTGCGCGCCGATCTGTCGATCGACCTGGACGACACGCAGCGTGTTGTCGACAACCTGATTCGCGACGGGGTGACCGGTATCATCGCGCTCGGCACGGTCGGCGAAAACAACTCGCTCATGTATGACGAAAAGGTGTCCGTCCTTACCGCGATTGTCGAAGTCGTGGCGGGGCGTGTGCCGGTACTCACTGGCGTTTCGGAATATGATACGCGCCGCGCGGTGCGCTATTCGCAGGCAGCCGAAAAGGTGGGCGCCGACGGCCTGATGCTGCTGCCGCCAATGGTCTACGTGCCGGACAGCCACGAGCTCGTCGCCTATTTCAAGGGTGTCGCCAGCAATACCGCGCTGCCGATCATGCTCTATAACAATCCGCCGGCCTATCGTACGGTGATCGACAAAGGGGTGTTGGCCGAGTTGATCGACGTACCCAACATCGTCTGCATCAAGGAATCGGCGCCCGACACGCGCCGGTTCACCGATTTCCGCAACGATTTCGGCGATCGTTTCGTGCTGTTCGCCGGGCTCGACGATGTGGCGCTCGAAGGACTCTACCTTGGTGCGCAGGGCTGGGTGTCGGGCCTGACCAACGCCTTCCCCAAGGAATCGGTCGGATTGGTGCAGGCGTTCGAGCGCGGCGATCACGTCAAGGCGCTGGAGATCTATCGCTGGTTCATGCCTTTGCTGCATCTCGATGCCGAGCATGATCTCGTGCAGTCGATCAAGCTTGCCGAGGAAGTGATGGGCCGGGGTTCGGAGCGCGTGCTTCCGCCGCGTTTGCCGCTGATCGGGGAGCGTCGGGCCGAAGTGATCGCGATGGTCGAAAAGGCCGCGGCGACGCGGCCGACGATCGAACTGGCCAAGGCTGCCTGAGGCAAAGCGGGCGTGCGCCATACCTTCTTCTGCATAGACGGCCACACCGCCGGCAACCCGGTCCGCCTGGTCGCGGGCGGGGCGCCACTGCTCAAGGGCGACAGCATGTCCGCTCGGCGGCAGGACTTTCTTGAGCGGTTCGACTGGATCCGCACGGGTTTGTGCTTCGAACCGCGCGGGCACGACATGATGTCGGGAGGCTTCCTATATCCGCCGACCACGGCCGATGCAGATATCGGCATCCTGTTCATCGAGACCTCGGGGTGCCTGCCGATGTGTGGGCACGGCACGATCGGCATGGTGACCTTCGGGCTCGAGCATGGGCTGATCCAGCCTGCGATCCCGGGGCAATTGCGCATCGAAGTGCCCGCCGGCGCGATTGACGTGCGCTATACGGCCGAAGGCGATAAGGTAACGGCGGTGAAGATCACCAACGTGCCGGCCTATGTCGCCCGCCGCGGCCTCGCGGTCGATATCGACGGAATCGGGCCGCTGACGATCGATGTCGCCTATGGCGGCAATTTCTACGCGATCATCGAGCCGCAAGGCGGCTATGCGGGCCTCGATGCGCTCGGCGCGGCGCGGCTGGTGGAATTGAGCGGGCGGATTCGCGAAGCCATTCGCGCGCAATATGAGCCGGTCCACCCGCTCGACCCAACGATCCGCGGGGTGAGCCATATTTTGTGGGCGGATGCGCCGCTGGCGGACGGCGCCGACGGGCGCAACGCCGTATTTTATGGCGACAAGGCGATCGACCGCTCGCCCTGCGGGACCGGCACATCGGCGCGTCTGGCGCATCTCGCGGCGACGGGACGGCTGTCGGTGGGCGATCGCTTCGTACACGAAAGCTATATTGGCAGCCGTTTCATCGGCCGCGTCGAAGCCGAAACCATGGTGGGCGACGTGCCGGCGATCATTCCGTCGGTCGAAGGATCGGCAATTGCCACCGGGTTCAACACGATCTGGATTGATCGCGCAGATCACTTCTGGGAAGGCTTTCAGGTACAATGAGTAAGCCCGCCGTTTTCCGGAGGATCCCAGCATGAGCATCGTCGTCCGAACTTTATCGGAACGCGTTTTCGAGATCGTCCGCGAGCAGATCGTGACCGGTCAATTGCCGCATGATCTGCCCATTCGACAGGACGCGCTGGCCGCCGAACTTGGCGTCAGCAAGATACCGTTGCGCGAGGCGCTGGCGCGGCTCGAGCAGGAAGGGTTGCTCACCAGTCACGCAAATCGCGGCTATTTCGTGCAACCGATGTCGAGCGCGCAGGCCGAGGAAATCTTCGAGCTTCGCCTGGCGATCGAGCCGGTCGCGGCCGCGCGTGCGGCGCGCTATGCCACTGAAACCGATCGACGCGCGGCGATCGAGACGTTCGAACGGCTCGATCGCGCGGCATCGGACAATCTTCCCGAAGTGGCGATGCGCAATCGCGACTTTCACACCGCGCTCGTCCGGCCCGGGGACCGTATCTTGACCACCCAGGTCGTCGAGCGGCTCACGATCCTCGCCGAGCGCTATGTCATCGCGCATCTCGCGCCGGCCGGTCGCGATCAGCGCGCTCATCTCGAGCATCGCGGCCTGCTCGATTCCTGGCTGGCGCGCGACGAGGCGGCCATCGTGTCATTGCTGAGCCAGCATATCGCCGCGACGCTCGATGATCTGAGATTGCAATTCGCGGCATCCGCCGCGACCTGATTCACCCTTCCAGGAGAGGTCATGTTCGGACCACGTAAGTCGCTCGACAGCGTTACGAGTCACCCCGAGAACGCACGCCTCGCCAAGACCTTGAGTTGGCCGCACCTTATCGCACTGGGCGTGGGCGCGATCGTCGGCACCGGTATCTATACCCTGGTCGGGGTCGGTGCCGAGCGCGCCGGGCCGGCGGTGATCCTCGCCTTCGTCATTTGTGGCCTTGTCTGCGGGTGCGCCGCACTTGCTTATGCCGAACTGGCGACGATGATTCCCGCCGCCGGCAGCGCCTATACCTTCAGCTATGCGGCGCTTGGCGAAGGCATCGCCTGGGTGGTCGGCTGGAGCCTGATCCTGGAATATTCGCTCGCCTGCTCGACCGTTGCGGTCGGTTGGTCGGGCTATCTCGTCGGCTGGATCGAATCCGCCGGGGTGCATCTCCCGCACGTCTTGCTGGTGGGGCCGCACGGCGGGGGAATCGTCAACCTGCCCGCGGTCGCCGTCGCGCTGGCGGTGATGGGTATGCTCGTCGCCGGCACGCGCGAGAGCGCGACGCTCAACATCATTCTGGTGGTGATCAAGCTGGTCGCGTTGGGGATCTTCGTCGGCTTCGCCAGCCCCAATTTCCACGCCGCCAACCTGCATCCGTTCATGCCCTATGGTTTCGGCAGCGATGGCAAGCATGGTGTGATGGCGGCGGCGGCGATCGTGTTTTTCGCTTTCTATGGCTTCGACGCGGTGGCGACCTCCGCGGAAGAGACCAGGAATCCGGCACGCGACCTCAAAATCGGTATCATCGGGTCGATGCTGTTGTGCACGATCATTTACATGGCCGTCGCCATCGCCGCAGTCGGCGCCTTGCCCTTCACCGCGCTGGCTAACTCGCCCGAGCCGCTGGCGCTGGTCTTACGCAATCTCGGCCAGCCGCTCGCGGCGCATCTGATCGCGCTGGCGGCGATCATCGCCCTGCCCTCGGTCATCCTGGTGATGATGTACGGGCAGAGCCGGGTGTTCTTCGTGATGGCGCGCGATGGCTTGCTGCCGCGCGGGCTGGCCAAGGTGTCGAAGCGCACCGGCGCGCCGACCCTGATCACCCTGCTGACCGGCGCGACGATCGCCGCCGTCGCGGGCATCTTCCGGCTCGACGAGATCGCGGAGCTCGCCAATGCCGGAACCCTGCTTGCCTTCATTTCCGTCGGTGCGTGCCTGATGGCGTTGCGACGAACCGCGCCCGACGCGGAGCGACTGTTTCGGAGCCCGGCGCCCTATGTCGTCGGCACACTGACGATCCTCGGATGCCTGTATCTGATGGTCAGCCTGCCGCCGATGACGCTGTTGCGGTTCGTCGGCTGGAACGTCATTGGCCTGATAATCTACTTCGCCTATAGTCGACGGCGCAGCGGGGTCACGCTGGGCACGGCACCGGCCGCAGCGCTCTAGATCATGTCCGTCCTCAAGATCCTGGCCGCGTTTGTCATCGCGTGCCTCGGGCTGGTGCTCGCTGCGTCTTCGGCCGCCGCCCAGCCGCTGAGCTTCGTCCCTGCGGACGGACCCTATCGCCTCGCCGTCGTCTTCCCCGATGCGCCCGCCAATCCCGGTATTCGGATGCTCGAACTGAACCGGACGGCCGACAAGCGAGTATCGGGCAAGCTTGTCTCCGACTGGTATGGCAACATGACGATGGACAACATCGTCGTGACCCCGACGCTGCTGACGTTCGACATGCGCAACATCAACACGCCGGGCGTACCGATCCGCCACTGGACCGCGCGCGTCACGCCCCAGGGCATCGCGCTCGAGGGCGGCGTCTGGGATTCGAAGGTCGCGCTGGTCGGGCGGCGTGCCAGCGACGCGGAGGCCGCCGCCCTGACGTTCCACGAGACGGCGCTTCCGTCCCTGACGACGTTAGCATCCGATGGTCTGGCGAAGACGCCGCCAATGGGGTGGAGCAGCTGGAACAGGTTCGCCGAAAAGATCGACGATGCGACGATCCGGGCGATCGCCGACGCGATGGTGACGACGGGCTTGCGTGATGCGGGCTATCTTTATGTCAATATCGATGACGGCTGGCAGGGCACGCGCGGGCCCGACGGTCAGCTTCGCCCCAACGCCAAGTTCCCCGACATGAAGGCGCTGGCCGATTACGTGCACTCGCGTGGCCTGAAGCTCGGCCTCTATTCCTCACCGGGGCCGCGGACCTGTGCCGGTTACGAAGGCAGTTATGGCCATGTGCAGCAGGATGCCAGGACCTTTGCCGGCTGGGGCGTCGACTATCTCAAATATGATCTGTGCTCGGGCGAATGGTTTTATGCCGACGCCGACACAGTCCGACGCAGCTATGCCGAAATGGGCGCCGCGTTGCGCGCGACCGGGCGCCAGATCGTCTACTCGCTATGCGAATATGGTCGCTTCCGCGTCGGTACCTGGGGCCGCTCGGTCGGCGGGCATTTGTGGCGGACGACCGGCGACATCACTGACGATTATGCGACAATGGCCCGGATCGGGTTCGAGAAGAATGGCGATCCGACCGATGCCGGCCCAGGCGGGTGGAACGACCCCGACATGCTCGAGGTCGGCAATGGCGGCATGTCGGAGGACGAATACCGCACCCATATGACATTATGGGCGATGTCCGCCGCGCCGCTGATGATGGGACATGACGTCCGCACGACCAGCGAGTCCGCCAAGCGCCTGCTGGAAAATCGCGGCGTGATCGCGATCGATCAGGACCCGAAAGGGGTTCAGGGCAAGGCGGTGCGCAAGGACGGCGCCACGGAGATATGGCTCAAGCCTTTGACGAGCGGTGGCTATGCAATTGCGCTGTTCAACCGTGGCGGGGCGCCCGCGACGATGACGGTGACGCCCGATCTTGTCGGGTTGTCGACGATCGGGGCGTTGCGCGATGTGTGGAGCGGCGCGCCGGTCGACGCCAGGGTGACGCGCTTCACCGTCCCCGCGCATGGCGTGGTCCTGCTGGAGTCGGTCCCTCGAGGTCGGACAGGCACAGTAAAGCCGAACTGACGGTCGAGCGCTCCAGCCCACCCTCCACCGACGTCCATGCGAGGCTTTGCAACCCGCTGAAATCTTGAGCACTCCCCACTCCATCGAGCCAGCGAAGGTTGCACGCACCATGCGTAGCCGGGCCGATTGGGGGCGTTTCGAACCAGAATGCCTCGGCCGTCAAAGCTGACTGGGGGACACATCCACGACGCGGAACACAGCCCCCGTCCCTGCATCGCGCACGAGATCGACACCCATACCATCCCAATGGTAATCGAGGTGTCGGCCTTGCACAGGATCTGAAGCGCAGTCAGGGTAGAATAAAGCGACACATTCTCCCCCTGCGTGCCGGACGCTGGGGTAGACGACGCCATCAGCTCCATCCGCTTTAAGCGCCATCGCCAGCCTTTGAGATGCCCTATAGCTGTCCGGATCGAGTGCCGGATCGGCCGGATTGGCGCTTCTCAGGTCATGCAAGTCTGCGCTGACCGAAAGGACGATCTCCCGAAACTGGGAGGTCCAGCCGGGCGCTTCCGCAGTCCGGGCCATGAACCGCGCATGGTGATGGATCGTTTCGAACAACGCCGTCTCGAAAGCGTTTCCGACATATAGCACGCCATAGCTGCCATCCGTGAAGCGGCTTGGCCGGTCGATGCTGGCGTGGGTGAACGGTGCCATCAAATAGGAGGCGCCGTTTCCGCCGACTCGGCGCTCGGTCGGAACCAGATCGAGGTTGCCGATCGTGGCCATGATGCGCGGGTTCGTTTTTTGCTCTGCAGAAATCAGCAAGGGCCAGTCGGCAGGGTCGGCGATGTCTTCGAACAGGTCGATCGGCGGAAAGGTGCTGCGGATGATCCTGACCGCGCCCGTCCACTCAATCCTGCTGACCGGGAGAGTCTCCCGTTCGCTCACCAGCCGCCGCGCTCGGCATCGAGATAGCGGCGCACACGCATGATGTCGGTAAGTTCGCCGCCGAGCATGACATCGAGTGCGCTCGATCCTGCAAAGGCTGTATTGCTTGCCTTGATCCAGGCATAACCCCGCTGGGCTTCGGAGAAGACGATCCGTAGCGCCTTGTGAATGCCCATCAAGTTGGAGAGGCGAGCCGCGCCATCGCGCGAAACCCGGCCCGGCCCTTCAGCTTTCCAACGCCGATAGGAACGCACCGGCATATCGAGCAGCGTCGCCGCCTGTTCGTCGGTGAGCTCCCATTTCCCGAACAGGTTCAGTACCGCCCTGAACATCGCGGCAGCCTCGCTCTGGGTTATCGGATTCGGACGAAATGCCGGAGCAGCAGTATCAACGGGTTGCAAAGCCAGCATGGCGGTTCTCCATATGGCACCATATACGTAATTTAATGCCATTTGGCAATAACCGCCTCGTTTTTCGACATCGGTCGGGACCGATGAACGGATGACCGCTTTCCGGTTGCCCTCAAAGGCCATCCAATGGCTGTCGTGCCGCAGGCAACCGCCGATTTCGTCCACTTCCCACCCCCTGCAGTTCATAGAGGGTGATTAGGGAGGTGCGGCAGGTTGCTATGCATGCGCATCGGTCGTTTGGGGCGCAGCCGACCGAGGTTGGACTCGATCGTGTTGAGACGGAGATGCGCGACAATCGGAGTCCCAAGAGAAGCCGCCTGCGGCGCCATATGATGAAACAAGCTCGACTTCGGACTCCCACAACTGGCGCGCTTGCGCGCGACGGAGGACAGATGATCCACGCCCCGATGTCCCTGGGCAAAAACCTGGTTCAGTCCGCATTTGCGCGGTGCGGCTACAGGATCGTAAGGGCCGATCCTGGCGCGCGGTGTCGGCCGACCTCCGCCGATGCGCGCAACGCTGCGAGCTTCCTCCAGGAAATCCTTCCGGTGGTGCAGCACAACGCGCTGACCGGAGAATGGCCGACACCGGCATTCCTAGAGCACTATTTCGACGCAAGCCGTCTGGCGATGGTGCGCCTTCTGCTCGATCGATGCGATGCGGAAGACGTCGACATTGCCGGCAAACGCGTTCTGGACATCGGGTGCCACGCGGGGTGCCTGTTGCATCTCATACGCGCAAGGTATCCGGACTGCTCCCTCTCCGGATGCGACGTCAGCGATGTGAAGCTGGCGATGGCCAAACGGGCCTGCCCTGATGCCGAACTGTTCTTCAGCGCGCTTTCGGACCTTCCGGAGTCATCCAGCTACGACCTCGTGTTTCTGATGGAAGTGCTGGAACACACTGTGGATCCCGAAACGGTCGTCAGGCGCTTGCTCGAGATCGTGTCAGCTACCGGCACGCTCATCTTGACGGTTCCCGATGGGCGGGAGGACCACCTTCCCGCCAAGGAATATCATTCGGAATTCGAATCCTATGCAGGCCATATCAACTTCTGGAGTCCGGAAAGCTGGCGCTATTTCCTCGCCCGGATCGCTCCTGAACGGACGCTCCGCACGGGCCAATTGCCGACCGGACACTTGTTCGCCGCGTTGAGCATGTAGAACGCGATCCGGCAGACCTGTGCTAGAGCGGGCTCGCGAGAGAGCGCGCTCGGTCTTCGAACTCAACGGGCCGCGGCTGTGGCATCGCCACCTATTGGGGCGACGGGCTCGGGCTCGCGCGTCGGAAGCCACCCTTGGGTTGCGGAACGCCGCTGACGGTGAAGGTGCCGCCGGGAACCAGCGTGATCACGTATTCGCCCTGGTCGTCGCAGGTCACCAGCCATACCGGCTGACCCTCATTACGTGGCTTTTCGGCGATCGAAACGATCTTCTTGCAGGTATAATTGGCGTCGTAGATCGCGCGGAACAGGGCGACGCGCTGCTGCACCGCATTGAGCGCGCGGAACTTGACCTCGACCGGGTCGGGCGTTGCCGGAGCGGCCGGCGCCGCGGCGTTGCCGCCGGCACCCCCGCCGCCACAACCGGCAAGCAGGACCGCGGGCATCAGCATCATCGCACCGACCTTCATCGCTCGTCTCCTTCTGCTATCGTGACAACGCGTGGGGCGGTCGTCGCGTGCCACCCGTCTATCGCAAGCGTACCGCCGGCATAAGCGACATCCTCGGTGACCTCGACAGTGCACCAGGGCGGCACGACGATTGCGGTCAGCGCGGCATCATCGTCCGCGGATATCTCCGCAAGCATCAGTCCGGCCAGCGCGCCCTCGAACACGTCTATCGCGAACCCGCCGCCGACTTCATGCCGCCATTTGATCAGCACGGCCGCCGGCAGCACCGCCAGGGCGTCATATTCAGCCGCGTCGAGATAGATGTTGGTCATCGGCCGCGACGACAGGCCCGCGCCGGGATATTTCTTGCCGAGCTTGTGCACTACCGATCCGTCAGGCGCGGTCACGCGGCGTAACCGCAAGCCGGTGCCGGGCAAATAGCGATCCTCGACCAACCGCGCCGTCGCGGAATCGAGTGCAGGCGTCAGTTCCCGATCGACTAGGAAGCGCCGCTCACGTTCGATGATGCTGTACTTGGGCGCAGTCAAATGCCGTCCGCGACGACCTCTCGGCCCGCCGCCTCCAGTCGTGCCGTCAGGTCGGCGATGGCGGTGTCGACCAATGCCTGATCTGGGCTGCGCACCACGAAATTCGCACCCACCCGGCCATCGCGAAAGAACGGATAGCTGCCGATCGCGACCCCTTCATGCGCCTTTTCCGCCTCGCGCAGGATGTCGGCGACCTCGCTCTCGGGCACCCAGCAGCCGATCGAGCGGCTGACCACCGGGCGTCCGCCCTCGAGCTTGCCGGTCAGTCCATCGAGCATGCCCGCGGTGATGTGCGGCACGCCCGCCATGACGAACAGATTGCCGATGCGGATGCCTGGTGCGCCCGACATCCGGTTCTCGATCAAATCGGCGCCCTCGGGCACGCGCGCCATCCGCTTGCGCGCCTCGGTCAGCCCGCCGCGGCTTTCGTAATAGCGCTCCAGCGTGGCGACCGCCTTGGGATGATAGGTGACGTCCACCCCCAATGCCTCGGCGATCGCATCGACGGTGATGTCGTCATGCGTCGGGCCGATCCCGCCGGTGGTGAAGAGATAATCGTTGCGCGCGCGCAGCTGGTTGACCGCCTCGACGATCGCTTCGGTGACGTCGCCGACGACGCGAACCTCGGCCAGCCGAATGCCCTGGACGTTGAGCCACGCGGCGATCTGCGCGACATTCTTGTCCTGGGTGCGCCCCGACAGGATCTCGTCGCCGATCACGACGAGCGCCGCGGTCCAGATCCTCTCATTCGCTTGGCCGGTCATGGGGTCAGCGATAGCCTCGCAAAATCGGCGCGTCATCGTTATATCGTTCGCCATGACCGAATATGTGACTGTCACCAGCGACATGAACCTCGCGCGCAACGGCGCGATCAAGCTCTATGGCCGCGACGCGTTCGAGGGCATGCACCGCGCCGGACGCCTCGCCGCCGAAACGCTCGACATGCTCGTGCCGCATGTCGTGCCGGGGGTGACCACTGCGGAACTCGATGACCTGATCCGCAATTTCATGATCGCCGGCGGCGCCGCGCCTGCAACGCTCGGCTATCGCGGCTATACGCATTCGAGCTGCATCTCGATCAACCATGTCGTCTGCCATGGCATCCCCTCCGACCGCCAGCTCAAGGACGGCGACATCGTCAATATCGACGTGACCCCGCTGCTCGACGGCTGGCATGGCGACACCAGCCGGATGTATCTGGTCGGCGACAATGTGCCGATCAAGGCGAAGCGGCTGGTCGACGTGACCTATGAATGCCTGATGCTCGGGATCGAACAGGCCAGGCCCGGCAACACGATGGGCGACGTCGCGCATGCCATCCAGACGCATGCCGAGCGCCACCGCTTCGGCGTGGTGCGCGATTTCTGCGGGCACGGCGTCGGCAAGCTGTTCCACGACGCGCCGGAAGTCGTCCATGTCGGCCGCCCGGGCACTGGACCCGAGCTCAAGCCCGGCATGATCTTCACGATCGAGCCGATGATCAATATCGGCAAGCCCGACGTAAAGCTGCTCGACGACGGCTGGACCGCGGTGACGCGCGACCGCTCGCTGTCGGCGCAGTTCGAACATTCGATCGGCATTACCGAGGACGGGTGCGAGATCTTCACGTCGAGCCCCAAGGGGTACGACCAACCGCCTTACTGACGTACGATCGAGGCGTTTGCCGGCGCAGGATTTTTTCCATTGGCCGGCCCTTCGCCAGCTCATCGACCAGTTTGTCCAGGTAGCGGATTTCGCGCATCAGCGGCTCATCAATCTCCTCGATGCGCACGCCGCAGATCGTTCCGGTGATCGCGGATCGTGCAGGGTTGAGGCCGGGCGCGCGGGCGAAGAAATCCTCGAAACTCGCCTTGCTTGCCAGCTCTTCGGCCAACCCTTCGCGGGTATAGCCGGTCAACCAGCATATGATCTCGTCGACTTCGGCTCGCGTTCGGCCCTTCCGCTCGGCCTTGGCGACGTAATGGACGTACACGCTCGCGACGCTTGTCGCATAAATGCGGTGCGCCATCGCCTATTCCGCTTTCGCCGCGTCGATCGCCTTCTGGCTGCGCACGAACGGATAAGCGAGTTGCTTCAGATAGCCGTTCGGCATCTTCTCCGGGATGCCATAGCCCTGGGGCCACCGGCCCGTCGGCAAGTGGAACGTCCCGAACAATTTGTCCCATAACGGAAAGTGGATCGCGAAATTGACGTCCACCGCTTCCGCCTCGAGGCCGTGATGCCAATGGTGGAAGCGCGGCGTCACCATGACATGGCCGAAACGGTCGAAATCGCCCTTCAGATTGGCGTGAACCAGCCCCGAATAGATGTACACTAGGGCGACATAGGCCTGCATCACCGAGGGCAGGAAGCCGAAGGTCAGCAGCGGCAACGAGGTCACGCTGCGCAGCAGGATGATCTCGACGAAATGCATCCGCGCGCCGGCCAGCCAGTCCATCGCCTTGGCCGAATGATGGACCGCGTGGAATCCCCACAGGAACGGCACACGATGAAAGGCGCGGTGGAACCAATATTGCACGAAATCGGTCAGCAGCATCGCCTCGACGAACTGCAGGACCCAGGGCTGCCCGCCGATCGCCGCGCGGATGCCGGCGAGCGACACGGTGTTGGCGTTGATGATGCTCGACGGCGCCAGCGCCAGATAGGTGAAGATCTGCACGAGCATCGAGCTGAGCAGATAATAGAATAGGTCCTCGCGCCATTCGGTGCGGAACAGGCGCTGGTCGCGGTTGTGCGGCCAGAACCGCTCGATCGGTGCGAACATCAACCCGGCGACGATCAGGTTGACGACGAAGAAATCGACCCCGAAGAAGATGCCCCAATCATGCGTCTCACGCGGCGAGACATTGGCGCCGCCGAGCAACGCCGCCGCGATGCCGATCGCCAGCGCGGAAAAACCGATCGCCTTCTTGGTCCGCAGCATCAGGCTGAGCAGCGCCAGCGCATAGCTGGAGATCAGCACGGCATGGACGACGGGACGGAACCACAAGGTCTTTTCGACCGCCTGCAGCTCGGGCGTCGCGAACCAGCCCGGCCAGCGCAGCGCCACCACCAGCCCGAAGCCGGCGATCGCCAGGACGAGCGCGAAGAAGCCCGAATACCAGCCGCTGCCGAAATTGCGGATCGCGACGGGCGCTTCGAGCTCGTCGCGCAAATGGTCGAGTGGATTGGCCATCGGTGTCCCCTATCCCGATACGGTTAAGCACCCTCTACCACGCAGCCCCCCGCCGCGCTATCGACTGCCAGCGACTCTTCGAAGAAAGAGTATGGCGGAGAGGTAACGACATGCGGACCTATATCGCGTTGCTGAGCGCGGCCCTGTTGGCCGGGTGCGGATCGTCGAGCGACAATTCGCCGGCGCCGTCGGGCGCGGTGGGTGCCGCGAAGATCGACTCCGCCTATCTCACCAGTGGTGGCTCGGGCGCCGACTGGGCGATGACCGGGTTCAATTATAACGAGCAACGCTATAGCCCGCTGACCCAGATCAACGCCGACAACGTCGGATCGCTCGGCCTGTCCTGGTATGCCGATCTGCCCGATGCGCGCGGCCAGGAATCGACGCCGGTGGTGATCGACGGCACGATCTACGTCACCGGACCCTGGTCGAAGCTGTTCGCCTACGACGCCCTCTCCGGCAAGAAGCTCTGGGAATACGATCCCGGCGTCGACAAGACCAAGGGCGTCCAGGCGTGTTGCGACGTGGTCAATCGCGGCATCGCGGCGTGGAAAGGCAAGCTCTATCTCGGCACGATCGACGGGCGGCTGATCGCGATCGACGCGCCGACCGGCAAGCCGCTGTGGAGCGTCCAGACCACCGACAATGCCAAACCCTATACGATCACCGGCGTGCCGCGCGTCGTGAAGGGCATGGTGATCATCGGCAATGGCGGCGCCGAGTTCGGCGTGCGCGGCTATGTGACCGCGTACGATGCCGACACCGGCGCCAAGCGCTGGCGCTTCTATACCGTGCCCAATGCCAATCTCGGCGCCGATGGCGAGGCGTCCGACGCGATCCTGTCCAAGGCAGCGAATGCGACCTGGTCGGCGAACGGCCAGTGGAAGCAATCGGGCGGCGGCGGCACGGTGTGGGATTCGATCGTCTACGATCCTGAGCTCGACCAGCTCTATCTCGGCGTCGGCAACGGCTCGCCCTGGAACCACGGGCTGCGCTCGGAGGGCCAGGGCGACAATCTGTTCCTGTCTTCGATCGTGGCGCTGAAGCCCGATACCGGCGAATATCTCTGGCATTATCAGGAGACGCCGGCCGAAAGCTGGGACTTCACCGCCACCCAACCGATCATCCTTGCCGACCTGAATATGGGCGGGCAGCAGCGCAAGGTGCTGATGCAGGCGCCCAAGAACGGCTTCTTCTTCGTCGTCGACCGCACCAACGGCAAACTGATCAACGCCGGCAAGTTCATCAAGACGGTCAATTGGGCCGACAGCTACGACCTCAAGACCGGTCGACCCAACGAGAATCCCGACGCGCGCTTCTACAAGACCGGCAAGCCGTTCCTCGCGGTGCCGTCGGCACTGGCCGCGCATAATTGGCAGCCGATGAGCTTCAATCCCAAGGCCGGGCTGGTCTATGTGCCCGCGCAGGAACAGGTCGGGCTCGCTTATATCCCGCCCGACGCCGCCGCCGGCACGCGCGAGCCGATCGGGTTCAACGTCGGTACCAATATGTCGGCGGGGATGTATCCACGCGATGCGAAGATGATCGGCGCGATCACAGCAGGCGCAACCGGCGCGCTGGTCGCCTGGGATCCGGTCGCCAACAAGGAACGCTGGCGAGTCGATTACCCGACCCCGTGGAACGGCGGAACGATGACCACGGCGGGCAATCTGGTGTTCCAGGGCACCGCGCTCGGCGAGTTCCGCGCTTATGCCGCCGATAGCGGCAAGCAGCTCTGGGCCTATCCGACGCAATCGGGGATCATGGCGGGCGCCGCGACGTTCACGGTCAAGGAGCAACAATATATCGCGGTGCTGACCGGGCGCGGCGGGGCGCTGCCGCTGTCGATCGGCTACGCGATCGGTGCGGCCAAGAATGTGCCGAACTTGCCACGCCTGCTGGTATTCAAGCTGGGCGGCACGGCGAAGCTCCCCTCGCTCGTCCCACCTGCGACGGCGCCGTTCAACCCGCCGCCATCGACCGCACGGCCCGAGCAGATCGCCGCGGGCCTGCAATTGTTCGGCCGCTATTGCCAGGTCTGCCACGGCGCGAGCGCCGGCGGTGGCGGCGTCCTCCCCGACCTTCAGCGCTCGGCTGTGCTGGCCGATGCCGATACATGGAAGTCGATCCTGATCGACGGTGCACTGGCCAAGCAGGGCATGATCAGCTTCGCCAAGGTCGTGAGCCCGGAGCAGGCGCAGCTGATCCGGCTCTACGTGATCGACGAGGCGAATTGGGCGAAGAAGAATTTGCCGCAGGGGGTGGAAGGCACGGGTAAATAGCTCGCACCACCATCGTCATCCCAGCGAAAGCTGGGATCTCAAGCCGCATCGCGTCATCGCTAGAGACCCCAGCTTTCGCTGGGGTGACGGTTAGGGTGCTGGCGGGCAGAGTACCCGCATCGCCTCCGCCGTCTGGGCGTCGGCGGGCAAGAAGGTTTCCAACGCGAGATCGTCCAGCGTGAGGTCGATCGGCGATCCGAACACGGTACGCGCGCTGTAAAAGGACAGGATGCGATCGCCGCGCTGGAACCGGAACGGCACCGCGACCCCGGCGAAGTCGCGCGGCCGGACGTCCGAGGCGGGACCCTTGGGATAAAGCTCCATTTCCTCGCGCAACGCGATCAGTGTGGCGTCGCCGCTCTGCGCGATTTCGCGGTCGAGTTGCCGCAGCAGGAAGCCGCGCCATTCGGCGAGGTTGACGATGTTCTTCGACACGCCGTCGGGATGAAGCGTCAAGCGCAGGACATTGACCGGTGGTTCGAGCAAAACGGGATCCACGCCCTCGATCAACGGCGCCAGCGCGCGATTGGCCGAGATCATCGTCATGTGCCTGTCGATGATCAGCGCGGGGAACGGCTCGTGCGCGGACAGCACCGTTTCGAGCGCCGCGCGCACCACATCGAGCGCGGGATCGGCGAGATCGCGTTCGGGGAAAGCGGGCGCAAACCCCGCGGCCAGTAGCAAGGCATTCTGCTCCCGGCGCGGCACATCGAGCTGTTCGGACAGGCGCAACAGCAACTCGCGGCTGGGTCGCGCGCGCCCGGTTTCGACGAAGCTCAAATGGCGAGGCGAGACATCGGCATCGAGCGCGAGGTCGAGCTGGCTCACCCGCCGGCGCGCGCGCCAGTCGCGCAGCATTGCTCCCACCTCACTCGACATCTGCACCATGAGCCATCCTTTCGGCAGCCATCCTAACCGACCCGGGACGCCGCGCCATTACCTGCCAGGTAATTGGTTCGGGTGCGGCAATCCGCATCATGGCGGCACCAACCCCAAGGAGAACAGCCATGTACGCGATCGCCGACCTAGCTCCCCGCCAGACGCTCCGCCCGAGCCGCGGCCTGATCCCCACGCCCGATGGCGAGCAGCTTTACTATGAGGATATGGGTAATGGCCCGACGCTGTTGTTCGTCCACGGCTGGGCAATGAACACCGAATTCTGGGAGCGCCAGACCGCCGACCTCGTCCGCCAGGGGCATCGCTGCATCGCCTACGACCAACGCGGGTGCGGCCGCTCGTCGCCGGCCGCGGCAGGGCACGATCTGGACGGCCTGGCCGACGACCTCGCCACGGTGATCGAGCGGCTCGGCCTCGACCGAGTGACCTTGGTCGCGCATTCGATGGGCGCCTGTCAGGTCGCGCGCTATCTCTCGCGCCATGGCGCCACGCGGGTGGCGGGGACTGTCCTGGTCGCCGGCACCGCACCGGGCCTGTTTCCCGATCCGGCCAGCCGCACCGAGCCGCTTGCCGCGCAGGTCACCATGATGATGGCCGACCGCCCCGCTTATGTCGCGGCGATGGCAGAGCCGTTCTTCGCGCCCGAACAGGTATCGCCGCACATGGTCGCCTGGGGCACCGGCCTGGTGCTGCGTGCGACCTTGCATGCGGCGATCGAGCATACCCGCACCAACATCAACGCCGACGTCCGCGCCGACATGGCGGCGTTCACCTGCCCGACCCTGATCATCCATGGCAGCGCCGACCAAAGCTGCCCGCTGGAGAGGAGCGCCGAGCTGGCGCACGCGATGATCCCGGGTAGCGAGTTGCTGGTCTATGAGGGCGCCTCGCATGCCTTGCCACTGACGCGCGGCGACCGGCTGTCGGCGGATATTGCCGCATTCGTGGCGCGACGTTTGAACGAGGCGGCATTAGGATTCCCCTCCCTGCAAGGGAGGGGTTAGGGGTGGGTTAGCGTCGGGCGAGGCTCGATGCCTCGTCCGCCGCTGTTTGACGGGCGGCCAATGAGTCTTTTTTGCGCGCAGACGCGCGCACCCACCCCCCTGCCCCTCCCTGCAAGCAGGGAGGGGAGTTCCTCAAGCGATCGCACCCGCTCGCTTGAGCGCTTCCTGCAGCGCGAGCGTCGGCGCCACCGCAACGTCAGGAACGATCCCCGTCCCTTCCCAATCCTTGCCGGTCGCCGGATCGATCGTCCGGCCGACCGGCAGGAACACCACCAGCCCGCCGCCGATCGGCTCGAATCCGCCGAAATGATTCGCACCAGCCGTCGTTTCCCCGATCAGCGTCGCGCGGCCGGTGTGTTTGAAAGCCAACGCGAGGTGCTCGGCGGCCGACGCGGTGCGCCCCGAGACGAGGTAAAAGACTTTCGCGCCGAACAGCCGCGTCTCGTCGGTCTTGGGCATGACATAATGTTCGGTGCGGACGATCCCCGGCGCCGCGCCGCTCGCCGGGCGCATGAAAGCATCCTCGGCGAAGGGATTGCCGCGCGCCTTGGCGATCGACTCGACCATTTCCATCTGCACCAGCACCGCCGGTTTGGCGAAGAGATAGGGCAGAATCGCATTCATCTGCGCGACGCCGCCGCCGCCATTGTAACGGCAATCCACGATCACCGCTTTGGCCGAGGCATGCTCTCGCATGAAGCGGTCGCTCGCCGCGGCGATGTCGGGGTCGTCGGGAAATTCGGTGAAGCGGATATAAGCGACCTCTTTCGCTATCCAGCCGGCATCCTCGATCGGCGCGCGACGGGGCGGTCGCGGCCCCGCCGGCGCGCGAGGTGGCGCGGCGGGAGGCTGGGGTTTGGCCCCGTCCGCCGGTCGCGGTTGCGGCCGATCATTGGGACCGAGCATCGTCGCGGGCACGACGCGCAGATGGCGGTCGGGCGACACCGCCAACAAATCGGCGGTCAGCCGCTGGCCGAGTTCGGCGGGGTCGGCGATCTGCTTATAGGCACCGGCCGCCGCCTTTTGCCGCAGCATCGCGGCGTAGCGCTTGCCAATCTCGGGGATGACATAGCCGGTCTCGAGAAGGTCGGCGAGTGCGAGAGCGGGGTCGCCGGCGGCCGCGGCTGGCCCGTCCATGGCGATCGCGTTGCCACCGGTGATCGTCGCGATCGCGGCCGCCGATAGTCCCAAGAATATGCGCCGATCCATCCCTCAACCCCTCCGACTACATTTGTAAGCGTAAGCGCTTATACATTTTGCTCGACAGGAGTAAAGTGGCTAATAAGTGGGGTATGACCACGCACACTGCCGCCAGTTTCGGCACCGCGCTTCGCCGGCTGATCGATCATCTCGACGGCGCGCTGGAACAGGCATATCGCGAGGATGGGATCGATTTCCGCCCGCGCTATACGCCGGTTGTCCGCGCGCTCGTTGCCGACGGGCCACAGGGCATTCGCGCGCTGGCCGACCGGCTCGGCGTATCGCATTCGGCGGTCAGCCAGACAGTATCGCAAATGGCCGCCGCCGGCCTGGTCGCGGTGACGCGCGGCGAGGAGGATGCCCGCCAGAGGATCGTCGCGCTCACCCGCGCGGGCACTGCGCTGCTCCCCCGGCTGGAGGACCATTGGCATGCCGCGCGCGCCGCCACCGCGGCGCTCGATACCGAAACTGGGGGCGTGCTGGTGGAGGTGATCAACCGCGCCAATGCCGCGCTGGAAGCCAGGCCGTTCGCCGATCGACTGGCCTCGGTGCGCAGCCGTCGTGCCGCGCCAACGGGCAGTCGAAACAGGGCTGCCTAATTTCGAGGCATTTGCTAGAGCCGATACCGGCTCCCGCTCGGCCCACGCTCTTCGCGCGCGAGTTCTGGCACGCTTCATGTAAGGCTGATGTGCAATCAACCCATAGGGCAAGAGACGGGGGACAATTCCGCGTGAAGAAGGTCGAAGCGATCATCAAGCCGTTCAAGCTGGACGAGGTGAAGGAGGCGTTGCACGAAGTCGGTGTCAGCGGCATCACCGTGACCGAGGCCAAGGGCTTTGGCCGCCAGAAGGGCCATACCGAACTCTATCGCGGCGCCGAATATGTCGTCGACTTCCTGCCCAAGGTGAAGCTCGAAGTGGTGGTCGAGGACGCGATGGCCGAACGCGTGGTCGAGGCGATCGCGCAAGCCGCGCAGACCGGCCGTATCGGCGACGGCAAGATCTTCGTCATGCCGGTCGAAACCGTGCTGCGCATCCGCACCGGCGAGCGCGACGAAGCAGCAATCTAGGGCAGCGACCTGGAAAAAGACGACCGACGCCCAAGTTGGGCAACTACGGCATTTGACGCACTGCAACATAATGTGACAGCAGGGCGCACGCACGAGCAACATGATTCTCCGGTTCGCCGGATTTACGACTGAAAGAGAAAGGGTCTGGGGTTATGGCGACGACAGCCAGTGACGTTCTGAAGAAGATCAAGGACGAGGAGATCGAGTGGGTCGACCTCCGCTTCACCGACCCGAAGGGCAAGTGGCAGCATTTGACCATGGTCTCGACGGTGGTCGGCGAGGACGAGTTGACCGACGGCTTCATGTTCGACGGATCGTCGATCGAAGGCTGGAAGGCGATCAACGAGTCGGACATGATCCTGAAGCCGGATCTCGACGCGATCTATGTCGATCCGTTCTCGGCGACGCCGATGCTGATCCTGGTCTGCGACATCGTCGAGCCGTCGACCGGCGAGCTCTATGCGCGCGACCCGCGCTCGACCGCCAAGCGGGCCGAGGCCTATCTCAAGACCACGGGCATCGGCGACACCGTCTATGTCGGCCCCGAGGCCGAGTTCTTCATGTTCGACAACGTGCAGTTCGAAACGAGCTACGCGACCTCTTACTACAAGATCGACGATATCGAGCTGCCGACCAATACGGGCCGCGAATATGAAGGCGGCAATCTCGGCCACCGTCCGCGCGCCAAGGGCGGCTACTTCCCCGTCGCGCCGGTCGACTCCGCGGTCGATATCCGTGGCGAAATGGTCTCGACCATGATCGAAATGGGCCTGCCCTGCGACAAGCACCACCACGAAGTGGCCGCGTCGCAGCACGAACTCGGCCTGACCTTCGGCACGCTGACGACCACCGCCGATCGCATGCAGATCTACAAGTATGTCGTGCACCAGGTAGCCCATGCCTATGGCAAGTCGGCGACCTTCATGCCCAAGCCGATCAAGGAAGATAACGGCTCGGGCATGCACACCCATCTGTCGATCTGGAACGGCAAGGAGCCGCTGTTCGCCGGCAACGGCTATGCCGGCCTCTCCGACATGTGCCTGTATTTCATCGGCGGCATCATTAAGCACGCCAAGGCGCTCAACGCGTTCACCAACCCGACCACCAACAGCTACAAGCGGCTGGTGCCGGGCTATGAAGCGCCGGTGCTGCTGGCCTATTCGTCGCGCAATCGCTCGGCGTCGTGCCGCATTCCGTACGGCACGGGCGCCAAGGCCAAGCGCGTCGAGGTCCGTTTCCCCGACGCGATGGCCAATCCCTATCTCGCTTATGCGGCGCTGTTCATGGCCGGCCTCGACGGCATCCAGAACAAGCTCCACCCGGGCGATGCGATGGACAAGAACCTGTACGACCTGCCCCCGGCCGAGCTCGCTGAAGTGCCGACCGTGTGCGGTAGCTTGCGTGAAGCGCTCGACAGCCTGGAAGCCGATATGGACTTCCTGCTCAAGGGCGACGTGTTCTCGAAGGACCAGATCGAGGCCTATATCGAAATCAAGCGTGCCGATGTCGCGCGGTTCGAGATGACCCCGAGCCCGGTCGAGTTCGATATGTACTACAGCGCGTAAAGCGCGGCCACGACCGCGCTGGTGCGAGCGAAGCTCGCATACGCGCTGTCGGCCGGCCTCGCTTGCGAGGACCGACGACGCGGCTTTGCCGCGGCGGACCCAACAAAGAAGGGCGCCAGGAGCAATCCTGGCGCCCTTTTTCCCAACACTTCAGCTGCCTCGCCGAGTCGACGCGGATGACCGTCAAAACGTCCCGCTAATCGTCAGCGTGAAAATCGGCCCGACCCTCTGATGCTGGCGCTCCAGAAACGCGAGCGGCGCGGCGTTGCGGCGGCCGGAATAGACGTCGCGCCAATACCGCACATGGCCGTCATTGAGGTTGAACACCTCGAAATTGACCTTCATTCCGCGCACATTCTTGAACTCGAAAAAGGCGCTGACATAGGGGCCTTCCCATTGCTGGTTGACCTCGTCGAGATAATAAACCGGGCTGTAATGGTCGAACGACAGACCACCGCCCCAGGCGAATTGGGTGCCGGGTACGTCGTGCCGCAAGGTCAGCTGGGCCCAGCGGTCGTGCGTGTTGCTGATCACGCGCGGCGCCCCCGTCAGCGGATCGCGGACGCGGGCGCGTTCGATTCCGATATCGGCGTCGAGCTTCGCCCCTTTCCAGCCGATCGGATCGAACTGGATCGTGCTGATGCTCTCGATGCCCGTGCGCGTCGCGCGAGGCAGATTGCCCACCGCGTCGCCGTCGACCCCGACCGGGATATGATCGACGATGTCCTCGATCCGGAGATGATAGAGCTTCAACCGCGTCTTGCCCCAGCGGCCGAACGTGCGCGCTACTTCCGCGGTCGCTTCCCAACTTTGCGGCGGGACGAGATTGGGGTTGGCGTCGTTACCGCGATTGTTGGTGACGTCCTGGTTGGCGAGGAAATCCGAAAAGCTGATCTGGCCGACCCTGCGCTCGAGCTTGAGACTGGCATCCCAGCCGCGCGCCGGCCGCCATGCCAGCAACAGGCTCCCTTTCGGCCGGAAGAAACGCCGCGGCTTTTCGCCGCTGCCGCGTTCGCCGAGCTCGGAATATTCGGCACCGCCGGCCACCTGCAGATCGAGATTGGGCGACAGCGGCCGGCTCAGCGTCGCCAGCGCTTCATAGCGCGTCTCGGCGACGATGCCGCTGCCTTGCGGATAGGGAATCGAAAGATAGCTGCCATCGGGCCGGAGATTAGCGAGCGTGCTGAGCTGTTCGAACCTGTTGTCGGCGCGCTCGAGCGAGATCGTCCAGTCGTTCGGCCCGCCTTTCCAATGATATTCCAGCCGCCCCACGGTTTCGCTGGTTTTGGCATCCTGGCCATAGCGAATGCCGTCGCTGGGCGCTCCGCTGTCATAATCGGTGCGTTGGTCGAGGAGGAAGGGCGCGTGCTCGAAATGGCGCAGGCCGATGATCTTGAGCCGGCCGCCGCCCAGCGGCACCGAGATGTCGCCGTTCACGTCGTAGCGGAAGCCCCAGGTGTGATTGAGGCTGATCCACATATTGTCATTGCCGTCGGTGCGGATGCGGCGCTGATCATTGGCGCCCCGCTGCCAATAGGGATCATAGTCCATCGTCAGATTGGCCAGGATCCCGCCTTTGCCGGTATATTTGAGGATCGCGGACAGCTTGGCGTCGTCATTGCTCGACCAATTCACCTGGTCGCGGCGTTCGAGCAAGGTGCCGGTCGGCGACAGCACGCGATAGTCGTTGCCGCCCAACGCACCGCGAGACGGCTTGTTTTCGAGCGACACCGTATAGTCCAGACCGCCGGTCGAGCCGTTATAGCTGATCGACCCGGCGAACCAGCGCGGTTCGGCATAATGGGCGCGGACCTGCGGGCTCCAGCTGAAATTGCCGCTGCCCTTGCGATCGGTCTTGAGGATCACGTTCGCGACCTGGCCGGTCAGGCCGGCGATCCCGAACGAGGCGGCTTCCCTGACCTCGATGCGCAGCACCTCGCTGGCCGATATCCGTTGCAATTGGGCCGCCGCGCCGCCCGATTTGTCGGTCACGCGCTGGCCGTTGATCAGCACATTCTCCGACGCCTGACCCAGCCCGCGCGTATCGTCGGCGGCGCGGATGGTGAAGCCCGGCACTTGCGACAGCATGTCATAGGCGGTCTGCGGGGCGAAGCGCGCGAAGAAGTCGGGCGTGAAGACGTTGGCATCCTTGGGCGCCGTGTCGGCGCCGGCCGATGCGGAAGGCGTGTCCTGGCCGGCGAAAGCGGCGGTCGGGGCACACAGGCCGGTCGCCAGTGCCAGAAGCCCAACGGCGCGCTGCAAGTGAACGGGCATGATCTACTCCTTGACGCGTCTGGTCGGGCGATGCGGCCTGGGCGCGCGCCATCGGTCCGCGCCGCAGGGTGCGGGCGAATGGAGGGCAGTCGGTCGCGAGTGGCCGGTCGCCCCTGGGGGCGTTACGAACTAACGGTTAGAGGCAGGGCTGGCGCCGGGCTCAGGGATCGCCGGCGGAACCCCCAGCTCGGAGCGAGGTCAGTTCATCGGGGTCGGTGGTTTTGATGCCGCGCGATCTCAGCCTGCGGACGAAATCGGCCGTGACGCCGACCGAGCGCATGCCCTGGTAATCATCGAGATCGCCTTTGATCCCGAACCCGCGCATCGCAGCGATATAGGCCGCGCTGAGGCCCATGTTGCGCGCCTCGACCACCTCGTCCAGGCTGAGGCGCATGC
Source organism: Sphingomonas sp. P4_D12 (assembly GCF_056401895.1). Lineage (NCBI taxonomy): Bacteria > Pseudomonadati > Pseudomonadota > Alphaproteobacteria > Sphingomonadales > Sphingomonadaceae > Sphingomonas > Sphingomonas sp. P4_D12. The sequence goes on along the minus strand of NZ_JBFUIL010000007.1, from coordinate 45,571 downwards.
CGGTCGCCCGCATATCGCGGGCATATTGTGGGGACACGCCGCCGGCACGCGCTTCCGCCAGCTGATCGCTCGATAGATTGGGAAATCCAGCCTCGGCCATGCCGCGCCGATAGTCGCTGCTGATACCCAGCGCGCGCATGTCGTCGGCGTCATCGCCATCGTCCGACTGGCGCGACGCTCCTGGACCTTGATCTTGCCCTGCTGCGATCGTCGGCGGCGTCGTCGCCGATGGCGAACCGGCGGCATTCGGCGCGGCGACAACGGGTGTGAGACGCGCCGCGCCGCCGCTTGTCGCGGCTTGCGGCGACCCGCCAATCGAGACGCCCGAGGCCGGGCGTTTCCCGGTAGCCGGCGCCTGCATCGTGGCGAGTGCCGTATGAGACGGCACAAAGGTTACCGCGGCGAGCGGCACCGCCATGCTCAACATGCCGGTCGCGAAACCCGCCACCCAGGAACGCCCGGACGGCCCGCGCGCCGGGCTCTGGTCGAGTACGCGCCGGACGCGACGGCCGAGCGAGCTTTTCGACGGCGCGACACCATGCGCGCCGAGCAAGGTGCCGCGGCATTGATGGCGCGCGACGCCGATCAGCAATTCGGCATAATCGGGCCCGGCGATGTTCGCCCCGAGCACGGCGTCGTCGGCCGCTTCCTCGCGCAATTGGTGCGCCTCGCGCGCCAGCACCCAGGCCAGCGGATTGAACCAGAAAGTCGCGGTGGCAACCCGCGCTAGGATCAGCTTCGCCCAATCGAAATGGACGACATGCGCGAGCTCGTGCGCGATGATCGCTTCGGCCTGTTCGGGCGCCGCCACCGCGGCGTTGTTGAGCAGAATGACCGGGCGCATCAGACCCCAGCTGACCGGCGATCCGAGCTCGTCGCTCCAGAGCAAGGCAGTGCCGTTCTTGAATCCCATACGCCGTTGCGCACGGGCAAGCGCGCTCAGCCAGTCGAGGTCGACCAGGATATCGGCGCGTGCGCGCAACCCGACCAGCCGCAGCAACGCGACCAGCGTCAGCATCAGCAACACGAAGGTGGGAAGCAGGAAGGCGTAGCGCGCCGCACCAGCGACGGTGGCGATCAACGTGCCTGTTGCCGCAGGTTTGGCAGCTGATTTGACGAAGGTACCGGTGTCGATCGGCGCCGTCGCGGTAGTCGGCGCAAGCGACGAAGCCACTGGCGCCGCAATCGGGTCGACAGCAGCGAAGTCTGCCACCACCGCAGGCACAGGCAGCGCCAGCGAGGGTAGCGCAAGGCTGCCCAGCGGCAAGGCGACAAGCGCGAACAGGCCGAGATGCGCGATGGTCGAACGCTGGGCGGCCGAGCGCGCGCGGGTCAGACGTAGTAGTCCGAGGGTCGCCGCCGCGACGAGCAGGGACTTCAGCGCGAGCAGGAGCAAGGTGAAGATCATTTCCCCATGTCCCTGGCTTGGCGAGCGCGGGCGATCGCCGCTTCGAGCTCGTCGAGTTCATGCGCATCGAGCTCTTCCGCCATACCGACCAGAGCGCTGGCGGCACTGACCGGGGACCCCTTGAAGAAGGTCCGCACGATCTGGCTGAGCGCGGTGCGCCGCGCCTGATTGTCGGGAACGGTCGGCGAATAGACGTAACCGCGATCGCTGTCCTCGCGGCAGACGAACCCCTTGTCCTCGAGCCGCTTGAGCATGGCGCGAACGGCCGAGCCGGTCAGCGGATCAGGCAGCGCGCTGCAGATCTCGGACACCGTACGCGAGCCGCCTTGATAGAGCAGGTCGACGATCTGACGTTCGCGTGGCGGCAATTGCGGAAGCATGACTCACCTCTTGGCTACATTTGTAGCGTGCTACATTTGTAGCGCGACTGCAAGTGGAAAAATCACGGAAAATCCGCTCGCTGGCGCCGCGCGCCTGCATTTGTCCTGTCAGGCTACCATCAAAGGCTGGCCGCCATTACTCGATCTGGACCCGGGAATGCGACGAACCGAGCGATCTGCCGTTGCCGCGGGAGACTTGCGCTCCTAGGCGGCTCGCCAATGCGGCTGTCCCTGCCCTTCGCTTTGCCCGACCGCCGCCGCACCGTCTCGTTCGTGCTGGCGCTTGTCGTCGAAGCGCTGTTGATCCTGGTGCTGGTGCTGTTCGGCCCGCACCTGACGCCGGCACCCAAGCCCGAACCGCGACGCGCGACGAGCTTCAGCCTCGCACCGTCGCAGAAGGAAGCGGCAACCGCTCCTGAACATCGCGCCAAAGCGCACGCCGCGGCCAAATCGGCTTCGGGAAAGACGACCCCGATCCCGCCGATGCCGCCCGTCATCACGCCACCCAAGGTCCCGACTCCTCCCAATGCGCTTCCAGGCGTGCTGCCGATCCAACTCGGCGCCAGCGACATCAGCAAGCTGAAATCAAGCGCCAGCAATGACGATAGTGGCGACGATAACGCGCCGGATAGCAAGCTCGCTTATGGCCCCGGGATTGGGCCCGGCGGCCAGTCCTATTATCACGGCGAGTGGTACCGTCTTCCCACACCTGCTGAGGTAGATCCCTATCTACCCAAGCGCCCGCCGGACAAGGGATGGGCACAGATCCTCTGCAAGACCGCGCCGCGCTATCATGTCGAGGATTGTCGCGTCCTCTCAGAGGGGCCCGCCGGGGCCGGTATGGGCAGAGCCGCACTCAACATGTCGTGGCAATATCTGATTAGGCCGCCGCGTCGCAATGGCAAGGAACTGATAGGTGCCCCAATCGGAGTGCTATTCACCTATACGGTGACCCATGGCGACAGGAAGGCCGAGACGGTCACTTCCGGCGGCGACCAAGCGGACGACTCCAAGTAGCCATTACCTCCGCCCTCACGGCAGCAGGACCGTCGCGCCTTCGGTCTTGCCCGCCTCGAGCTGGCGATGCGCCTCGGCCGCGTCCTCGAGCGCGAAGGTCTGGCCGATCTCCGGGCTGATCGCGCCCTTGGCCAGCATGTCGAATACGCGCGCGAAGCCCGCATCGCGTTCTTCCTTGGCCGCATAATAATGGAACATCGTCGGCCGAGTGACGAACAATGAGCCGTTGGTGTTAAGCTGGCCGAGCGCGACACCGGTCACTGGGCCGCTGGCATTGCCGTAGCTGACGATCAGCCCGCGCCGCTTCGCCGATTTGAGCGACGCGTCCCAGGTCGCCGCGCCGACGCCGTCGAGCACCACCTCGACGCCCTCACCGCCAGTGATCTCGCGCACGCTCTCGGCGATGTCATGTTCGCGATATTGGATCACATGATCGGCGCCAGCACGGCGCGCGCGCTCCGCCTTGTCGGCCGATCCGACGGTGCCGATCACGGTTGCGCCAATCGCCTTGAGCCAGCCGACCGCGAGATGGCCGACCCCGCCCGCCGCGGCATGGACCAGTACGGTCCAGCCGGACTGCACCTTGGCGCAGCGCTCGATCAGGAATTCGGTAGTGCCGCCCTTGAGCAGGATCGCCGCGGCGGTGCGGTCATCGACACTGTCGGGCAATTTGATCAGGTTTTCGGCGAGCAGGTTTCGGTGCGTGGCATAGCTGCCGACGGTCGGCCCAAACGTGCCGACGCGGTCGCCGACTTCGATATCGGTAACGCCCTCGCCCAGCGCCTCCACCACACCGACGCTCTCGGTGCCGAGCCCGCTTGGCAGCTTGAGCTGATAAAGGCCGGTGCGCTGATAGACTTCGATGAAGTTGAGCCCGACCGCGGTCGAGCGGATCCGTACCTCGCCGGGACCGGGATCGGGCAGGTCGACATCGACCCATTGGATCACCTCTGGCCCACCATGCTGCTCGATCCGTGCGACGCGCGCCATGTCCCGTTCTCCCGTTGCGACGAGCCCTCAACTGGGGAGTCTCGTTTCGGGTTGCAACCTACCTCGCCGCGCGCCATCTAGGCGCCAACCATACCCGATATTTGAAAAGTGGAGGCGAGGATGAAGAGCTACCTGAAGCATTATATCGACGGTCAATGGGTCGATAGCGAAGGTGGCGCCCGCCACGAAGTAATCGACCCGTCGACCGAGCAACCGGTCAGCGAGATCACGCTCGGCACCGCGGCCGATGTCGACAAGGCGGTCGCGGCGGCCAAGAAAGCGTTCAAGAGCTATTCGCAGACCAGCGTCGACGAGCGCATCGCACTGCTCGAGCGGATCATCGAGGAATATAAAGCGCGCATCCCAGATCTGGCGGCGGCGACCAGCGAGGAAATGGGCGCGCCGATCGGCTTCGCGCAGATGGCGCAGGCGCCGGCCGGTCTGGGCTATTTCATCGGCACGCTGGCTGCGCTCAAGGAATTCAAGTTCGAGGAGCGCATCGGCAAGAACCGCGTCGTCCACGAGCCCGTCGGCGTGGTCGGCATGATCACGCCGTGGAACTGGCCGCTCAACCAGATCTGCGCCAAGGTCGCGCCTGCTCTGGCGGCCGGCGATACGATGGTGCTCAAGCCGTCGGAAGAAGCACCGGGTAACGCCGTGATCCTGGCCGAGATTCTCGACAAGGCAGGGGTGCCGGCGGGCGTGTTCAACCTGGTCAATGGTGATGGCCCCGGCGTCGGCGCGGCGATTTCGAGCCACAAGGATGTCGACATGGTGAGCTTCACCGGATCGACTCGCGCCGGCATCGCGGTGGCGCAGGCCGCCGCCCCGACGGTCAAGCGCGTCCACCAGGAACTGGGCGGCAAAGCGCCGAACCTGGTGCTCAAGGGCGCCAATCTGCCCGAAGTGCTGCCGCCGACGATCGCCGGCGTGCTGGCGAATAGCGGGCAAAGCTGCATCGCCCCCACCCGCCTGCTGGTCCACGAAAGCCAGGTCGCCGACGCCACCAATGTGGTGAAGGGGATCATGGAAGCGACCCAGGTCGCCGAAGCCTCGACGATGGGCGCGCATATCGGCCCGGTGGTCAACAAGGCGCAATATGAGAAGATCCAGGGGCTGATCCAGTCGGCGATCGACGAAGGCGCGACGCTCGTCACCGGCGGCACCGGACGCGCCGATGGCCGCAATGCCGGCTTCTTCGTCAAGCCGACGCTGCTCACCGACGTCACCCCCGACATGCGCATCTATCGCGAGGAAACGTTCGGGCCGGTCGCGACGATCACCAAATATAGCGACGCCGACGAGGCGATCGAAATGGCCAACGATACCGTTTACGGCCTGTCGGCGACGATCTCCGGCGACCCCGCCGAGGCCGCCAAGGTCGCGCCGAAACTGCGCGCCGGACTGGTGACGATCAACGCCTGGGCGGGCGGCGGCGGCACGCCATTTGGCGGCTACAAGCAATCCGGCAATGGCCGCGAGGGCGGCAAATACGGCATTGCCGACTTCATGGAATTGAAGACGATCGTCGGCGAACCGGCCTGAGAATTGCGGCGGGCATCCGCTAAAATCTCCCCTCCTCGCTTGCAGGGAGGGGATCAAGGGGTGGGTTGAGCGTTGGGCGAGGCTCGATGCCTCGACCAACGCTGTTTTGCTGAGCGGCTAGTGAGTCTTTGTGGGCGCGCAGACGCGCGCACCCACCCCCAACCCCTCCCTTGCAGGGAGGGGCTTTCCCCTTCCCGCTCAATGCAGCGGCCAGACCATCAGGATCAGCGGCGTGCCGAACAGCACCACCAGCAGCGACAGCGGCGCGCCCAGCCGGGCATAATCGCCGAATTTGTAGCCGCCGGGACCGAACACCAATGTGTTGCACTGGTGGCCGATCGGGGTGAGGAAATCGCATCCCGCGCCCATCGCGGTGGCGATCAGGAAGGCTTCCGGCCGATAGCCGAGATCGTGCGCGAACACCGCGGCGATCGGCGCCATCACCAACACCGTCGCGGCATTGTTGAGGAACGGCGTCACCGCCATCGCCGCGACCAGGATTAGCGCGACCGCGCCCCAGGGCGGCAGGCTGGCGGCAACATGCGCGAGCCAGGTGGCCATGATCTGCGACGCCCCCGTCGTGCGGAGCGTGTCGCTGACCGGGATCAGGGCGCCAAGCATGATCAGGATCGGCCATTCGACACTGGCATAAGCCTCGGCCAGCGGCAGCGCGCCGATCGCAAGGATCAACGCCGCAGCGGCGAAGAAGGCGACGGCTACCGGAACGTAACCGGTCGCGGTCGCGATCATCGCCACCGCCAGGATCGCCACCGGCAACACCCCCCTGCCCGAATTGCCGAGCCGGAGCGCCCGCTCGGCCAGCGGCAGCGCGCCGAGTTCCGCCAGGCGTTCGGGCAGCAGACTGAGTGGCCCCTGCAGCACGACGACGTCGCCGGCGCGCAACACGGTGCCGCCCAGCCGATGCGTCAGCCGTTCGCCTTCGCGCGACACCGCAATCAGGTTGATGCCGAGCCGCCGCTGCAACTGCATCCGGCTGGCGGTGCGGCCGATCAATGGCGAGTTGGTCGCGATCACCGCCTCGATCACCCCGATCTCGTCGTCCTTGCGATCCTCGGGCACGTTGCGATCGGAGCCGGCCAGCGCGAATTTGTTGGTGGCAATCACGCGTTCGAGCACGTCCGGCTCGCCGCCCAGGATCAGCGTGTCGCCTTCGCGCAAGGTCATCCAGGGGCGCGGCTGGCTGCGCATGCCCGCGCGCATCACGCTGGTGACGGTGACGTCGCCATCATGGCGATCGGTGAACTGGTCGACCGTCTCGTCGATCGCGGGCGAGCCCTCGCCGATCGTCACCTCGGTGACGTAATCCTTGATGTCGAGCGCCTCGCCCATCGTCGGCACCCCGCGCCGGTCGCGCGGCAACAGGCGATAGCCGAAACGCAGGAAGATCAGGCCGATCACCAAGAGGCCAAAGCCGGTCGGGAAATAGTCGAACATGCGGAACGGCTCGCCGACCATGTCCTGCCGCACCCGGCTGACGATGATGTTGGGCGAGGTGCCGACCAGCGTCATCAGCCCACCCAGCAAAGAGGCGAACGACATCGGCATCAGGAAGACCGATGGCGACGCCTTGTTCTTCTTCGCCATCTGGAACGCCGCGGGCATCAGCATCGCCAGCGCGCCGACATTCTTGACTAGCGCCGACGTCACGCCGACCGAGGCGGTCAGCACGAACAACTGCGTCCGGATTCGAGTGACACGGCCGGCGATCAGCGCCAGCGCGCGCTCGACCATGCCCGATCGCTGCACCGCCGCCGAAATCACCAGCGCCGAGCCGACGATGATCACGATGTCGTCGGAAAAGCCGGTGAACGCCTCTTTCGGCTTGACGATGCCGAGCCCGAGCCCCGCGAGCAGCGCCAGCATCGCGGTGACATCGTAACGGAAGCGGCCCCAGACAAACATCGCCATCATCGCAACGAGAAGGGCGATCGACAGATATTGGGGTGTGGTCATCCGGCCTCGTTTGGTGGCTTCCTGAAAAGCAGAAACCAACGAACCCGAAACAATCTCCCGCGGAAACCGCTTGATTTGAATTAGTGGACGGTACCCACCGCGCGGCCCTGCGACATCAGCACGATCAGTCGCTCGATCTGGCGCCAGCGGCAGAAATTGACGTGATTGCCGAGATCACGGCTCTTATCGGCGCGCGCGGCCGCCTCGAATCCGGCATCGTCGCCAAAGGTTGCCATCAGCTCCTGCGCGGCGTCCACCGACGAGCGATCAGAAAGGTAGAGGTGCATGCGATACTCCGACTGGCAGCACCCGATCGTTACAAGGGCCGTGCCACTCCGAGGTGATCGACGGAAACTGGCGGGAGGTAGTGGTAAATCGCCGTGCACCATGGCGTTAGTCACTGCCCCACGCGTGCCATGCCGGGACACTAGCGTCCGATCCTGGAACATGGCAGGCAGCGGGCATGAGACCGAATCCGCCGCAATCGACCGCCCCCGCCGCCGGCGGATGCCTGCTCGCGCTCGGGCTGATCGGCGGCGCCGTCGCCGGCGTGCTCTATGGCCAGACGACGTTGGGCGTGCTGCTCGGCGGCGCCGGCGGCGCGATCGCCGCGACGATCATCTTCCTGATCGACCGGCGGCGCTAGCAAACCGCTGAGGAGTCTATTTTTGCGGTGAAGGCATTATGGCGCCGCGCCTTAGTGCCCGCCTGTATTAGTCGCCCAGACTGGAACTCCTTCCATGTTTACGATCACGACATTGCCATCGTTTTGAATCGACATGTTTGCGCACAAATATGCGCTGGTTCCAGTAGACCATACCGGCACGCCGTCAGAGCGGTACAGGACGAGATTACCATCGGGCTGGAACGAAGCGACCGACGCTCCGCTCCCGACCGTGTTCGATCCCCATAAGGCGCCAGTAGGGCCGTAGTGCACGAGGTTGCCGTCCGTCTGCATGGTAAGATGAAATCTACCGTCGGGTGAAGCTACGCTAGACCCGGCTTGGATCGTCAATGCCGTCTGGATGTGAAGATAGTTTGTCCGATTGCTGGCGGCATCGAATTGATAGTCGGTACGTTCGCCCTGGCTCGCCGAAGCTGTACACGCGTGCGAGAGCCTTCCCAGCGCATCATATTTATATACAACCTGATCCCCGGATACCGGCAGGCCAATGGCAAGGATCGCGAGCAAAACTGAATGGGCTATCAACAATGCGAGTCTCCGATCGTTAGATGTCGGCTGATGCCCATGATTGCGGGGCTCGTCGAGATGATTAACTAGCCGATATGGAACTGTTTTTGCTAAATGATGACGCTGAAGTAAAAGCTTCCGCGAAGATCGCGCCGCACGCTAGTCGTCAGGTAGCAATCCATGACGTCGAACCACAAAGGTGGACAATCCGCTGGCCATCAATTCGGGGTCCGCTTTGCAAAGCAGTTTGAGCTAACACTCCCTATCGAAGAGCGCGCGCCAGCCGCACGACGCGGCCAATGACCGCCACGCGATCGGCGCGGACCGGCGCAATGGCAGGTGTGTCGGGATTGTCGCTGGTCACCTGAACCTCCAAGCCGATCCGGGAGACCCGCTTCACCAGCAGCGCACCGTCGAGCCGGATGACGAAGATGCCGGGGCGCGACGACAAACGGCGATCGGCCATGTCGACGAACAACGCGTCGCCGTCATGGATCAGCGGCTCCATCGAATCGCCATGCGCGGTGATCATCGTCAGCGTCGCGGGCGACACGCCAAGCCGCGCCACCACGCGTGGATCGATCCGTTCCTCCCCGCCATTGCGGTCATCCTCGACCAGCCCGCCGGCGCCGGCATGCGCTTCCGCGTCGATCCGCCGCACCGCCACCATCGTCGCGTCACCGCCAGCGGTCCCGCCCAATGCGCGTTCGTCCACATTGAAATAAGCGGCGAGCCAGCGGCGATCCTCCTCATCGAGCCGCCGGGGCGTTCCGCGCTTCACGAACTGCTGCAGATAAGCATCGTTGCGCCCGAGCGCGCGCGACAACCAGGCAAGGCTGGTCCCCGCCTCGTCAGCCAATCCCGCCAGCGTCGATCGCACGTCAACCATGTTTGCCACCATAGTCGTAGGAAATTTCCTAGACAAGTTGGAATTTGGAACAGATCATGAACTTCTAACGACTCGGCAGCAGAAAACAGAGGCCAGACAAATGCATATCGGACGCGAGGTGGAGAAATTTTTGCGGCGGTCGAACATGCCGCCGACCCGGTTCGGCCGGCTGGCCTGCAACGATCCCCGACTGGTCGGTGATCTGCGCAACGGTCGTGAACCCAGGCGCCGGGTCGCCCAGCGCATCGTCGATTTCATCGCCGCGCAGGATGCCGCGCAATGAGCCGACTCGAGCGCGATCTGATCAAGACGGTGACCGAATCGGCCGCCGCAAGCATGCCCGACGCGGCGGCATCTTTGGTGCGCAGCCGGGATTGGTCGTCGTCGCTATTCAGCGGCGTACGGCTGACCGTCGAGATCAATGCCGGCGAAGATGAGGCGTTCGAGACCTGGCTGGCGAATCTGCCCGAGGCGGAGTTCGGTGTCCGTGGCTATTTTGTCGCGAGCGCCGATCTGGTCGAGCGCAGCAACGGGGCGGCCGTGGTCGAATTCCTGCTGGTCGAGGAAGGCTAGGGCAACCCCTCGCTTTCAGTGCTCCTGCGAAAGCAGGAGCCCAGAGTTACGAGATACGACGCCTATGGCCCTGGCCTCCTGCTTTCGCAGGAGCACAAGGATTTCACCGATCTACGTGAATGGCTCTCAGCCGACCCGCGAAGCGAGTTGGCGCAGCACGCCGAGCGTTTCCTCAAGCGATCCCGCGGCGGGAACTTCCACTTCCGGGGCTTCGGGTTCCGGCGCCGGCGCTTCCTTGCGCTTCGCGACACCGCGTTCCAGCCGGTCGAGCAGATCGTGGATCGTTGCCGACGGCAATGGCGAGGACGTTTCCGACGAGCGCACCATCGGCGTCAACTCGAACGTCTCGATCCGCTCATGCGACGCGAAACGCGGCGCGGAATCTTCGGCGGGCGGAGCAATGGCGGGTGTTATTGGATCAATTCGAGCCGGGCGCGGATCGACCGCGATGATCGGCTCCGGAGCGGGCGCTTCCGCGCGAATTGGCGAGGGCGCCGCGACGGGTTCGTCGATCCGGCCGAGCGGCAGCGGATCGGGCGCGGGCAGCGGCGGATCCAGAGGACTGCGATAGGTGGCGAGCGGGGTGTCGAGATCTGCCGGGATGTCACGTTCCTCGACTACCGGCGGCGCGTACGCCACGGCATCGGCGACCGACATCGGCAGCGACGATTCGGCAGTAACTTCGAGGAACGGCGTGCCGAGGTCGCGATTGGCGAAGACCGGGCGGCGGGGCGGCGCGTCGGGATGCGCGTCGGCCCGGCGCAAGATGGGAACGCCGTCTTCGCGCGCATTGCGGCCGATGGCGACCGCCCGCGTGCCGATCAACAGGAACAGCCCGAACCAGCTGACACTACCGACGACGAGCGCGACCAGGAAAGCGATGGCGAAATGCGCGGTCATTCCGAGCGGCGGCTGGGCAGCGGTGACCAGCGAGGCGATGCCGCTATCGACCACCAGATCCTCGAGCACCGCGGTTGGCATCAGCAGGAACATCAGTCCACCGAGCGCCGCGAGCAATATGGCAATAGCCGGCGCCAGCGGCACAGCGAACCGCATCGCCCCGCCCTCGCCCAGAATCGCGGCGAATGGCGAGGGGAAATTCAGGCGCTGGCGACCGCGGGTGGCGTCCATTTGAGGTCCGTTTTCCGAGCTTCGATAATTCTTTGGTAAACGGGGGCGTAACGCGAAATGTTTGACGACCAGTTACGATCGCGTTCGACGAACGCCCGTGCCCGGGTCCGCCGCGCTTCCCATCCGCTGCGATCGGCGAACATTCCGGCCAGCGCATCGGCAATCGCCGCCGGACTGTCGGGCGCGAACAAAGTGCCGGTATCGCCGTCGCGAATCAGTTCGCGATGCCCGCCGACGTCCGACGCCGCGACCAGGCGCCGCTGCGCCATCGCTTCCAATGGCTTCAACGGCGTGACCAGGTCGGTCAGGCGCATCCTCTTGCGCGGATAAGCAAGCACATCCACCAGGCTATAATAGCGTTCGACCTCGTGATGGGAAACGCGCCCGACGAAACGGATCGCGCCGGCAACCGGCGAAGCGGCGGCCTGGGCGCGCAACGCCTGCTCCATCGGCCCGCCGCCGACCAGCAGCAGCTTCGCCGCCGGGCGCTTCGCCACCAGCGCGGGCATCGCCGCGATCAGATCGTCGAGCCCTTCATAATCATAGAAGCTGCCGATGAAGCCGACCACATCGTCGTCCGCTGCCAGGCCGAGTTCTACCGCCAGCGCCGCGTCGCGCGGCAGCGGTTCGCCGAACAGGGTCAAATCGACGCCGTTGGGGGAGACCATGATCTTGGCCGGGTCAATCCCGCGATCGATCAAATCGTCCTTCAGCCCGTCGCAGATCACCGCGACGGCATCGGCCTGGCGCACTGCCCGCGTCTCGAGCCAGCGCGTCGCCCGATAGCGCAGCGACCCCTCGCTGCCCGTGCCATTGCCGACCGCCGCATCCTCCCAGAAGGCGCGGATCTCATACATCACTGGCACGCCCAGCCTTTTACCCGCGCGCAAGGCAGCGACGGCATCGAGCACCGGCGAATGGGCGTGGATCACATCGGGGCAGAACGTCCGCGCGACCTCGGTCACGCGATCGGCGAGCGCGGCGATTTCGCGCCATTCGCGGATCGGACTGCGCGCCGGCGCGGGGACTTCGGTACGGTAGAAATCGAGTCCGTCGACCATCTCCGCCGTGACCTTGGTCTCGCCGTGGCGCGATCCCGTCACCGCGGCGACGTGCCAGCCGCGCGCGATCTGCGCCTTCAGGATCGCGCGGGTGCGAAAGGTGTAGCCGCTCTGCAACGGCAGGCCGTGGTCAAGGACGTGAAGGATATTCATCTCATTTTCCATGCCACGCGACTGTTTAACGGCACGTCAACCCGGTGGCGGTAGGACCAACGCACACCCGTTCGCCCCGAGCTTGTCGAAGGGCGCGCGCTTCGGATCGGTTGGAAGACGGTAGCATGATCGACAATTTCGCGATCGCGATCACGCATGGCCTGATGATGCTCGCCATCTTCCTCCTGCTGCGCCGCCGCGACCTCGACGACGAGCGGCCCGAGCCGCCGAGCAAAATCAAGCGGCGATGATCCACGATCTCGCCTTTGTCGGATTCCTCGGGATGTTCTTCGCGCTGGCCTTTCGCCGGCCGTTCCTGTTCATCCTGAGCTATGTCTATATCGACATCGTCTCGCCGCAGCGGCTGACCTATCTGCTGCTCAATTCGGTGCCGATCTCGCTCATCGCGGTGGCGCTGGCGGTCGGCTCCTGGGCGCTGATCGACGACAAGAAGGACAGCCGGGTCGCGCCGCGCCAGTTCGTCATTGTGCTGCTCCTCGCCTGGTGCGCGATGACCACGATGCGCGCCGATTTCCCGGTCGAGGCGCTGGATAAATGGGATTGGGTCTGGAAGTGCCTCGCGTTCGCCGCTTTCCTGCCGCTGACCCTGCGCACCCGCCTCAGGCTCGAGGCGCTGCTGACGTTCATGATCCTGTCGGCGGCATCGATCATCATCGTCGGCGGGATCAAGACGCTGGCGGGCGGCGGCGGCTATGGCGCGCTCAACCTGATGGTGGATAACAACTCAGGGCTGTACGAAGGCTCGACCATCTCGACCGTGGCGATCGCGATCATCCCCGCCATCCTGTGGCTCGAGAAATACGGCACGATCTTCCCCAACGACTGGAAGCGGAAGCTGTTCTGCTACGCGTTGGTATTCGCCTGCCTGCTGATGCCGATCGGCACCTCGACGCGTACCGGACTGCTGTGCATCGGCCTGCTCGGCGTACTGATGCTGCGCGATTCGAAGCGCAAGTTCCTCTATCTCGGCGTCGTCGCCACGCTCGGACTGGTCGCCGTGCCGTTCCTGCCCAAGTCGTTCACCGACCGCATGAGCACGATCAAGTCGTATCAGCAGGACGAGTCCGCCGCGACCCGCGTCGCCGTGTGGAAATGGACCTGGGAATACGTCAAGCAGCATCCGATGGGCGGCGGGTTTGAAATGTACCGCCAGAACCAGATCCGCTACGACATCGTGAAGGCGGAAGGCGACGCCGGCAACGCCAAGCTCGACACCAAGCTGACCGTCGACCGCGCCCGCGCCTATCACTCGGCCTATTTCGAGATGCTCGGCGAACAGGGCTGGCCGGGGCTGATCATGTGGTTGTTCATCAGCCTGAGCGGGCTGATCCGGATGGAAGTGATCCGCCAGCGCTACAAGAAAGCGGGCGAAGACTATGCCTGGGTCGCGCCGCTCGCCGGCGCGCTGCAATCGGGGCAATTGCTCTACATGCTCGGCGCCTGTTTCGTCGCGATCGCGTTCCAGCCGTTCATCTTCATGCTGATCGGCGCGCAGATCGGGCTCGACACCTATCTCAAGCGCCGGCGTGCGGAAGAGAGCTTCCGCCCGATGAAGCGCGCCAAGCCGGCGGCCGACGCACCGCCCAACCCCGCGCTGGCATGACCCGGCCCGAGCTTCGCGCGCTGACCAGCGTGCGCGGCGTGGCCGCGTGGATGGTCGTGCTTTATCATATCCGGCTGACGATCGACGGCCTGCCCGCAGCCTGGGTGCATGTCTTCGCCAAGGGGTATCTGGCGGTCGACTTCTTCTTCCTGCTGTCGGGCTTCGTGATCTGGCTGAGCTGGGGCGAACGCCTCCGCGCCGATGGCTGGGGCGGTGTGCCGGCTTTCCTGCACAAGCGCGTCGCGCGGATCTGGCCGCTGCACCTCGTCGTGCTGGGGGGCGCGGTCGTACTCGCACTGGCGCTGGCCGCTGCCGGACGCCACAATGCAGTGGAATACCCGTTCCGCGAACTGCCGCTGCACGTCTTCCTGCTGCAGAATTGGGGATTCACCGACGCGCTGACCTGGAACGATCCGGCCTGGTCGATCAGCTGCGAGCTTGCCGCTTATCTGCTGTTTCCACTGCTGGTGCGCGCGGTCGACTGGCGCACGCTACCGAGCTGGCTGGTTGTGCTGGCGGCGGCGGCGTTCCTGATCATCCTGGCGGCGGCAACGGCGCATCTGCCGACGCTGGGCCATGATATCGTGCATTATGGTGTGGTTCGCTGCCTGACCGAATTCGCCGCGGGCAGCGCACTTTGTGCGCTGTGGCTGCGATGGCGGGAGGCTCCCGCTTTGCCTGCCGTCCTGGCATTCGCTTTTGCCGGACTGATGCTCATCGGCTGGGCCAGTGGCCTGCCGGAACAGCTCGCCGTGCCATTTGCCTTCGCCGCCTTGCTGCTCGCCCTCGCCCTCAGCTCGGGCGTGCGCGGCAACCCACTCGACTGGGCGCCGCTTCATTATCTCGGCGAGATCAGCTACGCGACCTATCTGTCGCACTTCATGCTGTTCGTGGTGTTCAAGCTCGTGTTCGTGAGTGATGCGCACGCGGTGCCCCCGGTGCTGATCGCGCTCTATCTCGCAATGGTGCTGGCGAGTTCGGTGGCGCTCTATCACCTCGTCGAACGGCCGGCGCAGAAATGGGTGAATGCCGTCAAACTCCCCTCCCGTTTACGGGAGGGGTTGGGGGAGGGCGTGTCGAGCCCGGCCGCGAAGGAACAAGCCCTCCCCTAGCCCCTCCCGCAAGCGGGAGGGGGATCAAGCCTCCGCCAGTTCTTCCGTCAACGCTTCGATAATCGCCTTGTTGAACGCCGGGATGTCGTCCGGCTTGCGGCTGGTGATCAATTTGCCGTCGACCACCACTTCCTCATCGACCGCCTCCGCCCCGGCATTTTCCAGGTCGGTGCGGATCGACGGCCAGCTCGTCACCTTGCGGCCATCGACCACGTCCGCCTCGACCAGCAGCCACGGCCCGTGACAGATCGCCGCGACGATCTTGCCGTCGTCCATGAACTCCTCGACGATCTGCACCGCGCGGCCCTGCATCCGCATCTTGTCGGGGTTGGCGACCCCGCCCGGGATGACCAGCGCGTCGAATTCTTCGGTATCGACATCGCCAAGCGTGATGTCGGGGGCGATCGTGTCGGCCTTCTCGCCGCCTTTCTCGCCCTGGATCGGATCCGTCGAGATCGACGCCAGCGTCACCTTGGCGCCGGCGTCGATCAACGCCTGGCGCGGCTTGAACAATTCGTCATTCTCGAACCCGTCGGTCGCGATCATCAGCACGCGCACGTCGCTCAAATCGGCCATGGCAAATCTCCTTGAAAACCGCACTCCCAACCGACCGCGTGGCCGGGGCGTTCCGGAACGAAGCGATGATCCGCGCATTTCCGACGCCATGCGGAAGGAGGATTGATGCCCCGAATCGTCTATTGCGATGACACCATGCCGGGGATCACTCGGCGCAAGGTACGGCATGGTTGGGGCTATTGGGATCCGCAAGGCAACCGCATCACCGACCGCGGCGAGATCGACCGGTTGAACCGGATCGGTCTGCCGCCGGCCTATCGCGACGCCTGGTTCTCGCCCGACCCCAACGGTCATATCCAGGCGGTCGGATGGGACGAGCGCGGCCGCAAGCAATATCGCTATCACCCCGATTTCCGCGCCGCGCAGGAGAGCGCCAAATATGATCGTTGTGCCGCGTTCGGCCTGGCGCTGCCGAGATTGCGGGCACGGGTCGAGGCCGATCTCAAGACGCGCAGCCACAGCAAGGAGCGCACCGTTGCGGCGATCGTGAGGCTGCTCGACATCGGTTATCTGCGCGTCGGCAACGAAGGATATGCCAGGGCCAACAAGAGCTTCGGTGCGACGACCTTGCGCGATCGCCACGCCGAGATTCGGGGCCAGACGCTGAAGCTGTGCTACCGCGCCAAATCGGGCAAGATGCGAACGCTCGTGATCACCGACCGCAGCCTCGCGCGCTTCGTCAAGAAGTGCCAGGACCTGCCCGGGCAGCAGCTCTTTCAATATATCAATGGCGACGGACAGCCGCACGGCGTCAGCTCGACCGATGTCAACGAGTATATCCGCGAGGCGACCGGCGACGATTTCACTGCCAAGCACTTCCGCACCTGGGGAGCGAGCGCCATCGCGTTCGAGACGCTGGCGAGCGCGGACCATGATATCGGGCTGAAGGCGATGCTCGAGCCGGTCACCGAAGCGCTCGGCAATACCCCGGCGATCGCGCGCAAATCCTATGTCCACCCCGCCCTGATCGACCTTGCCAAGGGCGATCAGACCAGTTTTCGCGAGCATCTCGATCTGCCGCGATCGACCCGCTATCTCGACCGTTACGAGCGCGGTCTGATCGCCTTTCTGACCGGCGAGACGACATCACGCCGCAAGGCAGCCTGAGAGAATCGATGAACATTACCGCCATGCCCAAGGCTGGGACACTGAACGCTCACGACCTGCAGCATCAAGCGCAGGCGATATGGGACACCAGCGTCGCCTGGCTCTCATCGCATTGGCTTCAGGTGATGATTGCGATCGCCGTCGGAATCGTGATCTTCTTCGGCCTGCATTTCATCAAATCGCTCGGCAATCGCCTGTGCCGCCGCGACACGAGCGGCACCGGTTGGTACACCGTGTTCGGCCGTGCGATCGCCAAAACGGGCAATTTCTTCATCGTCATGACCTCGGCCGAGCTGGTGGCGGGCATCGGCGATGCACCCTACCCGATAGTGGCGATCATCCGCTTCCTGTTCACCCTCGCCGCGGTGTTCCAGGGGGCGATCTGGGCGCGCGAGATCATCCTCGGCGCGATCGAGCATCGCACCGCGGCCAGCGACTATCACGGCGAGACGCTGACCAACGCGATGGGTCTCATCCGCTTGTTCGTGACCTTCGCGCTGTTCGCGATCGCCCTGGTCATGGTGCTCGGCAATCTCGGCGTCAACGTCACCGGGCTGGTCGCCGGTCTGGGCGTCGGCGGCATCGCCATCGGCCTCGCGGCGCAGAGCATTTTTGCCGATTTGTTCGCGGCGATCGCCATCATCTTCGACCGCCCGTTCCGCCGCGGCGACGCGATCACTTACGACAAGTCAGCCGGTACCGTCGAATATATCGGCATGCGGTCGACCCGTATCCGCGGCACCAACGGCGAGGAACGCGTCATCGGCAACAAGAAGTTGCTCGATTTCGAGATCATCAACAATTCGCGTCGCGAATATCGCCGTGTCGTCTTCACGCTGGGCATCGCCCAGACCACGCCGATCGCGGTGCTCGAAGACTTGCCACACTTGCTCAAGCAGATCGTAGAGGATCACGGCCAGAAGTTCGTCCGCGCCGGCTTCACCACCTTCACCGCGCAAAGCTATGAATTCGATGTCGAATTCGATTCCCCCACCGCGGTGTTCCAGGACATGTACGACGCGCGCCATTCGATCGGTCTCGCGATCATCAGGCGTTTCCAGGAAGAGGGCATCGCACTCGTCTATCCCGCCCAGACCGGCATCCCGGCAGCGGAGTCCGGCGTGACCTGGCCGAAGCGCAGGAAGGCCAAGAGTAGCGAGGATACTATCGCGCGACCGCCCTCGTCGGGCGACCGCTCGGTCGCCGATCAAGGGGGCGGCGATTAGTCTCGCCCCGCGGAAGGCGGGCCCTTAGCGAGCATCACCTGCCAAGCCGGGATGGTGAGACCGTCGAGATATTCGCGCTGCATTTCAGGCGTCAGCACCTCGACCATCGATCGACCTTCGATCCACATTTCGAGCACGCCGAATATCCCGCCTCGTTTGCGGTACTTGATCGGCCATCCTTCGCGCGCCGCGATCGCCGTGACCGCTTCGACATCCAGCGCGGTCGCCATCGCGAAATGGGTCGAGGTGAAACGGTCCTTGGGACCGATCCGACCGACCGCGTCGGCATCCCCCGGCGCTTCGTGCAATTCGGCCCCGCGCGGATAGACCTCCACCGTGGTGCCTCGATCATCACCGGCCATCGCAACCCAGCTGCCAGTGAGGACGGGTGGGAATGGAAAGGCCTGGCCACCCCATAGTTCGGCAATCACATTAGCGACATTACGCGGATCGTCGGCATCGATCGATAGGTGGAACAACATCGGAGTCTCCCTGATTCGTGTGTTGCCCGCTCACTACGCATGACACAAAATGTGTCAACCGGAATTTGACACATTTTGTGTCATGCGTATGAGGAAAGCATGCCCGATGCCGCCAAGCCCCGCGAGTCCGTTTCCAGCAACACCCATACGCGCGCGTTGATCGAAGACGCGATGATTGGATTGATGGCCGACGGCGACCGCCTCAACCATGACGCCGTCGCCGAGCGTGCCGGCGTGTCGCGACGTACTGTCTATCGTTATTTTCCCGATCAGGATGCCCTGCGCCACGCGGCCTGGGCGCGGATGAGTCCCGGCGGACGCGTCCCCGACACGCTGGACGACCTGCTGGGCGGACTGGAGGAACGGTTCGCGAAGTTCGACCGCAATGCCGCGGCGATGACGGTGGCGCTGGCCAGCGCGGACGGCCGAGCGATGCGCAACCAGATGAAGGCCGAGCGCGAGACCGCCTATCGCGGCATGTTCGGCCAGGCCGTGAAGGCGCTGGCCGAACCCGACCGCACCTGGGCGATCGCCGCCATCCAGTTGATGTCGAGCGGCTTCGTCTGGCGGGAGATGCGCGACCAATGGGACTTGGACGACCTCGCGCCGGGCACGCGCGAGGTCAGCCGGCAGATTTGCCTCAGATGCCACCCTCGTCGAGGCTGAGTAGCGTGGCGTTGCCGCCTGCCGAAGTCGTGTCGGTGGAGACCGCGCGCTCGGCGACGAAGCGGTAGAGATAGTGCGGACCGCCGGCCTTGGGTCCGGTGCCGGAAAGGCCCTCACCGCCAAATGGCTGTGAGCCGACGATCGCACCGATCATGCTGCGATTGACGTAGAGATTGCCGACACGCGCTTCGGCTTCCATCACGTCGCCGGCGCGCGCGATGCGGCTGTGCAGGCCCATGGTGAGACCATAGCCCTTGGCGTTGACCCGGCGGATTGTCTCGGCGAGCTTGCCCGCTTGCCAGGTGGCGACATGCAGGATCGGGCCGAACCATTCAGCCTGCAGGTCTTCAATCGCGTCCAGCCGGATGAGCGTCGGCGGCACGAACAGGCCCGCGGCCGGGGCGTCGATCGTCTTGACGATGCGCGCCTTCATACTCTCGCGATACGCCATCAATTTGTCATAGGCGGCCTGATCGATCACCGGGCCGATATCGGTCCTGGGATCGGCCGGATCGCCAAGCACGAGCAAGTCCATCGCGCCGTCGAGCATCTTGATGATGTTATCCGCCACATCCTCCTGCACTACCAGCAGCCGCAGCGCCGAGCAGCGCTGCCCCGCCGAGCGGAATGACGAGGTTACGACGTCCATCACCACTTGTTCGGGCAGCGCGGTCGAATCGACGATCATCGCGTTGATCCCGCCGGTCTCGGCGATCAGCGGAACGATCGGACGGGCATCGTCCTCGAGCAGGCTGCGCGCAATCTTCTTCGCGGTCGCGGTCGAACCGGTGAACGCCACGCCCATGATCCGCGGATCGGCGGTCAGCGCCGCGCCGACTTCGGGGCCGCCGGGCGCCAGGATCAGCACGTCCTCGGGCACGCCCGCCTGATGCGCGAGCCTGACCGCGGCGGCGGCGATTTTCGGTGTTTGCGGCGCAGGCTTGGCGACCACGCTATTGCCCGCGACCAGGGCCGCGGCAGTCTGGCCGAGGAAAATCGCCAACGGGAAGTTCCACGGCGCGATCGTCGCCCACACGCCGCGCCCGTCGAGGTGGAGCGTGTTACGCTCGCCGGTCGGTCCGGGGAGCTCAATCGACTTGAGGCCCGACCGCGCCTGCTGGGCATAATAACGACAGAAGTCGGCGGCTTCGCGCACTTCGCCGATCGCGTCGGGGATCGTCTTGAACGCTTCCTTGACGCAGATCGCCATCAGTTCGTCGCGATTGGCTTCGAGCAGATCGGCGAGACGGTCGAGGATCGCCGCGCGTTCGTCGACCGGAGTCGCCGACCAGCCGGGAAAGGCCGCATGGGCGCGGGTGATTACCGCGGCCACATTGATTGTCTCGGCCGTCACCGGCGGCATCGCGGCAACGCTCGCAGCCGTTTTCGCCAGCACGCCCCGATCGCTGAGATCGATCCCGCTCGAATTCTTCCGGTCGCCGAACAGGTCGATCGGCAGCGGGATGCTCGGATGCCGGGCGCCACCCACAGCCGCGATCTTCTCGACCGGATCGGCCAAGATTTCCGCTTCTGTCAGGCGCTCGTCGGCAAGCTGGTGGACGAAGCTCGAATTGGCGCCGTTCTCGAGCAAGCGACGCACGAGATAGGCGAGCAGATCGCGATGCCCGCCGACCGGCGCATAGATGCGACAATGATAGCCTTGCTCGCGGACCAGCCGCTCGTACAGCCCCTCGCCCATGCCGTGGAGCCGTTGGAATTCGAAGTCGCGATTGTCGCCTGCCCATTCGAGCAAGGTCGCCACCGTCAGCGCGTTGTGGCTGGCGAAGGCCGGGCGGATATTCTTGGCGTCGAGCATATCGCGCGCCACCGCGAGATACGAAACGTCGGTCGCCGCCTTGCGCGTGAACAATGGATAGTCCGACAGCCCTTCGACCTGGGTGCGCTTGATCTCGCTGTCCCAATAGGCGCCCTTGACCAGCCGCACGTTCATCAGGCGATCGAGGTTGTTGGCCCAGTCGACCACCAGGCGGGCGCGCTTGCCATAGGATTGCACCGCCATTCCGAATCCGTCCCAACCCTTCAGGCTGGGCAACGCCGCGACAGCGCCAATGATGTCGAGGCTCATCTCGAGCCGCTCGCTTTCCTCGGCATCGACGGTCAGCGCGATCCCCTTCCCCGCCGCCTGCACCGCGAGCGCTTCGAGCATCGCGGTCAGTTCGGGGACGCAGCGATGATATTGCGTGACTTCGTAACGCGGGTGGAGCGCCGACAGCTTGACCGAGATCGAATGACCGGCGGCGGGATCGCGGCCGACCGCGTCGATCGCATCGGTATAGGCGTTGAAATAACGCGCGGCGTCCTCGATGGTCCGGGCGGCCTCGCCCAGCATATCGAAGCTCGCGGTGAAGCCCCGGTTCTCGGGCTTCTTCATCCGATCCATCGCCTCGGCGATCGTGCGGCCCATCACGAAGATTTCGCCCATCATCCGCATCGCCGCGCCGACCGCCTGGCGAACGAACGGCTCACCCGCGCGGCTGATCAGCCGACGCAGCGGACCGCCTTCGCCTTCGCCGACCAAAGCGCGGCCGACCACCAGCCCCCAGGTCGCGATGTTGACCAAAGACGAGTTGGACTCGCCCGTATGCGCGCGCCAATCGGCATCGCCCAATTTGTCCGCGATCAGCAGATCGGCGGTCTCGGGATCGGGCACGCGCAGGAATGCTTCGGCCAGCGAGAGCAGCGCCACGCCTTCCGACGAGTTCAGCCGATATTCCTGCAGGAACTGGTTTACCCAGCCCTTTGTCTGCGCCGCGCGCAAATCCGCCAGCAGTCCGCTGGCATGGCCCAGCACCCGTCCGCGCGATTCGGGAGTCAGCGCGGCGCGGTCCAAAAGCGGTTTTAGAACTTCGGGTTCGGGCGCGCGATACAGCTTTGCCATGGAAGTGCGGGCGGAGGACGTAGCGTCAGCGGTCATTTTCCAGTTTCCGGTCGGGTCGGACTTGCCTCACGGGCCGAGGCGAGCCTAGAGGATGCGGGACGGCCTTAGCGCCAAAACACGCTCAAAGGGAATGTTCTGGCGATGAGAAATGATACAATTTCTATCAACGAGCTGGCGACGCAAATCGGCACGGAGCGCGTTTCCGACTGGGTCGAGGTCAGCCAGGAGATGATCGACAAGTTCGCCGATGCGACCGGCGACCACCAGTTCATCCACGTCAATCCGCAGATGGCGGCGATGACGCCGTTCGGCGGCACGATCGCGCACGGCTTCCTGACGCTGTCGCTGATGCCGCTGCTGTCGTCCAAGGTCCCCGACCAGCCCCAGATCGAGGGCGTGAAGATGGGCGTCAATTACGGCGGCAACAAGGTCCGCTTCATTACCCCCGTCCGGTCGGGCAAGCGCGTGCGCGGCCGGTTCAAGCTGATCGAGCTAGTCGAGAAGCGCCCCGGCCAATGGCAGCAGACCAACGAATTCACCGTCGAGATCGAGGGCGAGGACAAGCCCGCCTTGATCGCCGAATGGATCAGCCAGATTTTCGTCTAGTTTTCTCCCCTCCCTTCCAGGGAGGGGTCGGGGGTGGGTCGCGAGCGCAGCGAGCGTCCCGAACAAGCCCCAAGCGCAGTCGCCGGCGCTGGCGCGCCGGCACCCACCCCCAGCCCCTCCCTTGAAAGGGAGGGGAGATTAAGAGGCCACCCATGCGTTCCGCCGTCATCGTCTCCACCGCCCGTACGCCCATCGGCCGCGCCTATCGCGGCGGGTTCAACAATTTGCCGTCGCCGACGCTCGCCAGCCATTCGATCAGGGCAGCCGTCGAGCGCGCCAAGATCGACCCCGCCGAAGTGCAGGATGTGGTGTTCGGCGCCGCGCTCCAGCAAGGTGTCCAGGCCGGCAATATCGCGCGCCTCGCGCTGCTCCGGGCCGGTCTGCCGGTGACCGTTGCCGGCATGTCGGTCGACCGCCAGTGCGCCTCGGGCCTGATGGCGATCGCGACCGCGGCCAAGGAGATCATCGTCGATAATATGGACATCGCGATCGGCGGCGGCGTCGAGTCGATCTCGATGGTGCAGACCCCGCAGATGCGCGTCGGCCGCGACGACGAGCTGCTGGCGATGCACAAGGACGTCTACATGCCGATGCTGCAGACCGCCGAGGTCGTGGCAAAGCGCTACAATATCAGCCGCGACGCGATGGACGATTATTCGCTCCAGTCGCAGCAGCGCACCGCCGCCGCGCAGCAGGCCGGCTATTTCGACGCCGAGATCGTGCCGGTCACCGCGACGATGGCGATGACCAACAAGGAAACCAAGGAAGTCACCTATCACGAGGTCACCGTTACCAAGGACGAAGGCAATCGTCCCGAGACGACGATCGAAGGCCTGCGCGGGCTGCAACCGGTGCTCGGCCCCGATTTCACCATCACCGCGGGCAATGCCTCGCAGCTGTCGGACGGATCGTCGGCCAGCGTGTTGATGGAAGAGAAATTGGCCGAGAAGCGCGGCCTGACCCCGCTCGGCCGCTATGTCGGCATGGCGGTCGCGGGCACCGAGCCCGACGAAATGGGCATCGGCCCGGTCTTCGCGATCCCCAAATTGCTCGAGCGTACCGGGCTCAAGATGGACGATATCGGCCTGTGGGAACTCAATGAGGCGTTCGCGGTGCAGGTGCTCTACTGCCGCGACAAGCTCGGCATTCCCAACGAGCTGCTCAACGTCAACGGCGGCTCGATCTCGATCGGCCACCCCTATGGCATGACCGGCGCACGCTGCACCGGCCACGCACTGATCGAAGGCAAGCGCCGCGGCGCAAAGTACGTCGTCGTGACGATGTGTATCGGCGGTGGCCAAGGTGCGGCGGGGTTGTTCGAGGTTCTCTGATGCTTGACCGCGGGGATGCCGCAACGGCATCCTCGCGTCATGCGCGCCGATTACGGTCCTAATCGTCTTTCCTTCCGGCTGGCATTCCGACCCTTCGCCGACGCATTTCAATTCCGCGGGCGGTCGACGCGCACCGAGGTCGTGTCGTTCTGGCTGCTTGGACTTGTCGCCAATGCCGGGACGCTGACGGTCGGCGATCCCACCCCGCCAATCTTCTACGCGACGGCGATTTTGTGGAACCTCTCCTGGGAATGGCCTTGGTTGGCGCTGCTCGTCCGGCGGCTGCACGATCAGGACCGCAGCGGGTGGTGGGCACTCGTTCCGCTATCGATCGCACCGATATTCCTGCTTGAATGGCTCACCGCGCCGACCGGATCTGGGTCAACCATGGCGTTTCGCCAGGGTCCGTGGGCGATCAGCAGGCATGTGGGGTGGAATGCGTGGACGATCGCTCTTGACCTGATCGCGCTCGGCCTCCTCATCGTGAACTTATGTCTGTTCCTTTGGTCAGGAACATCAGGTGCCAACCGCTTCGGTCCCGATCCGCGCCTCGGCTCGGCGTCCGATGGCACCAGTGAGGCGGTGCCAGCGGAAACCTGAACCTGATCGGGCGTTCTCTTTTCCACACAGAGGAGAGACACCATGGCCGACGCCGCCGAGATCAAGCAGCATTTCTGGAAGAAACTGTCCGACAGTCCGTTCGTGATGATCGGCCTGGACGGCGACGGCCAGCACAGCGAACCGCTAACCGCGCAACTCGACAAGGATCAGGTCGACACGATCTACTTCTTCATCGGCAAGGACAATCGCTTGGCCAAGGGCGGTATGGCGATGGCGCAGTTCGTGTCCAAGGGGCACGACTTCTTCGCCTGCCTGGCCGGTAACGTGCGGATCGACAACGATTTCGGCATGATCGACAAATTGTGGAACAACCAGGTCGAGGCCTGGTTTCCGGGCGGCAAGGAGGACCCCAACCTGGCGCTGCTGCGCTTCGATGTCGACGATGCCGAGATGTGGGAAACCGACATGTCGCTGTCGGGCAAGGTCAAGATGCTGTTCGGTGGAAAGATCAAGGCCAGAGACGAAGGCAGCCATGCGAAGATGGGGACGACGGCGGAGTCGACGGACGCCTGACCCGCCTGGCCAGACGCTACTATCGACAGCCTCCGCCCCTCCGTCACCCCGGCCTTGTGCCGGGGTCCACGGAGCAGCTTGGCCCAACCTTTTCGCGGTTCCTGCTGAAGCCTCACTATCCGGGCTGAGACCACGGTGGATGCCGGCACAAGGCCGGCATGACGGGGTAGCTTTTTGCAGTCTCTGTCCACCTCACCCGCCGTGCGTGGTGATCCACTCTTCCAGCACCGGCGCGATCTGGTTGCGCCATTTGCTGCCGTTGAAGATGCCGTAATGGCCCGCATCGGCGACAAGATGCTTCTTCTCCGACGCCGGCAGATTGGTGGCGATGGTCAGCGCCGCCTTGGTCTGGCCGAGCCCTGAAATGTCGTCGCGCTTACCCTCGATCGCCAGGATCGCGATGTCGGTGATCGCACCCGGATCGACCTTGCGGCCGCGATGCATCATCTCGCCCTTGGGCAAAGCATGCTGCTGGAACACCACCTCGATCGTCTGGAGGTAGAATTCGGCGGTCATGTCGCAGACCGAACGATATTCCTCGTAGAAATCCTTGGTCGCGTCGGCGCCTTCGTCGTCGCCCTGGACGAGATGTTTGAACATCTCCCAATGCGACTTCATGTGGTTGCCGAGATTCATCGTCATGAACCCGGCCAATTGCAGGAAGCCCGGATAGACGCGGCGGCCGGCGCCCGGATAATTGAGCGGAACGGTCGCGATGACATTTTGCTCGAACCAGGCGAACGGGCGCTCGGTCGCCAGCGTGTTGACCGCGGTCGGCGCCTCGCGCGTGTCGATCGGTCCGCCCATCATCGTCAGCGTTTTCGGCCGGCAGGGATTCTTATCCGCGCTCATCACGCAAGCGGCCGCATAACACGGCACCGACGGCTGGCAGACCGCGAGCATGTGCGCACCCTCGCCGATCGTTTCGAGGAATTCGATGATGTAATCGACATAGTCGTCGAGATCGAACGAACCGTCTGCCAGCGGCACTTGCCGCGCGTCGCGCCAGTCGGTGATGTAGACCTCGGCGAACGGCAGCATCCGCTCGACCGTGCCACGCAACAGCGTCGCGTAATGGCCCGACATCGGCGCCACGATCAGTAGCTTGGGGCTGCCGGTCACACCCTTGCGGACGAAGCGCTTGAGCTGGCCGAACGGCTTGCGAAGGACGATCTCCTCGACGACGTCAACGTCCTTGCCGTCGATCGTCGTGCGGTCGAGCCCGAACCCGGGCTTGCCGCGCGGCGCGGAAGCATGCGCGAACACTTCGAGCGCGGAAGCGAGCACTGGCCCGCCGCCGAAATAGGCAAAGGGATTAGCGGGGTTGCTCAGCAGTTCGGCGCTGAAATTGGCCCAGGCACTGGCGCCTGCCAGCATGGACCGTTGCATCTCGTAAGCGTTGTAGAGCATTTGCCCCCGATACATGTGACACCGTTTCCCCGGTATGAACCCTTAGGCTCGTGTTGCACCGCACACAACGCAATAAGCGATGGATCGTTGCGGGTTCCGGTATGTCGGCAGCGAACCGCAGTATGAACACCGCCGCACTGCGGCATTACGCCCCATTGCCGCTGACGCCCGTACGTCCTAGGTGCCGGCCATGGCCGATCCCGCCCCCGACGCTCCCAGCCCCGGTCGCAGGCTGAGCAGTCTCAAAATGGTCTGGCATTATGCCAGCCGCTACAAGCTCCAGGCGCTGTTTGCGCTGCTTGCCCTGGGCTTGTCCTCGGCCGCGACCCTCTATTTCCCGATCGCGCTGCGATCGGTGATCGACGGCGGGTTCGTTCGCGGCCGCGACATGACGCACGTCAATCGCGTCTTCTATCAACTGTTCGCGGTGGCCGGCGTGTTGGGCGCGGCAACCGCCGTGCGATTCTATTTCGTGTCGTGGCTCGGTGAACGGACAGTGGCCGACGTGCGCATCGCCGTGCAACGCAACCTGCTTCGCCTGGCGCCGCGTTATTTCGAGGAGAACCGGCCATCGGAGATCGCGTCACGCCTCACGTCGGACACCGCGCAGATCGAAATGGTGGTCGGCACGACCGCGTCGGTCATCCTGCGCAATGCCATTACCGGGTTCGGCGGGATCATCCTGATGCTGGTCTGGGCGCCCAAATTGGCCGGGATGATTCTCCTGGGCATCCCAGTCGTGCTCGGTCCGATCGTGCTGATCGGACGGCGGTTGCGCGGCTATTCGCGGACCAGCCAGGATCGTGTCGCCGATATCGGGGCGATCGCCGTCGAGGTCTTGTCGGCAATGAAGGTGGTGCAAGCCTTCGGCCAGGAGCGGCGCGAAGGATCGCGCTTCGCCGCCACCGTCGAGCGCAGCTTCGCGACCGCCAAGCGGCGTATCCTGCTGCGCGCTCTGTTGACCGCGATGTTCATCACCCTGGTGTTCGGCGCGGTGACGCTGATGCTGTGGAGCACCGCATCGGATGTCGCGGCGGGGCGGTTGTCGCCGGGATCGCTCGGCGGGTTCGTCCTCGCGTCCATCCTCACCACCGGCGCCTTTGCCGCGCTGAGCGACGTCTATAGCGACTTGCTGCGCGCCGCGGGCGCCGCCGAACGCCTGGCCGAGTTACTCGCCGAGCAGCCGGAAATCGCTCCGCCTGCGCACCCCGCGACTTTGCCCGAGCCTGCGCGTGGTGCGATCACCTTCGATCATGTCGTGTTCCGCTATCCGACCCGGCCCGATGTCTCGGCGCTGGCTGATTTCTCGCTCGACGTAACGCCCGGCGAAACAGTCGCGGTGGTCGGACCGTCAGGCGCCGGCAAGACGACTCTGTTCCAGCTCATCCAGCGCTTCTACGATCCCGCCAGCGGCGAGGTGCGGATCGATGGCGTTCCCCTCCCCCTCGCCGACCCCGCTGACATTCGTCGCCGCATCGCGATGGTGCCGCAGGAGACGGTGATCTTCGGCGCTTCGGCGCGCGACAATATGCGTTACGGCGAATGGGACGCGAGCGACGATGCGATCTGGGCGGCAGCCGAGGCGGCCAATGCCGCCGATTTTCTGCGCAAACTGCCCGACGGACTCGACACATTCCTGGGCGAAGGCGGCGCGCGGCTGTCGGGCGGCCAGCGCCAGCGCGTTGCGATCGCCCGCGCCTTGCTGCGCGACGCGCCGATCCTGCTGCTCGACGAAGCGACCAGCGCGCTCGACGCCGAGAGCGAGCAATTGGTGCAGCAGGCGCTCGAACGGTTGATGGACGGGCGCACCACCCTGGTGATCGCGCATCGCCTCGCCACGGTGCGCGCGGCCGGCCGGATCATCGTGATGGATGATGGCCGCATCGTCGAGCAAGGTACCCACGCCACGCTCAATGCGAAAGGCGGGCTTTATGCGAGGCTGGCCGCGCTGCAGTTCAGCGAGGCGGCGTGAGAATTATCCCTCTCCCCTTGGGGGAGTTCGGGGATCGGCCATGCCCTCGGCATGGCCTAGACAATCCGGGGGATTGTTTATCCCCGTACTGGTTGCGTAGACTTAGGTCGGCGCAGCCCCCCCCCCCCCCCCCCCCCCCCCCCCGCGGAGCTGCGCTCCGCATCACCCTCTCCAACCTCCGCTAGGCAGCAAGCTGCCAAGCTACGGTATCCTCTCCCCTCCAGGGAGAGGAGTTGGAGAGAAACATGGCCCGCGAGTTCGATATCATCGTCTATGGCGCCACCGGCTTCACCGGGCGGCTGGTCGCCGAATATCTCTCCGAAACCTATCCCAACGGCGTCAAATGGGCGATGGCCGGGCGCTCGCTCAGCAAGCTCCAGGAAGTGCGCGACCTGATCGGTGCCCCCGCCGGCGTCACCCTGATCGCGGCGAATTCGGACGATCCCGCCAGCCTGAAGGCGATGTGCGAGCGCGCCACAGCCGTCATCACTACGGTCGGCCCCTATCAACTCTATGGCAGCGATCTGGTCGCTGCCTGTGCCGAGACCGGCACCGCCTATCTCGATCTTTGCGGCGAACCTGCCTGGATGCGCCACATGATCGACGCGCATCACGAGACCGCCAAACGCAGCGGTGCGCGGATCGTGTTTTCGTGTGGGTTCGATTCGATCCCCTTCGACCTCGGCGTGCTGAGCTTGCAGCAATGCGCGATCGCCAAGCATGGCGGCCCGGCGCCGCGCGTGAAATGCCGCGTGCGGGTGATGAAGGGCGGTTTTTCGGGCGGCACGGCGGCCAGCCTGAAGGCGACATTGGCCGCCGCCGCCAGGGACCCGCGCATCGTCGCGTTGCTGACCAACCCGTTCGCGCTAACCCCCGGTTTTTCCGGGCCGCACCAGCCGACCGGCCTGCTGCCCGAATATGACAAGGCAGTCGGCGCCTGGGTCGCGCCGTTCATCATGGCGCCGATCAACACCAAGAACGTCCACCGCACCAACTTCCTGCTGGGCGAGAAATACGGCGCCAATTTCGTCTACGACGAGATGATGGTCGCCGGCCTCGGCGATCTCGGCAAGGCCGCCGCCGAGGCGATCGCCAAGGTCAATCCGCTCGCCGGCGACAAGGGCCCCAAGCCGGGCGAAGGCCCCTCCAAGGAAGACCGCGACAGCGGCCATTACGACATATTGTTCATCGGCGAATTCCCCGACGACAGCCGGGTCGAATGCGTCGTCACCGGCGACAAGGATCCGGGCTACGGATCGACCAGCAAGATGATTGCCGAAGCGGCGCTCTGCCTGGTGCAGGATGTGCAAGGCGACGGCGGAATCTGGACGCCCGGCGCGTTGATGGGCGATGCGTTGCGCGAGCGGCTGACCGCGAAGGCGGGGCTGACGTTCCGGTCAGGGTGAGCCTTGGGGTGCACGGTTAAGAAATCAGGAGCGGCGTCGGGTATCACCCGCGATAAAATAGCACCGCCACCGCCGCGATCACCAGCGAGATGCCGACCGCCCACATCGCGCGAACGCGGCCCGCTTGCTGTTCGCGGTAATGATTGGCGACCAGATCGAGCCAATAATGGCCCGGCAGCGTTTCGCGCACGACGCCGGCTTTCCTCAGCTTCATCAGTTCAGCGACGTCGCCCGGCCCGGGACTGAACGCGATCGCCTGTTCGGGCGCCAGCGCGTGCGCCTGGATCATCGCGCGCGCGATCCGCGAGCGCGTGCGCAACATCGCCGGATGGATCGGCGGCGGCCCCGCCGGTCCCGGCTGCGGCACGATGCCGATCAGGTCGAGCTTGCCGCTCATCCGCCGCCCGCGAGGAAACCAAGCGCAACGCCGATCGCCACGGCGGCGCCGACCGCCAACCCCGCGCGACGGCGACGCGACCTGGTCCAATTGTCAAAGGCCGGAATGTCGAGCCAATAGGTCCCCGCCTTGCCGACATGGACGACGCCTTGCTCGATCAAGCGCTCGAGCAAGCGGCGCTCGATCCCGCGACTCGGGACATAGGAGATGGCCTTGTCGGCTGCGACCGCGTTCTGCGTCATGAAATGCGACATCAGCCTGCGCCGCGCTCGTGCCGCCGCGCCTGCCGCTGCTCCTGCCGCTGCTCCACCCATAAGCCTCACTCCCCCCGGTCTTGTATCCAATATACCATCAACGTCGCCGCCCTTGATGGCGGATGTTGGGCGGACGGCCGCGGCGTTTCAAGACGCGTTCGGGTTTCTTGCCCGGCGACGCGGCGTAGCGCCCCTCAGGCAGTTCAAAACGCAGCGCGCCGGAGACCGGATTGGCCTCCGCCAGCCGCAATTGCAGGACCTGGCCGATGGCATATTCGTCGCCCGACGCCTCACCGACCAATTTCCTAGCAGCCTCATCGTAGCGGAAATATTCGCTGCCCAGGTCGCGAACCGGCAGCAAGCCGTCGCCGCCGATCCCGGCGACCGTCGCGAAGATGCCGAAATTCTGCACGCCGGTGATGCGGGTCTCGACGATCTCGCCGACCTTCTCGGCCAGGAAAGCGGCGACATAGCGGTCGATCGTGTCGCGTTCGGCCTCCATCGCGCGGCGCTCGAGCCGGCTGATCGATTCGCCGATCCGCTCCATCCCCGCCGCTTCGTCATCGGTCAGCCCGCCAGGGCCGAGGCCGTAAGCGGCAACCAGCGAGCGATGGACGATGAGATCGGCATAACGGCGGATCGGCGAGGTGAAATGCGCATAGCTGCCGAGCGCGAGCCCGAAATGGCTGTGATTGCCCGGCGCGTAATAGGCTTGGGTCTGCGAGCGCAGCACCTGTTCCATCACTTGCGGGCGGAAGTCGACGTCACCGATCTTGTCGAGGATATGGTTGAAGGTGGCGGGCTGAATCACCTGGCCGAGCGCGAACTTGACGCCCCAGGTTTCGAGATAGTCCTTGAGCGCGACCAGCTTCTCGCGCGCCGGCGGTTCGTGGACGCGGTACATCACCGGCGCCTTCTTCGCCTCGAGCGCTTTGGCCGCCGCGACATTGGCGGCGATCATGTAATCCTCGATCAGCCGGTGCGCGTCGAGCCGCTCGCGCGGCGCGACCGACAGGATGCGGCCCATCTCGTCGAGCACCACCCGGCGCTCGGGCAGATCGAGATCGAGCGGCTCGCGTTTGTCGCGGGCAGTCGCCAGCGCCCGCCAGCAGGACCAGAGGGGCACCAACGCGCCCTCAACCAGCTCGTCATCCCAGCGAAAGCTGGGATCTCGTGTCGCTGTGGCTGACGCCTTCTGAGACCCCAGCTTTCGCTGGGGTGACGACCGCGCATCGATCGCCGCCTGCGCGTCCTCATACGCAATATTCGCCGCGATCCGCACGACCGCGCGAGTGAAGCGCCAAGATTTGAGCGTCCCGTCCCTGGCAATCTGCAAATGACAGGCGAGCGCCGCGCGATCCTCGCCAGTCTTGAGCGAACACACTTCCGCCGACAGGATTTCGGGCAGCATCGGCACGACACGGTCGGGGAAATAGACCGAATTGCCGCGCCGCCGCGCCTCGCGATCGAGCGCCGAGCCGGGACGAAC
The DNA here is from genome assembly GCF_056401895.1 of Sphingomonas sp. P4_D12. Taxonomy (NCBI): domain Bacteria; kingdom Pseudomonadati; phylum Pseudomonadota; class Alphaproteobacteria; order Sphingomonadales; family Sphingomonadaceae; genus Sphingomonas; species Sphingomonas sp. P4_D12. The sequence goes on along the minus strand of NZ_JBFUIL010000007.1, from coordinate 13,567 downwards.
GTAGAAGGACACGTCGGCGATCGCGACCACCGCTTTCCAGCCGTCGGGATTCTTGGGGTCATCGTCGGGCGCCGCCCAGACCGCATCGTCATGGTCGCGCGCATCGGCGGGATCGATCGCGACGATCGGCAGGTCAGTCAGGTCTTCGCGCCCCTCACCCAGCGGCTGCTTCGCGACGCGTTCGGCTTCCTCCAACGCTTCGTCGGCAAAGCGATCGGGAATGTCGTGCTCATGGATCGCGATCAGCGAGAAGCTGCGCGGCGCGAACGGGTCGCCCAATCGTTGCGTGACACGCACGGTGATGCGCGGCGGGCGCCCGGCCTTTTCGGCCAGCACCAAGTCGCCCGGTTCGGCATCGCCGGCATCGGACACCTGATATTGCCGCCGCTCGCGTTTCTCGACACCTTCGAGCCACAGTCGATCGCCTTCGCGCCGGAGTACGCCCAGCATCAGCTCCTCGCCCTTGGCGAGATGCTTCATCGGGTGCGCGATCCAGCCCTTTCCGGCCTCTTCGGTGCGGGCGAGAATACGGTCGCCGACGCCGAGCGCGGATCGCTTGCTCCGTTCGCGCACGCGCAGCCGCGGTACCGGCACGCCTTCGGCTTCCCAGCGTTCCGGGACCGCCCAGACATTGCCGCCATCGTCGACATCGGAGATGCGGAGCATGGTCACCTTGGGTAGCCCGCCCATCTTGTGAAAGGCGCGGCCGGGCGCGCTGTCGATCAGGCCTTCGTCGGCCATGTCCTTGAGCAGTGCCTTGAGTGCGATCTTCTCCTGTGCGGTCAGGCCGAAGCCGCGCGCGATTTCGCGCTTGCCCGCCGGCGTATCGGACGAGGCGATGAAATCGAGGATCTGCTGTCGCGTGGGAAGGCCGGGTTTATGCTTTGGTTTTGCCATGTCAGGGCAAGATAGGCCCAAGCGGCCTTCCCGTCACCCCGCCCGCGTCAGCGCGCGAGCAGGTCGATGATGTCGCGTACCAGCCGCGTCTGCGGATCGACGATATAGACGGAATCGTCGCGATAAACGTAGCGGTAGCGCGCATTGTATGGAACGCGGTAGCGATACGCCCGCGGTATCGCGTCGTAGCGCGTCCAGCCGTTATAGCCGGCCGGAATGCGAGCGCCGCGATCCCAATAATATTTGCGCGCCTGCCCCGGCGGCATGCAGCCATTGCCTTTCTTCGCGAGCCCAGGCGGGCATCCCCCGTGCCGGCCCTGGCCGGGATCGGCGCTCGCTGATGTGGCGAGCATGGTCGCGACCGCGACCGCGCTAGCCGCGATGAGGAATTTTCGCATATGGGATGCATCCTGCAGTTGACGTAGACGTGATGAACCGGTGAGACCGGCAACTGTTCCGCCCCCGTGCCGAAACCAGGATTGAACCCGTGACGTACGACCTCCTCATCGCCGGCGGCGGGATCAATGGCTGCGCGATCGCGCGTGAAGCGTCGCTACTCGGGCTGAAAGTCCTGCTGGTCGAGCGCGACGACCTTGCCAGCCACACGTCATCGGCCTCGACCAAGCTGATCCATGGCGGCTTGCGGTATCTCGAATATTACGACTTCCGGCTGGTCGCCGAGGCGTTGCGCGAGCGCGAATTGCTGGTCCACGCCGCGCCGCACATCATCCGCCCATTGCGCTTCGTCCTGCCGCAGGAGAATGCCGTGCGGCCGTGGTGGATGGTCCGGATCGGGCTCTACCTCTACGACATGCTCGGCGGGAAGATGAGCCTACCCCGCTCGCGCGGATTGCGCGCGTCGGACAAGGACTACATCTCGCCGCTCAAGGGCGGCAGTAGCGGGTTCGTCTACTCCGACGCGCAGGTCGACGATTCACGCCTGACCCTGCTCAACGCGGTCGACGCCCATGCCAATGGCGCCGAGATCTGCACCCGGGTCTCGCTCGACAGCGCGCGGCGCGAGGGCGACCATTGGACCGCGACCCTGTCCAATCGCCGCAAGGTCGAGGCGCGCGCGCTGGTCAATGCGGCGGGTCCCTGGGTCCATCTGATGCTCGATCGCCTGGGCCTCGACGGCAAGGCCAAGGTCCGGCTGGTCAAGGGCAGCCATATCGTGGTGCCCAAACTCTATGAGGGCGACCACGCTTATATCCTCCAGCTGCCCGACCGCCGCATCATCTTCGCCATTCCGTGGCAAGGCGGGACCGAGATCGGCACGACCGACGTTCCGGTCGATGCGCCCGAAGACGCCAAGATCACCGACGATGAGATCGCCTATCTGTGCCAGGGCGCGAACCATCATTTCGTCAAGCAGATCACGCCGGCCGACGTGACCTATAAATGGTCGGGCGTGCGTCCGCTGTACGACGATGGCGCGAGCGAGGCCAAGGCGGTGACGCGCGATTATGTGCTCGAACTCGACACTGACGGGCCGCCGCTGTTGAGCGTATTCGGCGGCAAGATCACCACCGGGCGCCATCTGGCCGAGGACGCGATGGGCAAGCTCGGCCCGGAGCTGGGGCTAAAGCGCCGTCCGGTGTCGCGCGCGCGGGTATTTCCAGGTGGCGCGATCGCCGACTTCGACCAGTTCGTCGCCCAGGTCCGCGCGACCTGGCCGTTCCTTGGCGACGATCGGTCGCAGCGAATGGCGCATGCTTATGGCACGATGCTCGGCGACATGCTCGATGGCGTGACTGACGAAGCCGGCATGGGCGCCGATCTGGGCGGCGGCCTGACCGAGATCGAGGCGCGCTGGATGCGCGACCGCGAATGGGCACGGACCGCCGAGGATGCTCTCATGCGGCGCAGCAAGCTCGGGCTGCACCTGACCACCGCCGAGCGTGATCGCGTCGACCATTGGTGGCAGGAAAACGGCGTTTAGTCAGTCATTAACCGGCCTTGTTGCATAGCCGCTCCAAGGGCAGACGGGGGCCGGACGATGGCTACGACATTTTCGCATTTTCGCCGCCGGGCGACTGACGCCAAGTACGATCTGAAACCGGTCCTTTCGGTCGCGCATGCCAGCGTGAAACGCCACCGAAAAGCCGCGCTTCACCAGCTGTCGATCTACGGCTGCCGCCTCTCAAGCCGTATCGAAGCCGAGCAGGGCGAATCGCTGACGCTCCGGTTCGATCGCAGCGCGCCGATCGCCGCCACCGTGATCTGGTGTGCCGACGGGTTGATCGGCGCGCGCTTCGACGAGCCGATCGAGCGCGAGATGATGCGTTCGCTGACGCTGCGCATCGCCTGAATCGCGCCTGTCGCGTCAGCGCCGGTGCGCGGCGAAGAACTCCCACATCAACGCGGTACCGTCGACCTTGCCGGTATTGCGAGTCACCCCCGGCCTTCCCAGACCGCGTCCCGGCCAGCCATGTTCGGCGCCCTTCATGATGTAGAAGTCGACATCCGCACCGGCGGCGCAGCCGGTCCATGTTTCGCGAACAAAATCGCTCGTCTCGCTCCGCACCGGGCCCTTGGTGCAACGGTTGGCGGCCGCCCAATAAGTCGCGGCGTAGCGCGAGGGCTTGTACGGCATGCCCTGCGACCGCCGAACGATGCCTGTCGTGCTGGTCCCGCCGGCGACGGGCACCTGCTCGTCCTTCTCGGCGTTGACGATCAGCACCGGCACCGCGGCTACAGGCCGCGGCTCGTTGCCGAACAACGCGCCGACAAAGATCGCCGCGCCGGCAATACGATCGCCCAGCTCGATCGCCACGCGCTCGGCCATCATCCCGCCGTTCGACATGCCGACGACATAGACGCGCTTCGGATCGACCGGCTGCGTGCGGTCGAGTTCGTCGATCATCGACCGGATGAAGCCGATATCGTCGATCTTCTCGCGCATCGCATAAGCGCAGCAGCCACCAGCGTTCCAGGTTTCGAGCTTGCCCAGGCGCGACGATCCCTCAGGCAACGCGAGGATGAAGCCTTCCTTCGCCGCCTTGTCGATCAGCCCGGCCGATTTGGCGACCTGCGCGCCATTGCCGCCGCCGCCATGGAGCGCGATGACCAGGGGCCGACGCCCGCTACCGGGCGGAACGAACAATTGATATGTGCGATTGCCGATCCGATGCGACACCAGCGGCCCATCGGCGGCTGGCGCGCTAGTCGGCAGCTGCAGCACGATGCCGGCGATCCCGATCAACACCAATATCCAACGCATGGTGGCCCTCCTTGCCCTCATGCGCGTTCAACGCGCGAGGGGCCGGCCACCCTTCGCGTCAGGCGACCGCGATCACCGCCAGCGTGATGCGCGACAGGCAGATCAGCTTGCCGGCATCGTCGGTGATGCGGATCGTCCAGATCTGCGTCGTGCGGCCGAGCGATTCGGCCTTGGCGACCGCGGTGACGTAACCCGACATTGCCGGACGGATATGGTTGGCATTGATCTCCATCCCGACCGTGACCTGTTTGGCCGGGTCGAGCGTCATCGCCCCGCCCATCGAGGCGACCGTCTCCGCTAGCGCGACCGAAGCGCCGCCATGCAACCGCCCGAACGGCTGATGCGTGCGATGATCGACCGGCATGCGAGCCGACACCCAATCGTCACCTGCTTCCAGGAATTCGACCCCGAGCAAGCCGGGCATCGATTTTCCGCCCATCGCCGTCATCGCTGCGAGGTCGGGTTTTTGGCCGCCGAACCAGATCATGCTGCCGGCGCTCCTGCGAAAGCAGACGCACCGCGAACGTGAGCGTCCATGTTCAGTAAGCCCGCGCAATCAGCACGCGCTCGACCGCCGGCGCGCCGGTGAAGATGCACGGACCGTCAGCCGGCGCCGAATCGCGCGGCGTATTGCGCAGGGTCAGCTTGAGCGCCTTCAATTGCTCCTCGACCTTGTCGAGATCGGCACCACTCGGCTTCGACCATTGCGCCAGCACCCAACCCGGCCTTTCGACGCCCTCCGCGAAGAACGCCTTCAGCCCGTCCATGTCGGTCACGTCGGTCGCGATATTGCCGTCCAGCCGCAGCTTCGCCTGTATGTAGAGACCGTGCTGGATCTCGGTCAGCAAGGCGGCCGCCTGCGCCACGCAGCCGTTCTTCGTCACGACAGCGCTGTCGAGCTTGCCGTCCTCGCGATAGAGCGCGTCGCGGCGGATCAGCGAGACGTTGCCCCCCGCCATGTCGCGCCCGCCAACCTCGATCACGATCGGCGCGCCTTTCTTGATCCAGCTCCAGCGCTTGGTGGTCGACTTGGTCGCCTTGAGGTCGAGCAGCACGCGCAGCGGCTCGCCGAACGCACTTTCCTTGACCAATGCCTCCCGGATGCCCTGGCAATAATCGATCAGCGCGGCATCCTCGTCATTGTCGCGCAGCATCGGCACGATCACGATCTGCCACGGCGCGACCTGCGGCGGCACGCGCAGCCCGTCGTCATCGCCATGCGTCATGATCAGGCCGCCGACCATGCGCGTCGACATGCCCCAGCTGATCGTGTTGGCCGGCTCGAACTGCCCCTCGGTGTTTTGGAAGCGGATGTTCTGCGCCTCGGCGAAATGGGTGCCAAGGAAGTGGCTGGTGCCCGCCTGGAGCGCCTTTCCGTCCTGCATCATCGCCTCGATCGACCAGGTCTCGACCGCGCCGGGGAAACGCTCATTTTCGGGCTTCTCGCCGGCGATCACCGGCATCGCGACGCATTCCTCGGCGAACGAGCGATAGAGTTCGAGCGCTTTGGCCGTCTCCGCTTTCGCCTGCTTGGCCGAGGCATAGGCCGCGTGCCCTTCTTGCCACAGGAATTCCGACGTGCGCAGGAACATGCGCGTGCGCATTTCCCAACGGACGACATTGGCCCATTGGTTGATCTGCACCGGCAAATCGCGCCATGACTGGATCCAGCGCGCGAACGCGGCGCCGATCACGGTTTCGGAGGTCGGCCGGACGATCAGCGGCTCTTCGAGCTTGGCGGCGGGATCGGGCACCAGCCCGCCCTTGCCGTCGGGAATCAGGCGGTGGTGCGTGACGACCGCCATTTCCTTGGCAAAGCCTTCGACATGCTCCGCTTCCTTTTCGAAATAGGAAAGCGGAATGAACAGCGGGAAGTAGGTGTTGTCGTAACCGAGCGCGCGGATGCGGTCGTCGATCAGGCGCTGCATGCGTTCCCAGATGCCGTAGCCCCATGGCCGCATGACCATGCACCCGCGGACCCCGCTTTCCTCGGCCATATCGGCCTCGGCGATGACGGTCTGATACCATTCCGCGAAGTTCTCGGCGCGGGTGACGGATAAAGCGTGCTTGATCATGACGGGGGCGGATAGCGGGAAAGTCTGCCCGGTCCAAGCGCCTGCTCTTGCCGAAAGGCCAGTGCGTCCCTTACGCTGTTGCGGGGCAAGGGGGGACTCTATGAGCTATAACGAGCGGTCTGACGGCTATCAGGGCGTCAAATACGGTGCCGTGGCGATGATCCTTATCGGCGGCGCCTTCGTCCTGAAGATGTGCGGTGGACTGGCTGGGATTTTTGGCGGCCTGCCACCGATGACGCCGTTGGCGGCACAGTCACAGCTGCTGAACGATCCGCAGAGTGGTCCGCTCTTCAAGACGCTACAGAAAACCTATCCGAGCGAATTCGACGGTCTGACCAATGAGCTCGCGCGGCGCGGCGCCGAATTCCAGAGCAAACAGGATATCGTCAGCGGCGGACGCGCCTATCTGCTCGCGGCGATGAAGCGGCACCTTGGCGAAATCGGAGAGGCCCCGCATGCGTCGCTGTCCGACTATCGCAAATCGGAAATCGCGGCGCTGCAGGCGTTGCAGATCGACGATGCCGCCTCGTGCGCTGCCTATTTCACCACTGGCGTCATCAACCTGCCCAAAGCCACGTCGGCGGTTAAGACGGCGATGACGGAGTTTCAGATCAAGACCTGGACGACCGCGGCAGCCGGACGGGACCAATCGGTAAAGCGCACCGTGGCCAAGCCGGGCGTAGAGGACGTCAAGGCGATCATGTCGAGAGCGGCGCAGGTTAGGTCGAATCAGGACGACGTCGATAAGCTGCTGGCAGGAACATCACTGCCCGACAAAGCCGAGTGTGGCGCAGGTCTCGCGTTGCTGCAGGGAATCGACGCATTGCCCGACGCCCGAGCAGATAATTTCACCGCTTTCATGGTCCAAACCGTCGCAGCCAAGCCCTGACCGCCGCCTTGTGCTGCGCGACGGCGCGGCGCATGGCAATGATATGGGGGCAGCGGCGCAGGAAAATAACGATCGCGTGATGCTGGGCATCGCGATGCGGCTGCTCGCGGTGTTCCTGCTGTCCAGCCTGTCCGCGCTGATCAAGGTCGCCGAGACGCGTGGCGCCAACCTCGCCGAGATCATGTTCTTCCGTCAGGGCGCCGCCGTGCCGGTAGTGCTCGCCTATATGATGGTCGCGGGCCCGGGCCCGGGCCTGGGCGCGGTGCAGTCGCGCGCGGTGCGCGGTCAGGTGATCCGCGCCACGGTCGGACTGACCGGCATGGTATTCAACTTCGGCGCGATACTGTTGCTGCCGCTGGCCGAGGCAACCACCCTGGCCTTCACCGTCCCGATCTTCGCGACAATATTGGGCGCGCTGGTGCTCAAGGAACCGACCGGCTGGCATCGCTGGGGCGCGGTGGCCGCCGGGTTCCTCGGCGTGCTGATCGTCACCCAACCGGGCAGCGGGCATTTCCCGATCGGCGGCGCACTGGTCGGGCTCACCTCGGCGGTGTTCGTCGCGCTGGTCGCGATCCAGCTCCGCCAGATCGGCAAGGTCGACGCGCCGGTCACGACGGTGTTCTGGTTCTCGTCGCTGTCGATGGTGCCGCTGACGCTGATCTATCCGTTCTACGCGCATGGCCACGACGCCACGACCTTCGCGGTATTGATCGCGATGGGCCTGGTCGGCGGGCTCGGCCAGATCGCCTTCACCGCCGCGCTCAAATACGCGCCGGTCTCCGCGGTGATGCCGATGGACTATTCGAGCCTGATCTGGGCGACACTCTATGGCTGGGTATTGTTCGGCATGCTGCCGACCCCATGGACCTGGGTCGGCGCGCCGGTGATCGTCGCCAGCGGCCTGTACATCGTCTGGCGCGAGCACCGCGTCGCACGCCACCCGCAGGTGCGCGAGGCGATCGCGGACTAGGCGCGGCTTAGGCCCGAGCCCCGCGCACCTCGTCGAGCATCTGGCGGGCACGCACGAACATCTCCAGCCGCGTGGCCGCGAACAGCCCCAGGGCCAAGGCGATCAGCACATCGGTGACCAGCATCGCGCTGATGTGAAAGCCGTTCCCCACCCCGCTCGCCAGAATGGTCTTGGCGCTCATGCGCACCGCGATCAGGACGACGATGAAGATCATCGCCGCAGGTGACGCCTTCTGGTTGAGCACATGCGTTTCGGGATCGACGTGGATCTGCATCATCTTGCCGCGCTGCCAGCCGATCGCGGCGCCGGCGAGCAAGGCCGCGGCGCTGATTGCCCAGCCGATCGCCGTCGGCGGAAACTGATAGAACATCACCCCGGCGAAGATCAGATAGATCGCCGGAACGATCCAGAGCGTCTCCAGCCGCAATCGGCGCAATTGGCTCATCCGCCGCAAGCGGAATGCCAGCAATGCTACAACGACGACTGTGGTGACGGCGTAACTGATAAGCTGTTGCTGCTGCATGACAGTCCCCGAGAAACCCCGGAGACTGTCATAGCAACCTAACTCACTCTCGCGCTAGCCCTATTCGGCCGCTTGCGCCAGCTCCGGATCCTTCCACACCAGCACCGGCTTGCGCGCCGCGAGCGTCTCGTCGAGGCGGCGGCGCGGGGCGAAATGCGGCGCCGAACGTAGCGACTCGTCACCCGCCTTGGCCCGCTCCGCCACCGAGCGCAGCGCGCCGATGAACTGATCGAGCGCCGCCTTCGATTCGGTCTCGGTCGGTTCGACCAGCATCGCGCCATGGACGACGAGCGGGAAGTACATCGTCATCGGATGATAGCCCTCGTCGATCAGCCCCTTGGCGATGTCGATCGTCGAGAACCCCTCGGGCAGGCCGTCGTCGGAGAAGATCGCCTCGTGCATGCACGGGCCGGAGGCTGCGAACGGCGCGTCGAGCGTGTCTTCCAGGCTGCGCAGGATGTAATTGGCGTTGAGCACCGAATCCTCGGCGACCTGGCGCAGGCCGTCGGCACCGTGGCTGAGGATATAGGTCAGCGCGCGGGTGAACATCCCCATCTGGCCATTGAACGCGCACATCCGTCCGAAGCTGTGCGGATGGCGGTCGCCGACGGTTTCCTCCTCGACCAGCGTGATGTGCCCGTCGGCATGGCGCTCGGTGAACGGCAAGGGCCCGTAAGGCGACAATGCCTCCGACAACACCACCGGCCCGGAGCCCGGTCCACCGCCGCCATGCGGGGTCGAGAAGGTCTTGTGCAGGTTGATATGCATCGCATCGATGCCGAGGTCGCCCGGACGCACCCGCCCGACGATCGCGTTGAAATTGGCGCCGTCGCAATAGACGAACCCGCCGGCCGCGTGAACCGCGTCCGAGATCGTCTTCATCTCGCGCTCGAACAAGCCGCAGGTATTGGGGTTGGTGATCATCACGCCAGCGACATCGGGGCCCAGCCGCGCCTTGAGCGCCTCGACATCGACGCGGCCTTCGGCGGTCGCGGGAATGTCCTCGACGGCATAGCCGGCGAACGCGGCGGTGGCCGGGTTGGTACCGTGCGCCGATTCGGGAACCAGGATGACCTTGCGGTGCCCCTCGCCCTTCGCTTCGAGCGCGGCCTTGATGCACAGGATGCCGCACAATTCGCCATGCGCGCCCGCCTTGGGAGTCATTGCGACGCCGTGCATGCCGGTGAGCTCGATCAGCCATACCGCGAGTTCGTTGATCACGCCTAGCGCGCCCTGCACGGTATCGACCGGCTGGAGCGGATGGACGTCAGCGAAACCGGGCAGCCGCGCCATCTTCTCGTTCAAGCGCGGATTGTGCTTCATCGTGCACGATCCGAGCGGAAACAGGCCGAGATCGATCGCGTAATTCTGGCGACTGAGCCGGGTATAATGCCGCACCGCTTCGGGCTCGGACAGGCCCGGCAGGCCGATCGGCGCGCTGCGCTCAAGTCCGCCCAGCCGCGAGGCGACCTTGGCCGGCTCGGCGACTTCGACACCGGTCGTCTCGGTCGAGCCGATCTCGAAGATCAGCGCCTCTTCGAGCATCAGCGCGCGGTTGCCGGTGAAGGTCCCGCTCGATCCTTGACCAGCTTCAGGCGTGGTCGGGCGCCAGCCGCTCTGGTTGATATTGCTCATGCCAGCGCCTCCTCGAGCGCGGAGGCAAGCGTCTCGACGTCCTCCGTAGTGGTGGTTTCGGTGACCGCAACGACCAGCCCGTTGGCGAGATCGGCGACGTCCGGGTAGAGCCGCCCGAGCGACACGCCGGCCAGGATGCCGTTGTCGGCCAACGCGCGAACGATCGGTCGGGCTTCCTTGGACAGCTTGAGCGTGAATTCGTTGAAGAAACCGTCATTGACCAGCTCGACCCCCGGCACCTTGGCCAGCCGCTCCGCCGCGGCGACCGCGCCGGCATGGTTGGTCACAGCGAGTGCGCGCAAACCCGCTTCGCCGAGCAAGGTCATGTGGATCGAGAAAGCCAGCGCGCAGAGCCCGCTATTGGTGCAGATGTTCGACGTCGCCTTCTCGCGGCGAATATGCTGCTCGCGGGTCGAGAGCGTCAGCACGAAACCGCGCTTGCCCTCGGCATCGACGGTCTCGCCGCAGAAGCGCCCCGGCATCTGGCGGATATATTTGTCCTTGCAGCCCATCAGGCCGACATAAGGGCCGCCGAATTGCAGTCCGACGCCGATCGACTGGCCTTCGCCCACGACGATGTCGGCATCCATCTCGCCCGGCGACTTGAGCGCGCCGAGCGCGACCGGCTCGGTCACCACCGCAATCAGCAGCGCCTTCTTGGCGTGCGCCGCATCGGCCAGCGGGCGGAGGTCGGCGATGCGGCCGAGAATGTCGGGATATTGCACTACGACGCACGACGTATCGTCGTCGATTGCCGCGATCAGGCTATCGATATCGGTGTCCGCGGACAGCGTCGGCAACGATGTTTCGAGATGATCGCCGGTATATTTGGCCATCGTCTTGGCGACCGAGACGTAATGCGGGTGGAGCCCGCCCGACAGGATCGCCTTGCCGCGCTTGGTGATGCGCCGCGCCATGCCGATCGCTTCCCAGCACGCGGTCGAGCCGTCGTACATCGAGGCATTGGCGACATCGGTCCCGAGCAGGCGCGCGACCTGCGTCTGGAACTCGAACAGCATCTGCAGCGTGCCCTGCGCGATCTCGGGCTGGTACGGCGTATAGGCGGTCAGGAACTCGCCGCGCTGGATCAGGTGATCGACCGAGGCCGGCACGTGATGGCGATACGCCCCGCAGCCGAGGAAGAACGGCGCGTCGCCCGCCGCGAGATTCTTCTTCGCCAACCTGGTCATGTGGCGTTCGACCGCCAGTTCCGAGGCATGCATCGGCAGATCGCGGATCGGCCCGTCGAGCTGGGCGATCGCAGGCACGTCGACGAACAGGTCATCGATCGTCTTGGCGCCGATCGTGGCGAGCATCGCCTCTCGATCGGGCTGGGTCAGGGGCAGGTAGCGCATTCAGTTTCCCGTCGCCCCGGCGGAGGCCGGGGCCGCTAGGTTTTGGCCGGCGCGCTCCATCACGAAGCGGCCCCGGCCTCCGCCGGGGCGACGCCTGAAATCACAGCTTCGCGACGAACGCGTCGTACTTCGCTTCGTCCATCAGGCCTTCGAGTTCGCTCGGATCGCTCAGGGTCAGCTTGAAGAACCAGCCCTCGCCATCGGCGTCCTCGTTGACCAGCCCGGGATTGTCGGCGAGCTCGGCATTGCCCTCGATGACCGTTCCGGAAACCGGCGAATAGACGTCCGACGCGGCCTTGACCGATTCGACCACCGCGGCCTCGTCGCCCTTGGTGACGGCCTTGCCCTCTTCGGGGACGTCGACGAACACGATGTCGCCGAGCTGGCCCTGGGCATAATCGGTGATACCGACGGTGCCGATATCGCCATCGACATCGACCCATTCATGATCTTCGGTGAAGTAGCGCATTATTTGCTTCCTCTGACGTAGCGGTGGGGAACGAAGGGCATCGCGGCGACGGTCGCTTCATGGACCTTGCCGCGCTGGTTGAGTTGGATGCGGGTGCCGACTTCCGCCATCGCGGCGGGCACATAGGCCATCGCGATCGGCGCGCCGAGCGTGGGGGCGAAGCCGCCCGAAGTGACCTTGCCGACTTCCGAACCGTCGGCGTCGAGCACCGCGGCGCCTTCGCGGACCGGCTGGCGCCCCTCGACCAGCAGGCCGACGCGCTTCACTACCGGCCCCTGCTCGCGTTCGAGCAGGATGCGCGCGGCGCCGGGGTAATTGGCTTCCTCGCGGCGGCGCTTGCTGGCGACCGCGAAGCCGAGCGCCGCCATCAGTGGCGTCGTCTCGGGATCGAGGTCGTGGCCGTAGAGCGGCAGATCGGCTTCGAGCCGCAGCGAATCACGCGCGCCCAGGCCGATCGGCTTCACCTCGGGTTCGCCGCAGAGCAGATCGGCGATCTTTTCCGCCGCATCGGCCGGGATCGAGATTTCGAACCCGTCCTCGCCGGTATAGCCCGAGCGGCTGATATAAGCGTCGACGCCCGCGATCTCGAACCGGCCGCCTTTCATGAACACCAGGACGTCGAGCGGATAGTCGCCGGTCGTGTGGCGCTTGAGGACGTCGAACGCCTTGGGTCCCTGCAACGCGAGCAGCGCACGGTCGTCGAGATGGTTGATGGTGATCTCGTCGGGCAGATGCTCGCGCAGATGGGCGATATCCTCGTATTTCACCGCGCCGTTGACGACCATGTAGATGCCGCCCGGCCAGCGGCTGAACATCAGATCGTCGAGGATGCCGCCATTTTCGGCGAGCAGCAGCGAATATTTCTGCTGGCCGAGCGTCACGCCCTTCACGTCGGCGGGGATCAGCTTCTCCAGCTCGTCGTCGAGATTGTCGCCCGACAGCAGCAGCTGGCCCATATGGCTGACGTCGAACAGCCCGGCCGAGTCGCGCACCCACAGATGCTCGGCCATGATGCCTTCATACTGGACCGGCATGTGATAGCCGGCGAACGGCACCATCCGCCCGCCGCGGGCGCGATGCCAGGCATCGAGCGGGAGCGTCTGCAGTTCGATCTCGGTTTCGGCTTCGTCGCTCACCCCAGGTCTCCCGATAACAGATGACGGCGCGACAACGGCCCGTGAGGACCGAATATCCGCCGCCCCCTCTGTCACGGAACCTGAGAGCTTTCACCACGCCTGACGGCGCAGCTTACCCCTTCGGTGGCACGGATGCATCGCCCCCGCACGCTTTCCAGAGCGTCGCTGTCGACAAACGCGGTCCGTTTGCCTGAGAGATTCCGGGGCGGTTGCTCCTTCGGCGGCAGGTCTCCCTGCGCTCTCCCGCGTCGTCAGCGACTAGAGCAATGCTGTGACGCGGTGCAGCAACCGAGTCAATCGCGTGTTTTTGTTCGCGCTGCCGCGCGGTAGCGGTGCCAGCCCGCTCCCCCACCCGGCCTCCCATAGAATATCCTGATTGGGAGGCCGGGTGGGGG